>NZ_KV786166.1:0-61355 GCF_001806865.1 Corynebacterium sp. HMSC28B08
AGGGGGGAAAGGGGGTGAGGGGAAGAAGGGGTGAGGGGAAGAAGGGGTGAGAGGAAGAAGGGGTGAGAGGAAGAAGGGGTGAGGGGAAAGGGGGTGAGAGGAAGAAGGGGTGAGGGGAAGAAGGGGTGAGGGGAGTGGAAAGTGGCGAGGGGGTAAAGATTTTCATTACTGAACTGCGGATCTGTAATTCAGAAGGGTGTGACTGATTCCGCAGGATATAGGTTAGGCAAACCTTAGTAGGTAATCTCCGGGGTGTCTCATCCCTTTGGAGTGTTTGGAGCATCCTTGAAAACTACTGTTGCCCGCCACGGTGCTGTTTCGCTTGCGACGATTTGTGCGTTGTTGTCAGCCGGTGTGGCGGTTCCGGCTTATGCGCAAGTGAGCCCACCCGTAACTGAAACCTCAACTACACCGCTGTCCGTTGACGTCGGGACGATGACGTGGGGGATTCGATCTTCATTCAATAACTACACGCACGGACCGACCGAGTTGATCGGCACCGCCACGGAGAATGAGAAAAAGAACAGGTTCGGCTTTTCAATTGAGGCAAAAACTTATGATCGCGAGAGTGAACGATTCGAAGCGAAGTTCAGTGGCGGCGTGCGGTACAAGAAATACTGTGACCGTGGGGCGCAGGATAAGTGTCAGCTCGATCTGAAAATCGAGAATCCGCGCATTGTCATCAGTCCAGAGGGATCTTTTGTCTATGCGACCGTCACGTCAAAGCAGTATCCGAGTGGAAATGTTTACCTCAACTCAGGGGTGGATGATTCCAAGCCAATCGCGCAGCTGCACACTGCGAGTGCTGACTTTAAGACCAGTGGGAGCGTAGTGACATGGTCGGAGATTCCCAGCACACTGACCCGAGAAGGCCGCGAAATGTTTTCTCATTTCTACCCGGTAGGTGTGGGATTGGATTCGCTTACGTTCAGTTTCGACGTATCGGGACTGGAAGGTTTTGCTCGGCCGTCCACCGACGGCGCAGCGTTCGCCGTATCCACGCGAAAGTTTGACAATGAGGCGCTTTACGAACGGCGCCGTGATCTGTTTGCGTTGAAAGACCATGTCATTGTTGCAACAGCAGATTACCGATGGAGTCCCGTGGCGAAAGCTGGTTTTTCCCTATTGGATCGTGATTTGAACGAAGTGCATTCGCAGCGTGTGCGTCTCAATGAATACGGTGCAGTGGCTTTTGATGATCGCAACAAGGACCTTTATTTTGTTGGAAAGCAGAATTCTGAATCGCGGCCATTTAACGACGATTTCCAAACTGTCTACAAAGTACACGTTGATGTGAAGACAGGGTTTGGTCAGCCCGTCGTTGTGCACACTTTTGCGGACCCTGTCACGGCGATTGGTTACAACCACTGGTCGGGTAGGGTTCTAGCGGTGACCGAGACGCAGGCCGCAGTGTTGAATAGCGGGGCGGTCTCTCCTACTGACCTGCCACGTCAATCAGATTTGGTGGCAGATGCGGGCTTTATTGAACCCGAAGGTATGTATGGGGAAGCGCAAGCGGGCTTCCCAGTTAAGCACGACCTACTGGCGATGAAGGACGGCAGTTTCATTTTGAACTCGGGTACTAGCTCCGCGATGAAAAATGGTAAGAAGTATTTCGGTCTGATGGTGGGAATTGATGCATCCGCGCCTGAACTGTCTGCTCGTTTGCTCTCAGAATCCGCGAGTTCTGAGTCTGGTATGAAGACTACGGCTGCACGAACCAATGGTGAAACAATCGTTCGGTACAACTCCATTGGGCAGCCTGAGTACTCCTTTGCGCAGACTCTCCGCTATGAAAACGGTCAGCTCCATCGAATTAATGATGTATCGGCGGGTCGGGAAGATGTCGCCGATGGCGAACACAGTGATATCAAAGTATGGGGAAATGCTGTCCTCACGCACAGCGGCACATTGCTTGCGCTAGATGCTAACGACGGGCATCTTAAAAGGTTGAACACTCAAACTTTAAAACGGGAAGCGGCAGAAGATATCGCTATTCCGAAGGGAGCAAAGACCAACGAGTACCTCCATGGCGGGATGCTGTTGCTGGATGAGGGAACGATTTTTGTACCCTCTTATGACGATGCGCCAGGTGAAGGCGAAGAACGCTATGTGCTGCGGAAAGTCTACGATCCTTCCTTTATTCCGCCGGTCGTAGACAAAGGGCAAGGCTACGAACCCTTGGAGCAGGGAACGGGTGAGGGTAAAACACCGGCGGGTGAAGAGCCGATGCCTACGGGAACGGCTGACGCACCTGATAAACCGACACCCGGCGAACCAACAACTGGTGAACCAATGCCCAGTGAATCAACACCCAGTGAATCAACATCGAGTAAACCCCCGGCGCTGAGCGGATCAGCAACCAGTGATTCAGTAACCAGTAAAACCCCGGTGTCGAGTGATTCGTCAGGCTCTGTCAGCCCCGAAGGCAGCGACAACTCCTCGATGGACAAAAAGCCAGGAGACTCCAAAACGTCGTTGTGGTGGACGTTCACTAAATGGTTTGGAATTCTCGGCGGTGTGCTGGCGCTGATCGCCATCCTGGATCACTTCTTCGGGAACATCATCCGCCACGCGTTTGTTCGCTAGCGCTCTCGAACCTCTCATGACTCGCGGTTGAACCCCGGGGTGGAGTTCACTGAGGAGCTCGTAGAGTGGATGGAGAACTCGACCGCCAGTCTTTGCCTGATCCCAGCTCACCTAGACTGGCGACATGACTGACGGCATGACTGACGGTACAAAAGTTGGCTCGACCGATACCTTCGCTAGCCGCATGGCGAGCGTCCCAGACCAGGTTCTGGTCGATTTCGATCAGCCCGCTGACGTAGTCGCCCCGCAATTGTTGGGTGGGATTCTGCGCTTAGGGCACGTAGCTGTGCGAATCACCGAGGTGGAGGCTTACCTGGGCGAAAGCGATCCCGCGTCCCACGCATTCAAGGGGCCCACCCCTCGGTGCGCGACGATGTTCGGCCCTTCGTCCCATTTGTATGTTTACGCGAGCTACGGCATCCATCGCGCTGGGAACCTAGTATGCAGCCCTGATGGGCACGCGGGCGGAGTGCTGCTGCGGGGCGGGGAGGTCGTCGCAGGTTACGACGTTGCACGGCGCCGTCGGGGACCTAAGGCGCTCGACGCCGCGCTGGCCCGCGGCCCCGGAAACCTCGGGCAGGCGATGGGGTTTGACCTCGAGCTCAATGGGGCGGAGGTTCGCCAAGGCGGCAGCCCTGATTTCCTCGCGCTGCCCGATTCCGCAACAGCACCGGCCCCGTCTGGTTTGCCTAATCCGGTTGATTCGGCTGAGTTGGCTGCCTCGTCTGCCCCGGCCCCGCTGCCCGTCTTATACTTCCGGCGCGCCAGTGAACCCGTGGAATTCGTCGCGGGAAAACGCATCGGGATCAGCAAAAACGTCGAGGCCCCACTGCGTTTCTGGATCCCAGGAGACCCAACCGTCAGCACCCCGCGCGGCCGACCAAAGTTTTAAACTGGTGTGCGCGCTGAACCCCCGGTGTCAACGTTGCAGAACGAGATGCCTTCCCACCGCGCTTCTTGAGTTTTTCATTCTGCTTTTCGAATAGGTGCCGCGCCGCTTTTGGGACAGGCGTCGTTCTGTTTGCAGACACGCCCCTTCTTCTCGGGCAGGTGTTGCTCCGCTTTGGGGACACGACCCGTTCTGCTTTTCAGGCAGGCCCCGTTCCGCGTTTTAGACAAATGCGGTTTCTTGGGCGAGCTAGGTCGTGCCATCATTTAGCGCGAGCGTGGGAATTGATGGCCCGGGCTTGATCGGCCGGGTTGTCTGCGGCGACCACGAGACGTGTGAAGTGCTCGTCAACCAGTTCGACGACAAGGGCGTTTTCAAAGCCATTGACGTTATAAAAGGTGCGTTCGCCATCGGAGTGGAACGTGCCACTGAGCTTTTGTCCAATACGCAGGCCGGGAGCTCGGAATCCTTTGGGCTCTTCCTTCATCCCGGGATCGTGAGTGGCGCCGCGCACGTGGTTCCATGGGATCGTGAGGCTGCCCGTGAAAGACCACAGCTTGTCGAGGCCCTGGGGCTCTACGACGAGGTTTTCTTCGGTAAAAGTGATCTTGTTGCGCATGGAAATCTCCTTAGTGTGAGAGGGTGGGAGTGTCTGGGGTGTGACCAGTGAGAGGGCCAGGTTTCTCGCGCGGGGCCCGGGTCTACTTGCGCGGGTCTCGGGTTGCTTGCGCGGAGCCCGGGTCTGTTCGCGCGGAGCTCAGTGGCCGGCGCGGGATAGGACGTGTTGGCCTAACTCAGCTGGATCGTCGTTAAAGCAAAGTCGAACGGCTTCGTGCGTACGAGCGCGGATGTCCTTGCTAGTGGGGGCTAGTTCCGTGAGTGCAACGAGGACGAGGTTTTTAGCGTCATAATCGACGATGCCCTCCTCCGCACTTTGACAAACCGTTTCTAACGCCATGCGGAATAAACCGTGTTTAGATCCGAAAATCTTATAGAAACTGGAGCGGTTCAACCCCAACTCCTTCAGGACCGTATCCACCGATAGTGCGTTGAATCCGTGTGTGCCAAAGGTGACGATTGCGGCGCGAAGAACGTCGCTTTCGTTGAATTCTCGTGGTCTAGCCATAGTTTAAGAATAAACGTTCTGGAATGAATTGTCCACAACTCACCGAAGAAGAAAGGGCGGCACCCGAAGGTGCCGCCCCCATATCAGCCACCAAGCCTACTGTGGCGGCACGTTACCAGTCATGATGATGCGGCCAGCGGACTCACTCCACCGGAAACTGGCGTGCGCCTCACCGGAGCGTTCCGCGTTACTTTCGCCAGGCAGTGGGTAGTGATAAACCACATTGAGAGCGTCATCGCCCGTACGCGTCACGGTCGGCATGAAACCGTATGCCTCCGATGTGGTGGTTCCTAAGTATTCCCCGTAGTTGAATAGCATGATCTGGAACGGTGACGACGACGTCGCGCCATGAATCGTCACTGTAATCCACGACAGGGGCGCACAGGGGTCGTAGCCATCAATATCCGCGGTGCTCGCATCCCAATCCCAAGAGTTGGGCTTGACCCGTGAGATATTGTCCCGCACCGCCTGAGTGGCACTATCGGAACCGCATTGTGGCGATGACGATTTCCTAGAATGCTCGCTTTCGCGGTCGCGTGAAGCTCGCACGTTCGGTGGCAGCTCGCGTTTCGATGTCAGGGTAGGAGAGGGCCGGTCTTTGGAGGGGGTTTGCGGGGTAGCTTCGACGCTGGGTGTCGTTTCGGGTTGTTCTTTTTGGGACGACGCCGTTTCGTTCTCCATTGTCGAGCATCCGGAGATAACGAGTCCTGCTGCGACGATTAGCGTGGCAATCCGCTTCATTACTTCGACTTCCTTCCTAGGTAGATGCGCAGGTGCCAGACAAAGTTCAGTAGAACCAGCATCGCTGCGGTGTGAAGCAAGGTAAAGACGGCAACGAGGCCTGGCTTGGGGCAAATGTGGTTGATGCCTCCAATGTAGAAGATCTGCGCACGATCGTGCACGACGTGCCTGTCGAAGAGGATCGCTATCAGCGCTTACGACTGAGGATGGCACTATCGGATTCGTTTGATCAGGTGTGGAGTTCCGCTCGGGGGCATGGGCGGTTGAGCCCAGAGGCGCGGTACATCATCCCGTCGCGTTATGGCTGGTGTCCGTATGTTTTCCGCGTAGCTGAAGGCGGGTGGCGCCGTGATGAGTTCGAGGGAAGTAACGATCGCTTTAGGCGACGCGAGGCTACTACATCGACTACAGGAACAATCGTCTGATCGAGCTTGGGGAGCCAAATCCCAACAACGCGTGGCGACCGAGGGACCGCATCTTGAAAAAAGCGCCAACGGAGCGGGACATGGAAGTAGCTAAGGTGCTGGCGGGTTCGGTCATTGCACTTGGGCCGGCGCGGCGGAATCCGGTGATTAGGTTGCGGCAGCGGGGGCGGCGGTTGTTCTGAGAGAACGGTTCTGCTGACTTTTCCCGATTTGCAGAACGAGCTGCGTGGTCCTTTTGCGATTTGCAGAACGAGATGCGCTGTTGAGGCGATTCTTGAGGCATCTGAGTCTGCTTTTCGGGCTCCGGGGAACGAGCTGCGCTGACCTTTTCCGATTTGCAGAACGAGATGCGCTGTTGAGGGGATTCTTGAGGCATTTGAGTCTGCTTTTCGAATCCGGAAATCGCGCGTGTATTGATTTTGGTTTCCTAGCGTTGGCACACGCAGAGTTCGTACCCATGGGGAAAGAAACGTCGAGCGAGGGCGCTTGAGAAAAGAAACAACCGCACCTGCTTTTTCGAGCAGATGCGGTTGTTGTCGTTACCGGAGGTTCTCCCCAGTTTCAGGCGTTAGGCCTCAAGCGTTGGGGGCGCCGGGAGCACCTGGGACATTAGGCGTGATCTTGATGATGCCGCCTTCGGTCTTCGTCTGGGACTGGCCCTGCTCTTGCGCAGGAGCGTTGTCCTCGGACGGAACTTCCTTGGCAGCAGGCGCAGCTGGAGCCGCCGGTGCTGCCGCAGCCTCGGTTTCAGTTGGGGCCTGAGCCTCTTCGGTATGTGGTTCCTGTGCCGGAACCTCTTCGGCTGAAGCTTCCTCGGATGCCGGTACCGAAGGTGCCTTAGCTTTTGGAGCTTCCGGTGCTGCTGGCGCCTCGGCCTGTGCCGGTGCAGCTGGAGCAGCTGCAGGAACCGATGGAGCAGCAGGCGCTGGAGCGCCCGGAGCGCCTGGGGTCATCGCGCCCAGCTTGATGACACCACCTTCAGTGCTAGCTCCCGATTGTGCTGGTGCGGAAGGCGTAGCTGGCTCGGACTTCTGAGCAGCTGGAGCTTCCGGTTCCGCAGAAGCGGCTGGCGCAGCCGGAGCACCCGGAGCGGATGGTGCACTCGGCGCTGCTGGGGTCTGAGACTGAGGAGCCTGGGCCTCAGCGGACGCGGTTTCAGCGTCTGCCTCGGCCTGAGTTGGTGTTGCTGGAGCTGCTGCAGGAGCCGAAGGAGCTGCTGACGCGCCAGGGGCGGCTGGAGCTCCCGGTGCTGCTGGAGCGGTTGCACCGAGCTTGATCTTGCCGTCAGAAGTGGTCTCGGCTGCAGCTGGTGCGGCTGAGGTAGCCGGCGCAGCGGACTCTTCTTGGGCGGATGGAGCCTTTGGAGCGCCAGGAGCTGCTGGGGTTGCTGGAGCACCCGGTGCCGCTGGAGCGCCAGGAGCCGACGGGGCACCTGCGGATGGAGCCTGGGGTGCTGGAGCCTTTGGAGCACCAGGTGCCGCTGGGGCGCCTGCGGATGGAGCCTGTGGAGCGCCCGGTGCCGCTGGGGCGCCTGCGGATGGAGCCTTTGGAGCTGCTGGAGCTGCTGGAGCACCCGGAGCCGACGGGGCGCCTGCGGATGGAGCCGCTGGAGCGCCAGGAGCCGACGGGGCACCTGCGGATGGAGCTGCTGGAGCCTTTGGAGCACCCGGAGCGCCAGGAGCTGCTGGAGCACCTGCGGATGGAGCTGCTGGAGCGCCTGCGGATGGAGCCTGTGGAGCACCCGGTGCCGCTGGAGCACCCGCAGCACCTGCACCCGCTGCTGCCGCAGCTTCCTTCTTCTTCGCTTCCTCGGCCGCCTTCTGCTCAGCCTTGCGCTTCTTCTCTTCTTCAGCGCGACGCTTCGCCTCTTCCTCCGCCTTGCGCTCAGCCTCCTCGCGGGCCAGCTTCTCTTCATCAACCCAACCGCGCTCTGGAGCAACCAGGAACTCTGGTTCCTTCGGCGCTGGCAGCTTGCCGTCGACCATGATGGATTCGCGGAACATCTGGGAGATGTCCAGAACCTGAGTGCGCTGGCTCTTGTCCTCGATATCGGACTGACGGTTGTTAACACCGTCGCTCATCATCGTCTTACAGAATGGGCAACCCACGGCAATCGTGTCGGAGCCCGTCGCCAGCGCCTCATCCGTACGGTTCAGGTTGATGCGCTCGCCGATGTGCTCTTCCATCCACATGCGGGCACCACCGGCACCACAGCAGAAACCGGTGTCGCGGTTACGATCCATCTCCACCAAGTTTGCGCCGGATGCACCAATTAGCTCACGCGGAGCTTCGAAGACCTTGTTGTGTCGGCCCAGGAAGCATGGGTCGTGGTAGGTGACCTGACGCCCCGTCTGAGGACTGTTCACAGGCTCTAGTCGGCCTTCGCGGATCAGCTTGTTCAGCAGCTGGGTGTGGTGAACCACGTCGTAGTTGCCGCCCATTTCTGGGTACTCATTGCGCAGGGTGTTGAAGCAGTGTGCACAGGTCACGACGATCTTGCGCTGCTTCGGTGGTACGCCTTCGAACGCATCGTCCAGAACCTCGATGTTCTGCTCTGCCATCATCTGGAAGAGGAACTCGTTACCAGCACGGCGGGCGGAATCACCGGTACAGCCTTCGCCCTCACCCAGTACGGCGAACTTCACACCAGCGGTGTACAGCAGGTCCGCCACGGCGCGGGTGGTCTTGGCAGCGTTGTCGTCGTATACGCCGGCACAACCAACCCAGAACAGGTACTCGGTATCGTCGAAGTTCTCGATGTCCTGGCCGTAAACCGGGATGTCGATGCCGTCTGCCTTGGCCGCTTCGATCCACTCGGAACGCTTGTTGTTGTTCTGGCCCCAAGGGTTTCCCTTGGTTTCCATGTTCTTGAACAGGCCACCCAGCTCGGTTGGGAATTCGGAGTCCACCAGCACTTGGTAACGGCGCATATCCACAATGTGGTCGATGTGCTCGATGTCCACTGGGCACTGCTCAACACAAGCACCACAGTTGGTGCAGGACCACAGGATGTCTGGATCGATTACACCCTGCTCGCCGGAAGCAACCAGCTGCAGCAACGGCATGTCGGCGTGTGCGTCGATGGCTGGGTCGTCCAGAACCGCAGTGCCACCGGAGAACATGCCAGCACCACGGGAGCTCTCGGCTTTGGCGGCCTTCAGGTATGGGGCAGATTCGATAGCGTTATCGCGCAGCGCGGTGATCAGCAGCTTCGGGCTCAGTGGCTTTGCGGTGTTCCATGCGGGGCACTGTTCTTGGCAACGTCCACACTCCGTACAGGAGGTGAAGTCCATCCAGCCCTTCCAGGTGAAGTCGTCAATGGTGCCCGCACCGATTTTGTCGGTGTCTGGGTCGGCGTTCTCCATGGTCAGGATGCGACCGTTGGAGGTCATGGGCTTTGCTGCGCCCAGGGCGTTGCGACCATCGGAGTTGCGCTTCAGGAAGATGTTGAAGAACGCCATGAAGCGGTGCCAAGCGACACCCCACTTGACGTTCTGGCCAACGATGAACAGCCAGATCATGCCGGACAGCAGCTTGATCAGGGCGAAGATGGAAACCAGCAGCGGGGATTCCGGCAGAATCTTGGCCACCTGCATGGTGAAGAAGTCCGTTGCTGCATGGCCGCCCTCGTAGCTGGCGAAAGTAGCGATCTTGGAAGCCTTCACCAGGATCATGCCCAGACCCTCGATCAGGACCACGGCTTCCACGAAGTATGCGGCCTTGGAGTTCGAGCCGTAGAAGCGGGCCTTCTTATCCTTGTCGCCGATCTTCTGACGGATGATGATCAGCGCGATGATGCCCAGGACGGTGCCCAGACCCAGTAGCTCATCAACGAAGTGGTACAAGCCCCAGTTGCCGATGATGGGCCAGCCACCCTCGGGGTTGAAGATCTGAATGTAGGCCTCGAACCACACCATGGATCCCAACAGGAATCCAACCATGACGAACCAGTGGGCGACTGCCACGCCCGGTTTCTTGGCCATCTTGGTGTGGCCGATGATTTCCTTGATCAGGTTCATCAGTCGGCCGGCGGGGTTATCCGTCCTCTTCAGCGCCGGTTGGCCGAGGCGGATCGTGGTAAAGATCTGCGCCGCGCCACGGATGAAGAAGATCCAGGCGGGCAGTGAAAGCAGCGCGCCAATGATTCCCAGCGGAATGGTGATGTTCCACGGAATGTCATTGGAGGTCGCCTGCCCTGCTGCAAGCAGGTCCATGTTGTGCTCCTCGCAAGTCCGGTGTGAGTCAGGGTGACTCTGTCAAGTAGTTCATATCCGTGCCGGATTATGTATGAACTAATTACTTACTAGGGCACAATATCAGTCTTGGGGTGGCTTTTTTCAATTTTCGCCAGCCCGCTGACCAGCGCTAATTAGCAACAAATGTGTTGCCTAATTCACTCGGGGCCCTTATGTGGTAGCGATCTCAATCATCCGCTTGCGCGCCGCACGCCCTTCCGGAGTATTTGTGAGGTGGTACATGTGGATCGCCCCTTCTTCTTCGTGCAGCGTTGCCACTGCCCCTACTTCTTTTATTCTCGACGCCAACTTTCCGCAGTCTGGGAGCGAAATATCCCTGGTGCCGCAATAGATATAGGTGTGCGCGGGGCGGGGGCTGGACAGGGCTTCGCATAGCTTTTCCGAGGTCATCAGGAGCGGGCTGACAGCGGGGTGTTGGGTCGCGGCGGCGTCGGAACAAATTCCGGCAGTGACTAACCCAGAGGCCCACAGCACACCTTGGGGGCGTAGCACCTGGGGGTTTAGAAGGGGATCGGAGGGGAGGAACTCCTCGATGTCAGGATTAGATAGATCCATATCTAACCAAGGGGCGTTGAGGACGATGGCCTTGGGGGCGGGGAGGGGGGACTCAGCAACATTAGAGCCGGCCATGCTGTCCCCGAAAGGCCATGCCAGCGCGCTCAGGAACAACCCGCCACCAGCCGAATCTGCAATGACTGTGACATTATCTGCGCCGTGGTCCGCGACCAGCTGACGGTAACACTCGCGGATCAGCGGCAGACCGTGAGCGGCGGAGTAGTCGGGAACTAGACCGTAGAGGGGAATGTCCACGCGCAGGCCGGCTTCGGCGAGCTGGCTCACGAAGTTCCAGTTGCGCGGTTGAATGGGTTTGACAAACCCGCCTGGCAGTACGTACAAGACAGCCTTGTCTGCGGCCTTGGCGGGAGATACCTCGTCGAGGTGGTCGCTCTCGGATGTGGTGCTTGGACCTCCCGCGGTAACGCCTTCAAACTGCATGGGTGCGACGGACCATACGGGGAAAGAGGTCGGGGGTGTTGTGCTGCGCAGTGTTGGGTTGCCGGGTGCTGTGCTGCCCGGTGTTGGGTTGCCTGGTGCTGTGCTGCCCAGTGTTGGGTTGCCCGGTGCTGTACTGCCCAGTGGGGTGATGTCCACGTGACGCATCGACAGCGCAAAGTGCTGTCGCAGAATGTGTGGTGGTTCTGCGGGGGACGGGGCGGCGCTCAGCGTGGCGTCGGGATTAGAAGCCCGTCGCGAAGCCAGATAAGCGGAAACGCGCATGGAAAAGCTCATGGGACCAGCGTAGTAAAAAGTTTTTGGAAAAAGTTGAGTCGATCGGGAACAAGGTTGAGGGGTTGTGAGTTGAGTAGGGTGTGAGCAGGTTGAGCGTGAATGACTCAAGAAAACTTGACTCCAGCGAAATCTTCCGCATACTGGAGAGCATGAGTTGAGTCATCCGCACTAAAGGCTCGATGATCGACAACACAATCCAATGAAGGATTAACACAAACAGGAGGTAGCCCATCATGGGACGTGCAGTAGGTATTGACTTGGGAACCACCAACTCTGTGGTTTCCGTACTCGAGGGTGGCGAGGCAACGGTTATCGCTAACTCCGAAGGTTCCCGTACCACCCCATCTGTCGTTGCGTTTGCCAAGAACGGCGAGGTTCTGGTGGGTCAGTCCGCTAAGAACCAGGCAGTGGCCAACGTGGACCGCACCATCCGTTCCGTCAAGCGCCACATCGGCGAAGACTGGAAGACCACCATTGACGAGAAGGATTACACCGCCCAGGAAATCTCCGCTCGTACGCTGATGAAGCTGAAGCGGGATGCGGAGGCGTACCTCGGCGAGGACGTCACCGATGCAGTGATCACTGTTCCTGCTTACTTCAACGACGCCCAGCGCCAAGCCACCAAGGATGCCGGTCAGATCGCCGGCCTGAACGTGCTCCGCATTGTGAATGAGCCAACGGCTGCGGCTCTGGCTTACGGCTTGGAGAAGGGCGACAAGGAGCAGACTATTCTGGTCTTCGACCTGGGTGGCGGTACTTTCGACGTCTCCCTGCTGGAGATTGGTGACGGTGTTGTCGAGGTTCGCGCAACCTCCGGTGATAACGAGCTGGGTGGCGATGACTGGGATCAGCGCATCGTTGACTGGTTGGTAGAGAAGTTCAAGTCCAGCAACGGTGTGGACCTGTCCAAGGACAAGATGGCTATGCAGCGCCTGCGTGAGTCCGCTGAGAAGGCAAAGATCGAGCTGTCCAGCTCTCAGCAGGCTTCCATCAACTTGCCGTACATCTCTGTCGACGCGGACAAGAACCCACTGTTCCTCGATGAGACCCTGTCTCGTACCGAGTTCCAGCGCATCACCCAGGACTTGCTGGATCGCACCAAGAAGCCATTCGAGGCTGTGCTGAAGGATGCTGACGTCAGTGTCAACGACATCGACCACGTTGTGCTTGTCGGCGGTTCCACCCGTATGCCAGCTGTGTCGGAGCTCGTGAAGGAGCTGACCGGTGGCAAGGAGCCAAACAAGGGCGTAAACCCAGATGAGGTTGTTGCCGTTGGTGCTGCTCTGCAGGCTGGCGTGCTGCGTGGCGAGGTTAAGGACGTGCTGCTGCTGGACGTCACCCCACTTTCCTTGGGTATTGAGACCAAGGGCGGTGTGATGACCAAGCTGATCGAGCGCAACACCACCATCCCAACCAAGCGTTCCGAAACCTTCACCACTGCCGAGGACAACCAGCCTTCCGTGCAAATCCAGGTCTTCCAGGGCGAGCGCGAGATGGCTGCACACAACAAGCTACTGGGCTCCTTCGAGCTGGGTGGCATCGCACCAGCTCCTCGAGGGTTGCCTCAAATCGAGGTCACCTTCGACATCGACGCCAACGGCATCGTCCACGTCACCGCGAAGGACAAGGGCACAGGCAAGGAAAACACCATCAAGATTCAGGATGGTTCCGGTCTGTCCCAGGACGAGATCGATCGCATGGTCAAGGATGCCGAGGCACACGCTGAAGAGGACAAGAAGCGCCGCGAGGAGCAGGAAGTTCGCAACTCCGCTGAGTCCATGGCGTACCAGACCCGCAAGTTCGTCGAGGACAACAAGGAGAAGGTCTCCGAGGAACTGCAGACCAAGGTTGAGGACGCTGCCAAGGCTGTTGACGAGGCACTGAAGGGCGACGATATCGAGGCCATCAAGGATGCCGTCGAGAAGTTGTCCGCTGAATCTCAGGAGATGGGCAAGGCCATCTACGAGGCCGAGGCTGCCGAAGGTGCCGCTGGCGCTGGCGCAGCTGGTGGTGCCGACGCCGGTTCCGCTGACCAGGATCCCAACGTTGTCGACGCTGAGGTAGTCGACGAGGAGGACGAGAAGAAGTAATGGCTGACAATCAGAACGTGAACCCGGGAGATCCCGGCTCCACCGATGAGGAAGCCATCGCACAGGACTTCGCCAACATCGACGCTGATGCAGCGGCCGAGGCTTTGATCGACGAGGCTTCTGAGGAGGATTCTGCGGCCGCTGCGGCTGCGGAGGCCGATGCGGTGGCCGACGAGGCTGCGCAGTCCGTTAGTGAGGAAACTCGCGAAGCAGAGGAAGCTGCGATGGAAAACGGTGCGACCGCTAATCCTGAGGAGGCTCTGTCCAAGGAGCTCGCGGAGCGCACTGAGGACCTGCAGCGCGTGACGGCGGAGTACACCAACTACCGTCGCCGCGTGGAGCGCGACCGCGCTTCCGTTATCGCTGGGGCCCGGGCGGATATTGCCGCTCAGCTGCTTCCGATTGTGGATGACTTGGATCTGGCTGAATCTCACGGTGACCTCACTGGCCCCTTGAAGGCGATGGCTGACAAGCTCCAAGGCGTGCTGAACTCCGTGAAGGTGGAAGCTTTCGGCGTCGAGGGCGAAGAATTCAACCCCGAGCTGCATGAGGCGGTCCAGGACACCTCCACCGGCGATGACAAAGTGGTTGGAACCGTCCTGCGCAAGGGTTACCGCGCGGAGGACCGCGTGCTGCGCCACGCCATGATTGTCCTGGCCGATCCGCAGTAGATTCACCGTTGGTGAGTATGACGTAGAAGACGGACGAGCCTAGAAAACTCAAACCCCGCCGGTTGAACTCCGGCGGGGTTTTCGGTCAACGAGCAATTGATTCCAAGTGGTGGACCAAGAACAGCTCCAAAAGACTCATGAGGGCTCGGGACCTGCGCCCGGACCCGCGAGGCCGCCAGGTCCTTCGCCGTCTTCCCAGCCCTGGTTGAGTTTCTCCATCAGGTAGGCCGTGGGCTTGACCTCGAGTTCTGCGGAGCGTTCGTCCTTCCATTTCACGTCGGTAAAGGTGATGATTTCACCCAGGTGGGAGATCATTAACCGTGGGCTCAGTGCGCCTGCCTGCTGGGTGAACTCCTCGGCAGCGAAGGTGGCCATCAGCCCGATCGAGCCCATGAGATCGGCGCCCGTATCCACCTCCCGGACTAGCGTGATGTGGCGATGTGGTGATGCAAAAAGCAGCCCCACGCTGCGGTCGATGCTCGGTAGGTAACGCTCCGCGATCTCATCCAGGAGGATGGGGACGGAGCCGACGTAATAAGAACTGCCTTCAAACACCCACATGCGTTCCCCCGGCTTACCCTGCTCGCCATTGACGGAATGCACCTGTAGGTCAGAATCGATTAGTTCCTGCCACAAGTTGCGGAAACCGATGCGGAATAAATCCTCCACGGGCCCGCGATCCTTTAGGGATGCGGGGCTTAAGCCAAGCACCGAATGAGGTAAATCTTGAACGAGGTGGATACATAAAGCATCCGAGAACGGCCGCACCGGTGAATCCGGGTTGAACTCGCGGGCATGGAGCTGCAGGCTCTCAGGCAAAAGGTCGATCGCGGTCAAACGTACGCGCAACAGTCGGTAGAACTCCGCATCCGGAGTGGACTGTAGATTCTCCGCTGTCTGCAGTGACGCAACTAAACCCGTGACGAACTCGTGCACCAAGGGCGGCATCTCTTCCTCAAAGTTCCGCAGCTGGGCGGCCTGCTTCACGATGTTCTCCAGCCCCATGACGTTCCCTTCGCTCAGCTCGGGGGCGGGCAGCGTTCCGCCATAAGGTCCCGGCGCGGGGCCAGTGTGCCGTACCTGATTGTCGATGTCCTGCGGCTTCTCGTAGTAGACAACCTCCGGAGTGGGATTCGCGCCGTAACCGAGCTCGTTGAGGGTGCGCACGATGTGGCGGATCAAGGCATCCGATGCTTCCGGATCCAACCCGCGGAGGGGGATCGGTGGATCTTCGGGGCCAGCCTCCGGCGAATGCCCAGGGGGCACTGGGGAGGGGGACAAGGGGGCGTCGGTAGAAGGGATGTCGGACGGCGGCCCAGCAGGAGGTGGCCCAGCATGAGTTGCCCCAGGGTGAGACGGCTCAAGGTGGGACGGCCCAGCATGCGTTGGCCCAGGCGCATCGTTTGATTCGGATGGTGAGTTGTGGGAGCCGAAAAGGCGGTTAAGCCACGAGCGCTTCTTAGGAGTCATAATGTCCACCCTAGCGATAAGTGCCCGGCGGTAAACGGGAATGGTTGGCGGTTCGCAGGGCGCAGGTCGCAGGGCGCAGGGCGGGAATGGTTGGCGGTTCGCAGGTCGCAAGTGGCGGTTCGCAGGGTGGGTACAGGTGGCAAGCGCGCAGGGACCCGAGACCATCCGACAGAACTGGAATAAAAGTTGAGCGTGGTCGTTATAAGAATTAGATTCCCAAAGTTCAGCGCGGTAGACTCAAGTTGACTTGAGGTTCGCGCGAACCGACGGCTGAAGACGAACGTAACCGAAGGCTGAAACACAGTCACTTGCGCACAGTCACTTACGCACGTCAACCGCAAAGGTCGCAGCCGTAACTAGCAACACAACATTCACCAACAAGGAGAGAAGACATGGCACAAAATGAGTGGGCCGAGAAGGATTACTACGGTGACCTCGGCGTATCTTCCTCCGCGAGCGCGGACGAGATTAAGAAGGCCTACCGCCATATCGCCCGCGAGAATCACCCAGATAAGAACCCCGGCGATACGGTTGCGGAGGATAAGTTCAAGCGGGCCTCGGAGGCCTACAGCGTGCTGGGCGATAAAGAAAAACGCGCCGAGTACGACGAGCTGAAGCGGCTGATTGCGTCTGGTGGGTTTGGCACGGGCGGTTTCGGCTCGGCTGGGTTTAGCTCCAGTGGTTTTGGTTCGTCCGGGTTTGGCTCCGCCGGGTTTGGTAAGTTCTCCGACTTCGGCGGGGAAGGGTTCGACGTTTCCGATCTGCTCGGCGGGGTGTTCGGGGCTTCTTCTGGGGGACGACGCCACGCTGGTGCCGGCCACCAATCCCAGCGGTCCACTCGTGGGACGGACGTGGAAACGGAGATCACCCTGGAGTTCCGCGAGGCGACTAAAGGTGTGACGGTTCCGATCCGCCTGACCAGTCCTGCTCCGTGCCAAACGTGCCACGGTTCCGGTGCGAAACCAGGGACCACCCTGAAGACGTGTGCCACGTGTTCCGGCCGAGGGGTGACGTCCGAGCAGCGCGGCGGATTCGGTTTCGCCCGTCCATGTGTGGACTGCGCGGGTACGGGAACGCGCGTGGAGGATCCGTGTGCAGATTGTGCCGGTTCCGGGCAGCAGTCACGGACGCGGACCATCACGGTGCGCGTGCCCGCGGGCGTGGTCGACGGTCAAAAGGTGCGCCTTGCGGGGCAGGGTGCAGCAGGGGAGCGTGGCAAGCCATCCGGCGACCTGTTCGTCACGGTGCATGTCCGGCCCGACAAAATCTTCACCCGCAGCGGGGATGACCTGAAGCTGACTGTTCCGGTGAGCTTCAGCGAGCTCGTGTTGGGTGGTGCGGTGACCGTGCCCACGCTCGATTCGAAGGTGCGCGTGCGGATCCCGCAGGGAACTCAGGATGGGACGACGCTGCGGGTGCGCGGGCATGGCGTTAACAAGAGGAACGGCGCCAGCGGTGACTTGCTGGTCACCGTGAAGGTTGAAGTGCCGAAGAACCTGGACGAGGGCGCGATGAGTGCCCTACGCAAATACGCGGAAGAGGAGAAGCGCTCCGGCTTCGATCCGCGTGAGAATTGGGATGGGAGCTAGACCATGACCAAGAATGCGGCCAATGATGGGGCCCAACATACGGCTCAGGACGGGGCCGAAGTACAAGACCGTAACGGAACCGGATCGAACCGTGAGGGGGCGGGCAATGCGGGCAAGTCACACGCTGCGGGCACCCCAAAAGAGGAAAAGCGCGAAGTGTTCGTCATATCCGTAGCAGCGGAGATCACGGGAATGCATGCGCAAACATTGCGCACGTATGACCGCATCGGGCTGGTCACACCCGAGCGCACCCGCGGTGGCGGGCGCCGGTACTCGCGCGAGGATATTGATCAGCTGCGGGAAATCCAGCGTCTCTCGCACGAGGAGGGTGTGAACCTCGCCGGGATAAAAACGATCATTGAGCAGCAGAATCGCATCGCCCGCCTGAACCGGGAAATTGATTCCCTCGAGGCGGAAGCCGCGATGTTGCGTCACAAGCTCACCGAGTTGCAAACCCGCCTGGACCGGGGAGAAGGTGGCGGGCGCTCGCGGGGCGAGATCGTTCATGTGCCACGTTCCACTGCGGTGGTGTTGTGGGAGCAGCGGCGGGGAAAGCGGCGCTAGTTCAAGCAGGTCTTGCTAGTTCACGCTCGCCGCATACAACTGTGCGTATTCTCCGCCCTGAGCCAACAACTCTTCGTGATTACCCTGCTCCACGATGGAGCCATCCTTCATGACCAGGATGACATCCGCGTCGCGGATGGTGGATAGACGGTGCGCAATGACAAACGAGGTGCGATCCGACTGCAGCGCAGACATTGCCTTTTGCACCAGAGCTTCGGTGCGGGTGTCCACAGAGGATGTAGCCTCATCCAAGATCAGCAACGCGGGCTCCGCCAAGAACGCGCGCGCGATGGTGATTAGCTGCCGCTCACCGGCGGATACCGAACCCGAATCCTGGCTGATGACGGTTTGGTAACCATCGGGAAGTGCATGAACGAAGCGGTCCACAAACGTGGCTTTGGCCGCGGCGATGACTTCCTCATCGGTGGCATCCAAACGGCCGTAGCGGATGTTGTCCATGATCGTCCCCTCGAACAGCACGGCATCTTGCAGCACCATTCCCACCTGCGAACGCAACTGCTGACGGGACAATCTGGCAGTATCCACCCCATCCAGCAGAATCTGCCCACCGTCAAGCTCATAGAAACGCATAATCAAGTTGACCAGCGTGGTTTTGCCAGCGCCCGTGGGTCCAACGATTGCGACAGTCTGGCCAGGGCGGACCGTCAGGTTGAGGTCACGGATAAGGGGCTTGTCCTCCACGTAGCTGAAGCTCACGTCGCGGAACTCGACCGCGCCCTCGGATCGGGTGGCCAGTGGAGAGCGGGCCGCCTTCTGCCCAGCCTGCCCATCCAGTCCAGCTACATTCTGCCCAGCCTCATTCCGCCCATCCAGTCCAGCCGCCTCCTGCCCAGCCTGTCCATCCAGTCCAGCCACATCCTGCTTCTCCTCTTCCGCATCCAGCAACTCAAAGATGCGCTCGGCGGAAGCCACGCCGGACTGCAGCATGTTCATCATTCCTGCCAACTGGCCGAGGGGCTGATTGAACTCACGGGAGTACTGAATGAAGGCCGTGGCATCGCCCAGCGTCAGCGAACCACTAGCCACACGCAGGCCACCCACAACGGCGATGCCCACGTAACTCAAATAGCTCAGCCACTGCATCAGAGGCATCATCATCATCGAATAAAACTGGGCCCGGCTGGCAGATTCGAATAGCTGGTCGTTGCGGGCGTCGAAAACATCCTGCATATCGGCGCCGCGACCGTAAGCCTGAATTAGTTCGTGACCGGTGAAGCTTTCCTCGATGTGACCGTTAAGCCGCCCGGTTTCGCGCCACTGATCTGCGAAAAGCTTCTGGCTTTTGCCGCCGATGATTCCGATGACAAGCGCCGTGAGCGGCAGCGATACCAGCGCAATCAAGGCCAGCTGCCACGAGACAATAAACATCATCACGATGATGCCCAGGATCGTCAGCGCCGAGTGGATCAGTTGACTGATTGCCTGCTGCAACGCCTGCTGCACATTGTCCACATCGTTGGTGGTGCGCGACAGCAGGTCGCCGCGCTGGCGAGTATCAAAGTAACTCAGCGGCAGCCGGTTGATCTTGTTTTCCACCTCGCGCCGCAGGTCGTAGATCACCCGCATGACCAGCGAATTCAGGATGCGCCCCTGCAGCCACATGAACAGCACGCTGACCGCGTACATCGCCAGCACAATCAGCAGATAGTGCCCCAGCTTGTCGAAATCGATCCCCTGTCCCGGCACCACATCCACCGCAGTCAACATGTCCGCGAATTTTTCTTGGCCTTGCGCGCGGGCACCCTCGATGGCTTGTTCCTTCGTGATGCCACTTGGCATCTGTTTACTGATGACGCCCCCGAAGATCACATCCATCGCCTTGCCCAAGATCTTCGGGGCGATCACGGACAAGACCACGGAGATGATGACCATCGCGAACACAACCGCGAGCGCGGCCTTCTGTGGGGCGAGCAACCCCACCATGCGTGTGGCGGACGGCCAGAATGCCTTGGCCTTGCGGGGAGTGCTGCCACCACCGAAACCGTCCATGGTGCCCACGGAATCGCCGAGTTCCTCGATTTCCGCCTCGCTGATATCGGCACTGGTGGCTGACTTGGTAGCTGACTTGGTGGCTGGCTTGGTGGGTGTTGTTGCCTTGGCGGACTTGCGGCCGTGCCGCTTCATAGGGGTCATGACGCCTCCTCGGCACTCAGCTGCGAACGGACAATTTCTTGGTAGGTGGCCGAGGACTGAAGCAGCTCCTCGTGGGTTCCCCGTGCAACGATGCGACCGGCTTCCATGACGAGGATGAGGTCGGCTTCGGCGATGGTGGACACTCGCTGGGCGACCATCAGCACTACCGCGTCGCTTGTGTGGGAGCGTAAGGCGCTGCGCAGCGTGGCGTCGGTCTTCACATCCAAGGCTGAGAAGGAATCGTCGAAAAGAAACAGCGGCGGCTGAGCCACGAGAGCCCGGGCGATGGAGAGGCGCTGGCGCTGACCGCCCGAGACGTCCGTGCCACCCTGGGAGATGGATGACTCAAGGCCGTGAGCTGTGGTTTCACCCTCGCCGGTGGTGCGGGTGCGCACGAAATCCTCGGCTTGGGCGATGCGGAGGGCATCCCAGAGTTCGGATTCTGTGGCCTCTCGATTACCGAAGCGCAGGTTATCCGCCACGGTGCCGGAAAAGAGGAATGCCTTTTGCGGGACCAGGCCAACGCGCTGGGCGAGATCCTGCCGGGACAGGTCGCGGACGTCCACCCCGTCGATGAGGACCCGGCCGGACGTGGGGGAGTACAACCGCGGAATGAGGTTGATGAGAGTGGTTTTGCCCGCGCCCGTGGCGCCAATGATGGCGACGGTTTGGCCGGGCTGGGCAGTGAAGCTGACGTCGCGAAGCACTGGGGATTCGGCACCCGGGTAGGCGAAGGTGACGTTGTTGAATTCGACGGTTCCAGTGGACCGCGCAGGAACGACAGGGGAGGCGGGATCGGCGATGGAGGGCTGGTTGTCGAAGACTTCATTGATGCGCTCGGCGCAGACGATCGCGCGGGGCAGCATCATGGCCATGAACGTTCCCATCATCACGGCAACGAGGATCTGCAGCAAGTACTGCATAAACGCGGTGAGTGAGCCCACCTGCATTAGGCCATCGTCCACGCGGTGGCCGCCGAACCACAGCACGGCAGCCGTAGCTAGGTGCAAGATCAACGTGATGACGGGGAACATGAGCACGAATACGCGCCCGATGCGGACAGAAATATCGGTGATGTCCCGGTTGGCAGCTGCGAAACGCTGGGCTTCGTGATCCTCACGGACGAAGGCGCGGACCACGCGGATGCCGGTGATTTGCTCGCGCATGATCTCGTTGATCGTATCGATTTTGTCCTGCATCGCGGTGAACATGGGTACCAGCCTGGACACTAAGAACCCCACCACGATCAGCAGGACCGGTACGGAGACCCAAAGCAGCCACGATAGGTGGACATCCTCCCGGACGGCCATGATGATGCCACCGATGCTCATGATGGGGGCCATAACCATGAAGTTCAGGATCATGAGCAACACCATCTGAACTTGCTGCACATCATTGGTGCCGCGCGTGATCAGCGTGGGGGTGCCGAATTTGCCGATGTCCTCGGCGCTGTAGGCATCGACGGTGCGGTAGACATCCCGGCGAATATCGTGGCCCACACCCATGGCTGCCCGCGCTCCGAACCAGGTGGCAACGATGGCGGTGACAACTTGGACGAATGCCACTCCGACCATGACCCCACCCGTGGACCAGATGTAGCCGATGTCGCCGGTGGCCACGCCCTTGTCAATAATGCGGGCGTTCAGCGTGGGGAGGTATAGCACTGCCAAGGTGGACAGTGTTTGCAGAATGAGGACGAAAACCACATACCACGTGTATGGCTTTAAATACTGACGTAACAGCCGGAGCAGATGCATAAATGAAGAATACATTTCTGCCCGGCTGCGCAAGGTGTTTCGCACCGAGGCTCCGCGGTGGAGAGGGCCAGTGGCTGCGAGTTACAGGCTTACTTGCCCCGTCATGATCAGGTAGAGCGCCGCAATGGCGGAGAGTACAACCAGCGTGGCGATGACCCACTCGAAGGCATTGAAGATGCGCTCGCGGTTGGCCATGCGTGTAGCAACGTAGATGGCCATGCCAGGGATGATCAACAACGTGCCCAGCAGCACGAAGTGCAGTTCTGCTGCGTACAGCAGCCAGATGGAGTACACGAACGCGATCAGGCCCAGCACTAGGTGCAGGCGATTGGTGGAACCAGAGACGTCCGGACCGCTGAGGTCGAATTTCTTGCCGGCGTCGGGGTGAGAAATGCCGCGACCACGGGTGGCCAGGAACAAAAGGTACAAGCTAGAGAACACGTAAGGCACCAGGTAGAGGGAGGTCGCAAGCTGGACCATCGTGGTGTACGTGGATTCGTTGAGGTAGAAGATGACGATGAAGATCTGAATGACGACCGCGGACATCAGCTGCGCAACGTACGGGGCGCCCATGGAGTTGGTGCGCCCCACGATCTTCGGCATCAGGCGGTCCTGGGCCATGAGGGTGATTGGTTCCGCGCACAGCATTTGCCAAGAGACGTACGCACCCAAGACGGAAATGCACAGGCCGATAGAAATCAGTCCGGCGCCCCAGGGGCCCACCACGTGCTCGAGGACAGAGGCCATGGAGTTGTCCCCCATCGCGGCAAGTTCCTCGCGGGAGACCACTCCGAAGGAGAGGAAGCTCACGGCCATGAGCAGCAAGAAGACGATGACGAAGCCCAGGAACGTGGCCAGGGAAACATCCTTGCGGTGGCGGGCACGCTTGGAATACGTGGATGCGCCCTCCACGCCGATGAATGCCCATACCGTGAATAGCATCATGCCTTTGACTTGGTCGGTCAAGGAGTGCACTTCGTTGCCGTTATCCCCGAAGGTTGCGGCACGGCCCCAGAAATCAGAGGTGAAGACTTCCGTGTTGAATCCCAGGAACGCGACCAGCACCAGGAACGCCAAAATCGGCAGGACCTTGGCGATCGTCGCAACCACGTTCATAATCGCCGCCTGGCGCACACCGCGGGACAGCACCGCGAAGATTGTCCAGGTCAGCCCCGATACGAAGATTGCTTGAATGAATGGGCGCGAGCCGTCGAAGATGGGCACGAAGAATCCCAGCGAGCTGAAGAACAAGGTGGCGTAACCCACCTGCGCGATGATGGTTCCCAGCCAGTATCCCCAGGCGGAGGCAAAGCCCACGAAGTCACCTAGGCCTGCGCGGACATAGGCGTATACGCCGGAATCTAGGTGTGGTTTGCGCAGCGCCAGTGCCTGGAAGACATACGCGATGCAGAGCATGCCCACACCGGTGATCGCCCAACCGATCAGTGCGGCGCCGGGGGAAGCCACGGACGCAATGTTTTGCGGCATGGCGAAGATGCCTGCGCCCACGCACGATCCGACGATGAGGCTAACGAGGGTGCCTAAGCGGACGGTGCGGGGATCGTCCACGACCAGCGCTTCGGAGGAGGCTGGCGGCTGCGCGTGGCCTTCATTAGTTGGGATTACCCCATTATCTGCTTTTTTCACGGTTGCTAGCGTACTAGCACGCAGGCCGTTTGGTGAAATATTGGGCAGAGTTGTTTGTAGCTTTGCGGTTGTTTGTAGCTTTGCATGGGTTGCTGAGAGTTTGTATTTATTGTGGATTCGTTCCGGGGTTCATTGTAGGGTTCATTGTGGGGTTCATTCCGGGGGCCCACAGGTACGAACTATGAGAGTCCGTTTCCCCACGGGACCATAGATACATGTCAGTGAGGTTGCGCCATAGGTATTCGCCCCAGCCGGTCGCACTGGCTTTCTGGTCAAAGCCCTCGCGGAACATTGGGGAGGCCGGGTCCCGCCCTAACGGGCCGCCCAGCGGAGTGGTAACCAGTCCAATGAGGTCACCGGGTGCGCGTTCCACTGTCACCTGGCCTGCCTCATTTGGTGTATCGGAGTCCCATGCTCCGGCGTTCGGTGTGCCATGGTTGAGTATCGCGATATCTCCGGCATCGCCCACACCCGCACCGGGTGAGCCCCATAGGGAGATCCGGTCGGCTTCGAGACCGGGCGGGGAGGCAGGGGAAGTAGGGGAAGTAGGGGAAGCAGGGGAAGTGGGGGAGGGCCGTGCGCCTTTGTCTGTGGTTTTGCCCGCTAATCCCACCACTGTGGAGCCATAGCTATAACCCACGACATGCAGTCGCGCATTGGGTGCGTGTTGCCGCAGTTCGCGCTGAAATTCCCGCAGATCACCCGCGGCCGCCTTCGCCGCGCTGGGGGAAACCGCCTCGGCCACACTGCCTGGGGCCGGGTATCCGTGCCACGCGACCACGGCCACCTGTTTCCCCGCCGCCGCTGCCTCCGTGACCTTCTGTCTCGCCCACAGATCCGTCTTGGCTCGCGAATCCTCCGCGCTGGATCCCACCCCGCTGACCAGCGTGATCACCTCCTCGGCATTCCCTACCCGGCCGTAGGTGCGCACTTTACCGAAGGGATTTTGCTGTTCATCTACCGGGACTTCTTTTAGTTCCGACGCCCCGCTCCACCCACCCCCGCCCATCTTCGGCGCTTCTTTCATCCCCGCCGTGGCGGAATGTACTGCCCCCGTAGCCGCTGCATCAGACACCCTAGCGATGCTCAGCGCGCCTCGTAATACCGCGCTTAGCGCGCGGGAGGTGCTCACTGCCCACACGTTCACCCCGGGCACGGCACCTGCGGGGCCTGGCGATACGGTTCCATCTGGGGCAATGATCATGCCTGCGGTGCGGGCGGCGGCCGTGGTTCCGCGGACAATGCGGCACACCAAGTCCAACAATTGCCCGTGGGCCAAGAACACGCCGGCCACGCCCTGCGCGGTCATTCCTAAAATATCAATGGGGTTGATGCTGGCCTGCACCCGATGATTGGCTGCACTGCTGGCGATGCCGGTCCACGCGTGCTCCCAATCGCTGAGTGTTCGCGCGCGCCCCGCGCCACTGACGATCTGCTGGGAATGGTGCAGCACATCGTTGCCCGCGTGCAGAATGGATGCGGGACGGGCGTTTTCCATGCTAAAGATATCCATGCGTTCTCCGTGTGCTTTGCGTTCACTGCGTTCTCAGCGCCTACCTACGGGATTCTGCGGCCACACCCGGCGGGCCGGACGTGAACAGTGACCCATTCGCTACCTCCTGCGCGCCCACGTCGCGGGCGAAGTGCGTGATTTGTTCCACCGAGCGCCTTAGGTTGTCGGCATGTGCCCCGGTCACGCGGCTGAACGTCGCTATCCACTGCCGCGCGGTCGCTGGGAAAGATCCGCCCGCAACCGCGCCGGGCAGGGTGATCCCGCCTACGGCATGGGCGCTATCGAATAGCGCGCAGGCTTCGCGGTCTAAGGCGAGGATCCGGGTTGTCAGAGCCGCTTCGTCGAGGGTGATCTGTGTGTTCATCGTTATCGCGCTAGTCCTTTCTGTCTATGGGGAGCAGGTTAGGGGAGCGCGGGGCGTCGGAACAGAAGAAAAAACGAGGGCTGTGGATAAGTAGGGGTGTGAAGGCCAAAAGAGTGCGGAGTTATCCCCAGAGATTCGTAGTGCGCTGACGCGCCCTGGCCCTTGGCGCTAGGGTTGGGGGCATGCGTATTGCCGTGATTCAGATGATCGCTGAACCCGATGTGGAAGCCAACCTGGCGCGAATTCGTAAATATATCGCGTCTGGGGCCAATGGTGGGGCTGACCTCGTGGTGTTCCCAGAAGCTGCGATGTTCCCCTTCGACAGCGGTCGGCTGGATATGGTGGCCCAACCGTTGGATGGGCCATTCGCGGCGGCGATTCAAGAGACCGCGGAGAAGCACGGTACAACCGCGGTGGTGGGAATGTTCACCCCCGCGGATACCGTGTACCGCCTGCCGACGGGCGAGCTGACAGAGAAGCAACCCGCGGACACTCCCGATGCCAACCGGTTCCGTCGCGTGTACAACACGTTGCTGGTCGCGGGGCCAGACGGGGTTAAGCACTACAACAAGATCCACACTTATGATGCGTTTGGCTACCGTGAGTCGAATACCGTGAAGCCCGGTGATAAGCGCGTGACGTTCGACGTGGCTGGCACCACCGTGGGGTTGGCCACGTGCTACGACATTCGGTTCCCAGGACATTTCGTGGCGATGGCGGAGGCTGGTGCGAAGGTAATGGTCGTACCCACCAGCTGGCAGGATGGGCCGGGCAAGCTGGATCAATGGCGCGCGTTGACAGTGGCGCGTGCCTTGGATTCCACCAGTTACTTGGTGGCGGCGGGCATGGCGCGACCAGGGTCTCCGGATCGCTACGGACACTCCGATGGGCCCACGGGCATTGGACATTCCGCGGTGATTGGCCCCAATGGTGCGCGTTTGGCCGAGACCGGTTATGCCGCGCAGGTGCTCATGATCGATATCGACCCAACCCACGTGGAGAAAGCGCGCAAGACGCTGCCCGTACTGCAGGGGCATCGGTTGGATATGGAGATCGAAGGGCTGCGGCAGACGCCGGCGCAGGGGTTAGATTAGGCGCCGGATTAGGGGGGGGGGCTGGCTCGGCTCGTGCTGGCCGGTGCAGGCGCGGGCCTAGTTGGTACTGGCGCGGGTTTAGCTTTGCGGGGAATTCTGCAGCATGTGGAATGCCCATTCTGTGGCCATGATGAGCTGGGCTTCCCGGTCGGGGTGTAGCTGCTTGAGCGCCGTTGTGGTGGCACGGTTGGCGCCTTGGATGTGTTCGGGGGTGACGCCCAGCGCCTCCAGCTTCGCCGACATTGCGGTGAGTAAGGCAAACCCGGCGGGGGAGAACTCGGGCACTCCTTGGCGGGGAAGTCGCAGTTCGCGGGAAAGGTCCGCCAGTGCGCTGAGCACCAGTTCCCTCAACAACGTTTGGCTGGTGGTGACCGCCGGGCCGTCGTAGAGCCGCGCGGCGGTGTTGCATAGCTGTTCGCGCCATACGGAATCCGAAAGCGCCGAAACCGTGGACATGGCCGGACGTATCCGCACACGGGGAAATGCCCTCAAAAACCCCTGGTCGGCGCGGTCGACGGCGCTGGCGGGTTCGTCCATGTCACTCATGCCCGGAAATTCTACTCGTCAGGGTGGATGGCGGACCCTACCGAAACGCAGCCTCGCCTGTGAGGGCTTGACCGATGATGAGCTGATGCATCTCGGCCGTGCCTTCGTAGGTCAGCACGCTTTCTAAATTATTCGCGTGACGCATGGGAGAGAATTCCGTCGTGATGCCCGCCGCGCCCAGCAAGGAGCGGCATTCTCGTGCGATGTCTAGAGCCACTCGCGTGGAGTTCAGCTTGCCTGCGCTGGTTTGATGTGACTTTAGTTCGCCCCGGTCTTTCAGGCGCCCCAACTGCAAAGCCATGAGTAAGGATTTATTGAGTTCCACGGTCATATCCGACAACTTTGCCTGCGTGAGCTGGAAGGAGCTCAAAGAGCGCTTGAATACGGGTCGTTGCGCGGTGTAGGCCAACGTGGTCTGCAGGCAGTCGCGTGCTGCGCCCAGCGCGCCCCAGATGATCCCGTAGCGAGCCTCGTTCAGGCAGGTTAGAGGTCCTCGCAGGGAGCTGACATGGGGGAGGCGCTGGGCGTCGGAAATACGGCAGTCATCCAGCACGATTTCACCGGTTACCGAAGCGCGCAGGCTCAACTTCCGGTTGATCGTTGGGGTGCTCAAGCCAGGTGTGCCGCGTTCGATGATGAAACCAACGTGGCCGGGTTTGCCAGCGTTTCTCTCAACGACATTTTCGTCGTTGCCATCGTCGTTTTCTGTGCGAGCCCACACCACCAATACATCCGCGATGGGGGAATTGGTAATCCACATTTTCGAGCCGTTGAGCACCCATTCGTCGCCCTCTCGTTTGGCGTGCGTTTGCATCGACGCCACGTCGGAACCGGCACTGGGTTCCGTTAATCCAAAGCATCCCACAAGCTCGCCAGCTGCCAATCGCGGCAAGTACTTGTCCTTTTGCTCGTCGGAACCCCAATGGTGGATAGCAAACATGGCCAGCGATCCCTGTACGGACATCATGGAACGCAAGCCGGAATCCACGGCTTCGATCTCCATGCATGCCAGCCCGTATTCGACAGCCGAGCCTCCGGGGCATCCGTATCCCTCTAAGTGCATTCCTAGAATGCCCAGATCGCCAAAGCTGCGCGCGATTTCCTTGATTGGAAGCTGGCCCGTATCGAACCATTCGCCGATACGGGGGCGCAGATGGTGGTTCCCAAAGTCGGCCACAGCGTTCCGAGTAGAAATCTCGGACGAGCTCAAGAGGGAATCAAAAGCGACGAGGTCGAGAGTGTTGGGATTGGAGGTGTTGCTGAGCTGGGACATAGGGGTCAGTCTATGCCACCAACGGGAACTATGTGACTGGAATCACAGTACAACTCGCCCTTGAGTGGAATACGCTCAACTTCACGGTGGTTGAGTCTGGTGTACTCAAGTAAAGTGGCAATAGCTCGTGGCGAACCCGCCACACACCACCCCGCCACACAACAATCAGGAGGAACCCAATGTCGAATTTCACTCCGACAACGAAGACCCAGGAAGCCATGCAGGCTGCCCTGCAGAGCGCCTCCGCTAAGGGCAATCCCGATATCCGCCCAGCTCACCTGTTGGTGGCTCTGTTGGAACAAAATGATTCGATCGCGTTGCCCGTTCTGCAGGCGGCGGGTGTGGAACCATCCGCGGTGCTCACCGAGGCCCGCAACGTGGTGGCTGCCTACCCACAGGCCACCGGTTCGAATATGGCCAACCCCCAGTTCAACCGGGATGCGCTCAATGCGCTGACCGCCGCTCAAGAGCTAGCAGGGGAACTCGGCGATACCTACGTGTCGACGGAGGTGCTGCTGGCCGGAATCGCCAAGGGCGATTCCGAGGCCGCTTCGCTGCTGCACTCCAAGGGGGCGACCTTCGATGCGATCAAGACTGCGTTCCAATCGGTTCGCGGTAACCGTAAGGTCACCACGGAGGAACCCGAAGGGCAGTTCCAGGCATTGGAGAAGTACTCCACCGACCTGACCGCCCGCGCTCGAGAGGGCAAGATTGACCCCGTGATCGGGCGTGACCAGGAAATTCGTCGCGTGGTGCAGGTGCTTTCCCGCCGTACGAAGAATAACCCCGTCCTCATCGGTGAACCCGGAGTTGGTAAGACCGCCATCGTGGAGGGGCTGGCCCGACGAATTGTGGCGGGTGACGTGCCGGAATCCCTGCGTGGGAAGAAACTCATCAGCCTTGACCTCGGTTCCATGGTTGCGGGTGCGAAGTACCGCGGTGAGTTCGAAGAGCGCCTGAAGGCCGTGCTCGACGAGATCAAGGAAGCTGAAGGTGAGGTCATCACCTTCATCGATGAGCTGCACACTATCGTTGGCGCCGGTGCTGGTGGCGATTCCGCGATGGATGCCGGCAATATGATTAAGCCACTGCTGGCCCGTGGTGAATTGCGGTTGGTGGGTGCGACCACCCTGGATGAATACCGCAAGTACATCGAAAAGGACGCCGCGTTGGAGCGCCGCTTCCAGCAGGTCTATGTGGGTGAACCCACCGTGGAGGACACCGTTGGTATCTTGCGAGGCCTGAAGGAGCGCTACGAAGTACACCACGGTGTGCGTATCCAGGACTCGGCATTGGTTTCCGCCGCTGCGTTGTCTGATCGCTACATCACCAGCCGCTTCCTGCCGGATAAGGCCATCGACTTGGTCGACGAAGCGGCGTCCCGCCTGCGTATGGAGATCGACTCGCGGCCCGAGGAAATTGACAATGTGGAGCGCGTGGTCCGTCGCCTCGAAATCGAAGAGATGGCGTTGGCCAAGGAGACCGACGTGGCGTCGAAGGAAAGGCTAGAAAAACTACGCAGTGAATTGGCCGACGAGAAGGAAAAACTGGCCGGCCTGACCGCTCGATGGGAGAACGAAAAGGGCAGCATCGATAGCTTGCGTGGCCTGAAGGAAGAGCTCGACCACCTGCGCCGCGAGTCGGAAATTGCCGAGCGCGAAGGTGACTTCGCCAAGGTGGCCGAGCTGCGCTACGGCCGGATCCCGGATGTGGAGAAGAAACTGCAGGAAGCCGAGACGACTGTGGCTGCCCAGCAATCGGACATGATGCTGACTGAGGAGGTCACACCGGACACGATTGCAGACGTGGTCTCTGCATGGACAGGTGTTCCTGCCGGCAAAATGTTGCAAGGCGAGACCGAGAAGCTGCTGAACATGGAGTTGGTCCTGGCCGGCCGCGTGGTGGGACAGGAACGGGCCGTGGATGCGGTATCCGATGCAGTGCGCCGTTCGCGCGCCGGTGTGGCGGACCCCAACCGACCCACGGGTTCGTTCCTTTTCCTCGGCCCCACCGGTGTGGGTAAGACGGAACTGGCCAAGGGTTTGGCGGAGTTCCTCTTCGACGACGAGACCGCCATGGTGCGTATCGATATGTCCGAGTACGGCGAGAAGCACTCGGTGGCACGACTGGTCGGTGCCCCTCCGGGATACGTTGGATACGATGCCGGCGGACAACTGACCGAAGCCGTGCGGCGCCGCCCCTACACCGTGGTGCTGTTCGACGAGGTGGAAAAAAGCCCACCCGGATGTTTTCGACGTGCTGCTGCAAGTCCTCGATGAAGGCCGCCTGACCGATGGTCAGGGGCGCACCGTGGACTTCCGCAACACCATCTTGATCCTGACCTCGAACTTGGGTGCGGGTGGAACGGATGACGAAGTCATGGAGGCCGTGAAGCGCGCCTTCAAGCCCGAGTTTGTCAACCGCTTGGACGACGTACTCATCTTCAAGCCACTCAGCGAGGAGCAACTGGAATCCATCGTTTCTATCCAGTTGCGTGGCCTGGGTGAGCGGCTGGCGGCCCGTCGACTGGTGCTAGATGTTACTTCCGATGCCAAGAAGTGGCTGGCCGAGCGCGGATACGAGCCCGCGTACGGTGCCCGCCCGTTGCGTCGTCTGATCCAAAAGGCAATCGGCGACCAACTGGCGAAGAAGCTGTTGGGTGGCGAGATTCGCGATGGTGACCGTGTTCTGGTGGACGTGGAAAGCACCGGGGAAGAGCAGCCGGAACTGGTAGTGAGTTCGGCGGGCCAGGCGGAGGGGTAACCCCCCGGCGAGTTAGCGTTGCCACAGGCTAGCGTTCCTGTCCGCTAATCTCCCCCACGCAAGTAGGCCGCCGCTGCCCGCCCAGCCTGGCGACCTGCACGTGTGGCTCCCACAGTGGAGGCTGTGGAGCCATACCCCACCAGAAAGACTCGCGGATCTTTGCGCACCCTCACTTCGTCGCGCATCAGGATCCCGCCTCCTGGTTCCCGCAGTTTCATTGGTGCCAAGTGTCGCAGCGCATGCCGGAACCCCGTGTTCCAGAAAATCACGTCCACGTCTATAGAAGTGCCCGCGGGATATGGATTCCACGATTCCGGCACTTGTAGCTTTGCATGCGAAGAAGGCCCCAATCCATCGGCAGTGTCGCTGAAAGGCTTGCCGAAAACCACTCCAGTTCGAGTGATCCGGTCAAACACTCCGCGTGAGACTAGCGTCCCGTCAGCCACCCCCTGCAGATATTCTGGTCGCTGCGGAATGCCGGTCGTCCGCACTACAGAAGCCGGCGCCTGCCCGTGGAACGTCCGTTCCCGCACGGCATCTTCTACTGCCAACCCCCAGTTGGTGCCAAACTCCCGCGCGGTGAAGTTCGGCGGGCGCCGGGTGGCCCATACAGTGTCGGTAACCTGGGCCAGCTCTAACAGGAACTGTACGGCCGACAATCCACCGCCCACTACCAACGTTCGCAATCCCGCGAAGTCCTCCTTGCGGGTATATCCCTTCGTGTGCAGTTGCCGTCCCTTGAATTCCCCTATTCCTGGCACAAATGGAATGTGTGGATTGGCCCAGGTCCCAGTTGCACTTAGCACCGCATCTGCGCCGATTACCACATTCGTGGGCGTAGCCTTCTTTTCATCTCGACGCCCCGCGCCGCCCGCCACCGTAATGGCCAGCTGGTCGCCTTCCGGGGCTACCGATGTCACCTGAGCGGGGCGCACTACATTGAAAGCGAACTCGCGCTCGTACTCGCCGTAGTATTCCGCCACCAACTGAGAGGCCGGTACGTCCGGATCAGGTCGTTGCATGGGCATGCCCGGCAAATCGGCGATGCCGTGGGCTTTTCCCAACGTCAGCGAATCCCACCTGTGCCGCCACGCGCCGCCGGGCCCATCATTGGCGTCCACGATGATGAAGTCGGTGCCGGGTGTGAATCCGCGGCGCGCGAGCTCGTGCCCGGCAGCCAGCCCGGCCTGTCCTGCGCCGATGATGACCGCGGGGAAATGGCGATGATTCAAAGAATCGAGGTCCATAGCTGCGATCGTAGTTCCGTTTGCGCACGGTTGGCGGGTGCGGGGATTAGCGGCCTACCTGTGCAAGCGTGCTGGTCGGGGGTGGCGTAGGGCGTCGGATAAGGGAGTGGAGCACTTACAAGCGCTAATACCTGCATAAATATGAAAACAACATGGTCGTAAAAAGTGATTCAGGTCACTATATTGGCCGACAAGATTTGTTCACCCCTATCCAGTCGACCAACACGTTAGGAACCCCTCATGACTGTGTACGCAGACCCCGGAACCACGGGCGCGATTGTCAACTTCAAAGAGCAATATGAAAACTTCATCGGTGGGCAGTGGGTTCCACCGGTCGATGGTCAATACATGGACAACGTCAGCCCGATCAATGGTGACGTCTTTTGCCGCGTGCCTCGCTCTAAGGAAGCTGACATCGAAAAAGCCCTAGATGCAGCACACGCCGCGAAAGGCGCATGGGGGCGCACTAGCCCCCAAGAACGCGGCAACATCCTGCTGAAGATCGCCGACCGCCTAGAAGAAAACCTAGAGATGCTCGCCGTCGCCGAGACCTGGGATAACGGTAAGGCGGTGCGCGAGACCCTCGCGGCCGACCTGCCACTGGCAGTGGATCACTTCCGCTACTACGCGGGTGCCATCCGCGCCCAGGAAGACCGCACCAGCCAAATTGATGCGGATACCGTGGCTTATCACTTCCGCGAGCCATTGGGCGTGGTAGGGCAGATCATCCCATGGAACTTCCCGATCCTCATGGCCGCGTGGAAGTTGGCCCCTGCGCTAGCTGGCGGAAACTGCATCATCCTCAAACCTGCAGAGCAGACCCCGGCCAGCATCCTGCTGGTCGTGGAACTGATCCACGATCTGCTGCCCGATGGCGTGCTCAACATCGTCAATGGCTTAGGCGAAGAAGCTGGTGCCGCTCTGACCGCCAGCGACCGTGTTGCGAAGATCGCCTTCACGGGATCTACCCAGGTTGGCCAGATCATCAACAAGGCGGTTGCGGAGAAGCTCATCCCGGTGACCTTGGAACTGGGTGGTAAGAGCCCATCGATTTTCTTCAAAGACATCATGGATGATGACGATGACTTTCGTGCGAAATGCGTGGAGGGCCTGGCCATGTTTGCACTCAACCAAGGCGAGGTTTGCACCTGCCCATCGCGCGCACTCGTCCATGAGGACATCGCCGAGGAATTCCTCGACCTAGCCGTACAGCGTGTCAAGAGCATCAAGACCGGTAACCCGTTGGATACGGACACGATGATGGGGGCACAGGCCTCCCAAGAGCAGATGGATAAAATCACTGGCTACCTGCAGTCAGGTCCCGAAGAGGGGGCGGAAGTCCTCACTGGCGGTAGCATCAACAAAATAGATGGTCGCGATGGCGGGTTCTACATCGAACCCACCATCTTTAAAGGCACAAACAACATGCGACTGTTTCAGGAGGAGATCTTCGGCCCAGTCCTAGCAGTAACGACCTTCAAGGACTTCGATGATGCCATCCGCATTGCCAACGACACGGAATATGGGCTGGGTGCCGGTGTGTGGTCCCGCAATGGCAACGTGGCCTACCGAGCCGGGCGGGCCATTCAGTCCGGCCGCGTATGGGTGAACAACTACCACAACTACCCAGCTCACGCTGCCTTCGGCGGATATAAGAAATCCGGAATTGGTCGTGAGACCCACTTGATGATGCTGGATCACTACCAACAGACCAAGAACCTGCTGTGGTCGTACAGCGAGAAGCCAACTGGACTGTTCTAACTGCGCGCACTCTAGTTGCTCGCGTGGCGGGCGAAGGAATTAGACTCGTGAACTATGAGCTTGCCCGCCACTGAATCCGGCCACCATCCCGCAACTGAATCCATTAACACCCACGCGCCCGCATCCACGTCCTTCATCACTGGCGAGGAGATGTTTAGTCAGTTCAAGCGCGGTAAGCGCATGACCATCATCGACTCGCACTGGGCGAAAACGGAGAATTCCGCGTGGGAAGCCTATGTCGGCCAGCACCTGCCTGGTGCGATGTTTTGTAACCCACTGATGCATTTGGCGTCCCTCCCCAGCAGGCAAGAGGGGCGCAACCCTTTGCCACGGCTTGAAGACCTCAAGCGCATGCTGGCCGATTGGGGTGTCATGGCCGATCGGCCCGTTTATATTTACGATGCTGGCCCGAACCTCTATGCGGCGCGCGCATGGTGGGTGTTGCGCTGGGCGGGTGCGACCGATGTTCGGATCCTCAACGGCGGTACCACCGAGTGGGAGAAAGCCGGTGGTGATGTGGCCGGCGGCATCGGTGCGCTGCGTGGCCGTGGCAACTTGGAATTCAAGCCTCACTCCATGCCAGAGCTCCTCATTGACGAAGTAGAGGAGTGGAAGCGCCACAACCTGCTGATCGACGCGCGCGAGTCCGGACGATTCAAGGGTCTGCGCGAACCATTTGACCACCAGGCGGGGCGGATTCCCGGTGCGGTCAATATCCCGGTTGCGGAGCTGATGAACGCCGAGGGCAAGGTGGAAAAACCCGAGCGCCTGCGTGAATACCTGGCTTCCCGAGGCATCACGCGCGGGGACAACGTTGCCGTGTATTCCGGCTCGGGCTTGCACTCGTCGTTGTTTATTGCGGCGATGGAGCACGCGGGCTTGCACGGGGCACGCAACTTCATCGGCGGATGGTCCCAGTGGAGTGCGCGTCTCGATTTGCCCATCGAGCGGGGCTAAAGACTTTAGAATTTAGAGTTATGTCAATCTCCCTCAACGTCCGCAGTCCGTTATCTGGCACTGTCGTGGATCTGCAGCAGGTTCCTGACCCTATTTTTGCTATGGGGACTGTAGGCGCTGGGATTGCGGTCATCCCGGATCCTGACGTAGAGGTTGTTCATATCACTGCCCCCGTCGACGGGCTCATCACCCGCATCATGCCACATCTTTTTGTGATTCAACCCCGTTCGGATGTCTCTCTTCTGGTGCATTTGGGGGTCGATACCGCACGGCTGAGGGGGCAGGGGTTCGACGCCAAGCTCTCTGAAAACACCGCTGTGAAGCAGGGGCAAGTCATCAGCTCCTATGCGCCGAAGGAGATTGGCCGCATGGGTTTTGATCCCATCGTCATGGTCGTGGCGATGCAGCTCCCGCAAGGGGTGCTGGATGATGTCATGATTGCCGGAGAGCCCTGCCAGCAGGGCGACAAACTCTACCGCCTGCACTGATGTCCCGCCGAATCTTCAGCATCCTCGCGGTTATCGGAATGGTGGCCTCCCTTGTCAATGCGGGTGGCTGGGTGGGGCCGGAGAACCTAACGGTGCTCACTTGGGTGTCTTTCGTCCTACTTTTGCTGTTCCAGGTGTGGCCGCTACAGGCTACGATGCGTGGCAGCTTCGGCCATCCGCAGCACCCGGTGAACCGGTTTTACACATGGTTGTCCTTTCTGGGTATCGCTGGCACTGTTTTGCTGCTTCTCGTGGCGCTGGCCAGACCCAACCCCCTGCTCATTGCCATTGCGGCCAGCGCAATGTTCATCGGCATCATGGGTGCGGCAGTGTTGGCCATTTTCGCGACCCCGTGGCGCGAGTGGTATACCCGGCAGCATTAGGCGCGGGTCGGTCTCGCTGCTGGTCGGTCGCGCAGCTTGCCGATATGCGGTGGGGTGCTCCTAAGGGATTGCGGGGGATCTATAGCCCGTGCTTTCGCCCGATGATCCAGTGGACGGTCTCCCTGGGCAGCACGCGCGATAGCGGGAAGATAATCGGCGCCATGGAACCTGTGGCGTACAGCGGGCGTGGGCGGTGATCAGTAATCGATTTCAGGATCTCCTCGGCCACGCGTTCAGCTGAAATGCCATTGGATTCGTTGCGATCGAGGCGCCGCAGCATTGTGGAAAACTCTGTGCGGTACGGGCCTTCCATATCGATGTACTTGGTGCGCCGCGCGGACAAACCGGTATTGATTGATCCCGGTTCCATCACACTGATATTCACCCCGAAGGGGCGAACCTCCCGGCGTCCCGCGAACGCGAATCCCTTCAGTGCTGCTTTACTAGCCACATAGCTGCTGCGAAACGCCAGTGGGAAACTGCCGAGCATGGATCCCACCATCGTGATGCGCCCAGCTCCAGCTGCACGCATGGCGGGAAGGAGTTTTTGCGTCAGTTGTATTTGGCCTAAAACGTTCAGCTGAAACAGGCGCGTCAGTGCCTTGTGGGGTAGCTCCTCCAGAGGGCCTGATTGGCTTTCGCCTGCGTTGTTAACCAAGACAGCCGGGGTGCCGCGCCGCAGGACTTCCGCTGCTAGCGCATCAATGGAAGCTGGGTCCTCCAAATCCAACGGCAGGTATTCAACGTTAGGCAAAGGGTTTTCAATGTTTTCCGGGTGCTGGCTGGTACCGATGACGGTAAAGCGAGGGGCGTCGGGGGAAGAGGGGTTGGCCAACGCGGCGGCGACTGCCCGTCCGATGCCGGAAGAAGCACCGGTTACAACGGCAATGCCATCGTTGACGGCCGGCATGGCCGAGCTAGCGAATTGGGGCAGGAAGACGGAAAGTTTTGACATGAAAGCAATTGTTACGCATCTGCGCGTGGCGCGCGAGGGGATTGGTGCAATCGGGAGGCAATTACCGAAGCGGGCAGGGGGCGCAACCGGAACGGGCAGGGGAAAGAGGAAGTGGGCAAGGGGCGCAACCGGAATGGGCAGGGGAAAGAGGAAGCGGGCAGGGGGCACAAAAAGTGAAGGCTAGATTTCAGAAGAATGGGGAGCTGTCGGGGTGGCCATATATGATAGGGGCGCTACAACTTCATAGTTCACCCGAAGTGAACGCCGCTACTAACCGTGGTGGGAGAGGCCGCGCCACGCGCCGGCCGCCGACGGAGCAACACCTCCCCGAAGACACTCTCAGGCACCCGTACCGCCCCGGCAAGGCACCTCTGGAAAGACTTGCGCCCAGTCGTACGAGGCGTAGGCGCCGAAGGAGAAAGGTTGCTGTACGTCAGTGACCGAAGCTCTCAGGCACCCAAGACAGAGCGGGGAGGACAATCGCCCGTGCTAGAAACCGGAAAGTTTGAAAACGCCCCATGGAAACAAACGCACCCTTTGTCCCCCGCCATATTGGTCCAAATCGGCAAGCAACGACCGAGATCCTCGAATTCCTCGGTTACAGTTCCAGCGCGGAACTCGCCGATGCCGCGCTGCCGGACTCCATTAAGCAAAAGCAAGCCATCGGGCTGCCACCAGCGTTGAGCGAGGTGGACACCTTGGCAGCGTTGCGGGAGTTTGCTTCCAAAAATGTGGTGAAAAAGCAGCTGATCGGTAACGGGTACTACGACACGATTACGCCGGCTGTCATCCGCCGCAACGTGGTGGAAAACCCAGGCTGGTACACCGCTTACACCCCATACCAGCCGGAGATTTCCCAGGGCCGCCTCGAGGCCCTGCTGAATTTCCAGACCATGGTGCAGGACCTCACGGGCCTGACAGTTGCCGGTGCGTCGCTGTTGGATGAGGCCACCGCCGTGGCTGAGGCCGTGCAATTGATGGCCCGGGGGAATACCAAGGCCGCGAAGGCAGGCGGTGTGGTCCTGTTGGATTCCGCACTGCATCAGCAATCCATCACGGTGACCTTGGCGCGTGCCGAGGCCGCAGGGATTCCTGTGGAGGTCGTAGATCTTTCCGCTGATGACTTTGACTACGCTGCCTACGACAACCTAGTGGGTGTGGTGCTGTCTAACCCCGGTTCCACCGGTCGCGTTCGCGATCTGGCTGCGCCTATTTCTGCAATCAAGGAAGCCGGTGCGCTGGTAACGGTAGCGTGCGACCTGCTGGCACAGGTGCTGGTGACCGCACCGGGTGCGCTAGGCGCGGATATCGCCGTGGGCTCTGCACAGCGTTTCGGCGTGCCACTGTTCTTCGGCGGCCCACACGCTGGTTTCATCTCCTGCACTGAGGCACTGCAGCGCAAGCTACCGGGCCGCATTGTGGGTGTATCCGTCGATGCTGAGGGAACCCCTGCTTACCGCCTCGCACTGCAAACGCGCGAGCAGCACATCCGTCGTGACAAGGCCACCAGTAATATCTGTACCGCCCAGGCCCTGCTGGCTGTTATCGCTGGTTTTTACGCGGTGTGGCACGGTCCAGAGGGACTGCGCCGCATCGCCACCGAGGTGCACGGCCGCGCGGTTGCCTTGGCTGTGGCGTTGTCCGAGGCCGGCCTGTCGCTGGCTCACGATACCTTCTTCGACACGGTCACCGTCGATGTCTCTTCTACTCTTTCTTCATCCGACGCCGCGCTGACCGCCGCTGCCGAAGCCGGATTTAACGTGCGCCGCGTGAACGAGAAGTTCGTGGGTATTTCCGTGGGCGAATCCACCACAGACGAGGACATTGCGCAGCTGGTCGGCGTGCTTGCCGGGAAGTCCAGCGCCAAGGTCGATACCGCGGAATTCACCGTTCAGGCCGGTCCACTGGCCGAAGTTGGTGTGTTGCGTGAGGACGATATCCTCACCCATCCAATCTTCCGCTCCGTGACTTCCGAGACCCAGATGATGCGTTACCTGCGCAAGTTGGCCGATCGGGACCTGGCACTGGATCGCACCATGATCCCTCTGGGTTCGTGCACCATGAAGCTCAACGCAGCCGTGTCCATGGAGCCCATTACCTGGCCCGAGTTCGCCGGCATCCACCCACACGTTCCGGATGACCAGGCAGCGGGCTGGTTGGAGCTGATCGCGGATCTGGAAGAGCGCTTGGCCAAGATCACTGGTTACGCCAAGGTTTCCGTCCAGCCCAACGCAGGTTCTCAGGGGGAGTTCGCCGGCCTGCTGGCTATCCACCGCTATCACCTGTCCCGCGGCGATGAGCAGCGCGATATCGTGCTGATCCCGGCTTCCGCCCACGGCACCAACGCTGCATCCGCAGCATTGGCTGGCTTGAAGGTCGTGGCCGTCAAGAACGCCGAAGATGGTTCCATCGACGTTGCTGACCTGGAAGCCAAGCTGGAAAAGCACGGCCCACAGACGGCCGGCATCATGATCACCTACCCATCCACCCACGGTGTGTACGAGGAGCAGGTGCGCGAGGTCTGCCAGAAGGTGCACGAGGCCGGCGGCCAGGTGTACATCGACGGCGCAAACCTCAACGCATTGGTTGGCCTGGGTCAGCCAGGCGAGTTCGGCGGTGACGTTTCCCACCTGAACCTGCACAAAACGTTCACCATTCCTCACGGCGGTGGCGGTCCAGGTGTTGGCCCAGTATGTGTGGCCGAGCACCTCATCCCATTCCTGCCTTCTGATGCTAGCCAGGACCTGCCGGAGGGTGAGGATGATTACACCTCCGGACAGCCGGTCTCCGGTACCCGTTTTGGTTCCGCAGGCGTGCTGCCTATTACCTGGTCCTACATTGCGCTGATGGGCGACGATGGCCTGACTGAGGCTTCTCGTATGGCTCTGGTCACCGCGAACTACATCTCTCGCAAGCTGGCGGACTACTACCCAACGCTGTACACGGGTAAGAACGACCTGGTTGCACACGAGTGCATTCTGGATCTGCGCGACCTGACCAAGAAGTCTGGCATCACCGCCGAGGATGTCACCAAGCGCCTCATGGACTACGGTTTCCACTCTCCTACCTTGGCCTTCCCCGTGCCGGGAACCTTGATGGTGGAGCCCACCGAATCCGAAGATAAGGAAGAACTGGACCGCTTTATTGAAGCGATGATCAGCATCTACGGGGAGATCCAGGAAGTCATCGACGGTAAGGTCTCCGCGGAGGATTCAGTGCTGCGCCACGCGCCATTCACCGCGTACTCCGTCACCCGCGACGACTTTGATGAGGCCGTATCCGGCGGTAACTTCACCCGCGCCCAGGCGGCCTTCCCAGTATCTGGCTTGCAGATCACCAAGTACTTCCCACCAGTGCGCCGCATTGATAATGCGCACGGCGACCGCAACCTCGTGTGCTCTTGCCCACCGCTTGAGGCATTCGCCATCAACGAGGACTAGTACCCACGTCACGAAGAACCCCGAAAGGTTTGGTTACACACAGTTATGGCTGAGAAAGCACAGTTGAAAGAAACCGCACTGCACAAGGTGCACGAGAAGTTGGGCGCACGCTTTACAGATTTCGGCGGCTGGGATATGCCGCTGAAGTACAGCAGTGAGCTGGATGAGCACAAGGCCGTGCGCAATGGTGTGGGTGTATTTGACCTGTCCCATATGGGTGAAGTACGCGTAAAGGGTAAGGATGCCGGGGCATACCTGGACCACGCGTTCATCTCCAACATGTCCGCAGTGAAGGTGGGCAAAGCCAAGTATTCTATGATCTGCACCGAGTCCGGTGGCATTATTGACGACCTCATCACCTACCGCCTGGCCGACGAGGATTACCTGGTGGTGCCGAACGCGGGCAACGTGGCCAACGTGGTCTCCGCGATGATGGAGCGCGCCACCAACTTTGACGTTGAGGTTAACAATGAATCGGACGTGACCTCCATGGTGGCAGTCCAAGGCCCCAAGGCTGCTGCGATTATGCACTCCGTAGTGGAAAACGTGTCCAATGCCCCTGTAGCTTCCGGTGCGGGTGAATCCGTAGAGGAGGCCGTGGAAGGCCTGGGCTACTACGCCGCATTCCAGGGCATTGTGGCAGGCCAGCCAGTCATCATCGCCCGCACGGGTTACACCGGCGAGGACGGTTTTGAAATCATCGTGGGCAACGACGGAGCAGAGTCCGTATGGCTCACCGTTATGGAGCACGCTGCGAAGTTCGATGGTCTGCCCTGTGGCTTGGCCTGCCGTGACACCCTCCGCCTAGAGGCGGGCATGCCGCTGTACGGTAACGAGCTGTCCTTGAAGCTCACCCCAGTTGATGCTGGTCTTGGCGTGCTGGCTGCAATCAAGTCCAAGGAATCCTTCGTGGGTCGCGAAGCCATTGCGGCCGCTAAGGAAGAGGGCGTGAAACAAAAGCTCATCGGTCTGACTGGTGAGGGGCGACGTGCTGCACGTGGTGGCTACGAAGTATTTGCCGGTGAAGGTGAGACCGCGATCGGTCGCGTCACCTCCGGCGCGCTGTCGCCAACGCTGGGCCACCCTGTCGCGCTGGCTTACGTGTCCACCGAGGCCATCGAATCTGGCGATGCCGCTGTGGGCGCGACCGTGGAGGTCGATATCCGCGGCAAGCGTTTCAACTATACCGTCGTAGAGCTGCCGTTCTACAAGCGCGAAAAGTAATAGATGAAAGAGGGGCGATAGCGTTTTAGGGATCCTCTTGTAGCTATGGGGTGTTAGTTTCCGCGGCGTCGTAACGCCGTTGGGCATTTTCTATCGCACCCATGTTGTGCTCCGCCCACGAACGCAAGGTCAAAAGTGGATCTACCAAGGATTCTCCAAGGGGGGTGAGCTGGTAATCCACACGTGGAGGAATGGAAGCGGTAACCTCCCTCAGGGCCAGTCCATCTCGTTCGAGGTTGCGCAGGGTCTGTGTCAGCATTTTCTCACTGATCCCTGCAATTTCTTGCCTAATCTCGGAATAACGCAAGGTTTGACCACTCAGGGTAATGAGGACCAGTGTCAGCCATTTACTGCCGATCTTGTCTAGAAGCTTTCGACTTGGGCAGTCCTTCATGAACACGTTGTAGTCGGATTCTCGTGCTTTTCGACGTTGCGACGCTGTTTGGGTAGGCATTTTAGAAAACCTTCACAAAATCTTTTGGAGCCATTTTCCCACCTGTACAGGGAACTAACTAGTTGGTTCGTACCCTACTTCAAAGTCGGCACTTACCAAAATATAGTAGCTTCAATATAGTGGGCTTGTCTACCTCGAAAGGCTGTAAAGTGCGGACCTGCTTGCGAAGTCTGAGGTGGCGCTTATTGCTTCCCCATGCACACACCTGTGTGTTGCATTGACTTATTGAAGAAAGGGCCTGATCCATGAAGGCTATTGTTTCCATTCCCAACACTCCCGAACCGCAACTCGTCGACCGCGATACCCCGCGCGCCAACGACGGTGAAATTCTCGTTCGGGTAGCTGCGTCCACCGTGAACCCCGTGGATGCTATGTCTCCGTCTGCAGATGGTCGTGTGGCATTCGGTCTTGACGGTGAATTCGGCCTGGGCTGGGAGTTCTCGGGAGAAGTCGTAGAGTCCACGCGCCAAGCGTTCTCTATTGGCAGTAAGGTCATCGGTCTGACGCCGAATATAGGGATCCCCCTCAGCGCGCATGCTCAATACGTTAGTGTCAACGCAGACCAGCTGGCCCTTTTGCCAGATTCCTTGCCCTTTGAAGATGCGGCCACAATTCCGCTGAATGGGCTCACAGCCTTCCAATCCTTAGAGTTGCTCGGCGAGCCAGCGGGGCGTGACTTACTCATTACCGGTGCTGCTGGTGCAGTGGGGGGCTACGCAATGGAGCTCGCTAAGGATTCGGGGCGTTGGGGGCAAGTTTATGGACTCGCTCGAGAGGATGATCGTACATTTGTGGAAGAGCGTGGTGCACGCCTCGTTACCTCAGTGGAGAATTTGGTGGGCGGCGGATTCCGCGTAGGAGCCGTACTTGATGCGGCCACGATCCCCGATACGGTCCTACCTGCCATCGCTGATGGTGGGAATTATGTTGGGGTGTTGCCGGCATTCCCCGTAGAAGCACCCCGTGGTATTACTTCTCGTTCCGTTCTCGTTCACCCGGATCCAGCTACGTTGGAGCGACTTGCGAATCATGCCCACACTGGAACGCTTGTGCCCCGCGTGGAGCGAGTATATGATGCAGAAACTCAGTACGCGGAGGCGTGGAAACGGGTGACGACTCCGGGGGTCCGAGGTCGGCAGGTACTCGTGTGGAACTAATCTAAGACGGAAGGTTGGAAGGCTAGGGTGACATTGTCCCCCAACTGTGACTTAACTGTCGCATTGTTCGTGTAAGGTGCCCAGATGAGTCAAAGTTTTAATGACTAGGCGCTCGGCCGTTGCAGCTGGCCTTTGACCAGCGAATTCAACCAGGTGCCAACTTTGCGAAGCAAACTACGCTAAGGAGCCAACACACATGTCCGCACTGCCATCCGACTTCCTGTACTCCGAAGAGCACGAGTGGGTCAACACTTCCGCTGTCGTCGAGGGCGAGACCGTTCGCGTCGGCATTACCCACATCGCTGCTGAAGCTTTGGGTGAGATCGTCTTTGTTGAGCTGCCCGAGGTAGGCACTGAGGTCGAGGCCGGCGAGGCTTTCGGCGAGGTGGAGTCCACCAAGTCCGTTTCCGACATTTACGCTCCAGTTTCTGGCGAGGTCGTGGCGGTCAACGACTCCCTCGATGACAATGCCGGTTTGATCAACGAAGATCCATACGGTTCCGGCTGGTTGTACGAGGTCAAGGTCACCGAGTCCGGCGACCTCATGGATGCGGAAGCCTACGCAGCAGCTAACGAGTAATCCTCGTACATAGGCGAACACTTGCTTCCGCCCAGGGCCACGATCACTGCAGCCCTGGGCGACCTGACACGAGTTTAAGGTCGAACTCCACCTACGATGAATGGATCCGTACTCACCCTGCTCATCGGCTTGGTCCTGCTGGGGCTGGCCGCATGGTTGCTTTGGCGTGCCGGAACCCAAGATTCGGATGGTGCGGGTTCGGCCTCTTTTGATTCGACGCCCCTAGGTTCCCCCGATGATGATTCATCGCTGGAGCGGGCAGAGCGTGGCGTCGATAATGATAAAAACCCAGAAGGACCAGCACATCCGGGAGAGCCGGAACCGCGTGCGGAGGTTGAGGGGGAGGCGCCGGGAGCTGTTGTGGGGCGAGAAGCGAGTGCTCCAGCGGTGAAGGAAGCTGATCCGGGGGTGAACTCGTCAGCCAGCCCAGCGGCACACTCGTCAGCTGGTTCGGAGCCGGGCACAGTGGTAAAACCAGAGCCTACTGGCCCCGGTGGAGACGAGAAACCCCAGATCACAACCCCGGAATCTGCGGATAAGGGGGATGAACCCGCGGCACCGCAGATCGTCCGGCGTGAAGACGAAGAGGGTTTCCGCTTCATGCGCGGTCGCAAGCGACGGCGATTGTGGGCTCAGGACAACGGCTTTGGGCACGTTCGCGAGGATCGCCGGGCGGCCACGGAACTGCCCGAGGTTCTTGTGCAAGCCATTCAGCCGGAGCAGTTAGTTCTGCGAGATGTGGTGGCGGGGTTTTTCGAAGGTTACGAGCTCACGATCGGAGACCTCGGCGGGGCGACGATATTGCGGATGCGGCGGCCAGCGGAATCGCCCGTGACGGTGTATTACTCCGTGGCGGGAGCGGTACCCGCGGGAATGCGCCGGGCGGAGCTGCTGGATCAGCCACCGTTCTACGGTTTTACTACCGATATCCGCGCGCTTGATCGCATGCTGGATGAACGTGTGGAGGACGGCTTGGCGGCTTTGGCCCACGTCGTTACGGACGTGATCTGGCAGGACGACTGGATCGTTATTCAAATGTCCCGCAGGCTGGATATTAGCGTGTGGGAGCAGGTGCTTCCCGTTGTTCGCTCGCTGGCGGATGCGGCGATGGTGCTGCCTCCGCTGATCATGAGCACCCCACTGGCTATGGATGTGGCGGACCCGACCCGCGTGCTACCACGGGGAACAGTGACGACGGGACGGACGGGGTCTGCTATAACGGCTGACTCTGTGGAGCACGGCGCCCCCTTGCAATCCACCACGGCCACTCCACAGGCCGCAAAACGCTCCTCGGGTAAACCTCGCCCTGGGCATCTGCGCGCTGTAGCGGATAAGCACGTCTCGCGGTCGCAACAGCGGGTGCAGGAACAGGGCCGCGAGGTGGCCGGGGCCGCCAGGACAGAAGACGGCGGCGCCGTGGCATCTGAGCGTCCGCACATCGAACGTCCCGCGGGTCCGGTGGAATTCCCTTCGCGTTCGACCGCGCGGTCCGAGGGGGAGTGGGAGCACGGTGATTTCCCGCTGATCGATGAGACCGATGGCAGTATCCCGTCGTTGGGGGAGGACCCGGATCACATTGCGGGTTCGAAGTCTCAGCAGTCCCGCGTGATTCGCGTGGATCAGGAAACCGCGATCTTTGGTGAGGAGCTATCGCACGCCGCGCAAGCTCGCCGGCGCAAAGGGCGGCACCGGGCACCCGATGCGCGACACGCGCGGCCCGACCCGATCGAGCCGGTGGAAGCAGAGATTGAAACCGTCGACGGGGAAATCGTCGAGGATCAGAACTAAGGGGCTGGCGGGCAAGTAGTGGTGGCGCCACGGCACCCGATGTTTGCCACAAGGGGTCCATGCTTGCCACCACACCCGATGTGTTGCTACTGGGCTGGGTTTTTCACTTCACCGGAAGCCACGCGCTCGAGCTCCTCATCGATGACCTTTTTGAACACTCCCCACGGTTGCGCACCCGATACGAATTTAGTGCCCACCACGAAAGCCGGGGTGCCGTTGATGCCGATGGAAGCACCATATTTCTGAGCTTCGGTTACGGGCTTGTCGAATTCCTTGCCCGTGGCATCCTTGCGGAACTTGTCCATGTCGGGCACTCCAGCGGCTTCGGCAAACTTCACGTAATCGTCGATCTTGTACCCAGGGTGGCCCTGCCTACCCGCAGAGGCCTTGTACAGTTCGGACGTGAACTCCTGAAACTTTCCCTGCTTCGCCGCAGCGCGCCCAGCCTTCGCCCCCGCGACTGCGTCATCGCCGTTGATGGCAAAGTCGTTCCACTCGATCCGAACTAGGCCCTTATCAACGTAGTTTTCGATGATCTGATCGCGGGTTTCATTGTGGAAGGTTGCGCAGAACGGGCACTCCGTGTCGGCGAATTCCGAAATAACCACCGGGGCATCGATGGCGCCGATCGCGAATGGATCCTCGGCATTACGGCGGTGCACATTGAGGATGTCCTGGTTGCTCTCGATCTTCTTACCGGGTCCAACGATCGTGGCGTTGTAAGTGCCATCGGGCAGTGCTTTGGGCCCCTCCCCGCGGGTCCCGTTGCCGCCGGCTGGAGGGATCTTGGCTGCCAAGGCTTCTTGCTGCGCCTGATCGCGACCGTGCTGTGCGCCCAGAACGTATCCGCCCGTCCCCGCCAGGGCACCCACCACGAGAGCTGCGGCCAGGCACGCAGCGAGGGGGATGCCCTTCTTTTTGTTTACAGCCGGAGTGTGCGCTGGGGTCTGCGATGCTGGCTGATTCTGCGGTGCTGGTTGACCCTGCGCGGTTTGCTGACCCTGCGGTGCTGGCTGATTCTGCGGTGCTGGCTGATTCTGCGCGGTTGGCTGATCCTGCGGTGATGGCTGGTGTGGCTTTGCCTGGCCCAACTGCTGGCCCGGGAGGTGTTGTGGTACACCCTCCGGCTGCGGGGGTCGGTCATTTGGATGCGGTTTCTGGGCCACGGTCACTTCAGCTTTCGTCGTTTTGGATAAAGATTGTCAGGCTTGCATTGTCAGCTTTAGGTAGCTGGACAAAGGCTATCGTTTTCCCATGCCGAATCCCACCCCGACAACTCCACCCCATGGGGTTTAAAGTTTCAGCTTTGACGGCGGTAGTCTCAGAAGGAGGAAAAGTGCAAGCTGGCCATGTCGCGTTGTCCGCAGTAGCCCCCGTACTGTTGTGATCGCGAAGGGCCCAAACGTGGGGAGAAACAATGAGCGTCGACGAAAGCAAGAAGCAGCGATTGGCTGAGCTGGTAAAGGAACTGGCCGTGGTCCACGGCAAGGTGACGTTGTCCTCGGGCAAGGAAGCCGATTACTACGTGGATCTGCGCCGTGCCACGCTGCACCGCGAAGCCTCCAAACTCATCGGCCAGTTGCTGCGCGAGCTGACGGCGGATTGGGATTACGCTCACGTCGGGGGCCTGACGTTGGGTGCCGATCCGGTAGCAACCTCGATCATGCACGCAGGCGAGGGCGTGGATGCTTTCGTCGTGCGCAAGGAAGCCAAGAAGCACGGCATGCAGCGCCGCATCGAAGGGCCCAGCATCGAGGGCAAGCGGGTCCTGATTGTGGAGGACACCACCACCACGGGTAACTCCCCACTCACGGCAGTAGCTGCCGCGCGTGAAGCCGGCGCAACCGTCGTCGGCGTGGCCACTGTCGTGGACCGTGCCACTGGCGCCAAGGATGTAATTGAAGCCGAGGGTGTGGAGTACCGCTCCCTGCTGGGCCTCGAAGATCTGGGGTTGGCGGGTGCCTAAACCACACGAGGAGGGCGAGGCCACGCCTAGCCCAGAATCTGCATTTAACTCAGAATCCACGCCTGGCCCAGAATCCACATCCGGTCGGGGCCCCACCGAATGGTTCGATCACCCCGTGGGGGTCGGGCCGTGGGAAGAGCAATACCCAGGCGCGCCCCGGCCTGCGGAAGCACACTTCGACCCCCGACTGTTGGACGAAGGCGATCGCCGCAACGTCGTTGATGCGTACCGATACTGGCGCTTGGAAGCCATCGTGGCCGATATTGATTCTCGGCGCCACGCATTGCATATCGCCATCGAAAACTTCGAGAACGATTCCAACATCGGCACTGTCGTACGCACCGCGAATGCTTTCGCGGTGGACACGGTGCACATCGTGGGCCGGAAACGCTGGAATCGACGGGGTGCTATGGTGACCGACCGCTACCAGCACCTCGCGCATCATGCGGATGTCGCCAGTGTGTTGGAATTCGCGCGCGCCCACGACCTTACGGTGGTGGCGGTGGACAACACACCGGGCAGTGTACCCCTGGAAACCGCGGACCTGCCTCAACGTTGCTTATTGCTGTTTGGCCAGGAAGGTCCTGGTGTTACCCCAGAGGCGCAGCAGGCCGCATCACAAACGGTATCCATTGCCCAGTTTGGTTCCACTCGCTCTATTAATGCGGGTGTGGCTGCAGGCATTGCCATGCATGCGTGGATCCGGCAGCACGCGGATCTTTCTCAAGCGTGGTAAAGCCATTTTTGTGACCGCACTGCCCTGTACCTGCTGTGGCTTTCTGTTTGCTGTGGCTCTCTGACTGCTGTGCCCCTTTAACTGCTGTGGCTTTCTACCTGCTGTGCTTCTTTGACAGCTTTGCTCCTGTGACTGTGTTTCCCGCAGTCCTGATTTCCTGTGAAGGGTAGCGCTCTGGCAAATGGCAGATTCTCTAGAAATAAGCGATGTCTTCAGGCAGTATTGATGATTGTGCAAGAACGATGGGATCACCGCGCAGACCTAGCGGAACAAGCAATTGAGGAACGGCACTCCGCCCGCCTTTGGGGATTGCCGTTAACCAATTTGGGTCTCATCGCATGGCCGCCCACCAGCAGGGACAGGCTTTTTGTTCGTTGGCATTACTGGTGGCAGGCTCACTACATTGACAATTTGGTCGACGCCTCGCTGCGCCGCCCTACCAAAGCCCGCCAGGCTGACATTCGTCGCACGCTTCGGGCAATGCGTATTCGCAACCTACGTCGACTAAGCCGTAATAACTATTACGACGATAAAGCGTGGCTGGCACTTGCCATGGGTCGGGTTGGCCAACTGGATAAAATGGCCACCCCGCGGGGGTATGAGGACTTGGTGGAGAATATCTTCCAGGGAATTGATGGGCTTACGGGTGTGCTGCCGTGGCGTACCAGTGAAACCTTTTACAACGTCCCAACTAATGGACCCGCAGCAATTCTGGCCACGCGTGTGGGGCGGTTGGATATTGCCGAGCACATTCTGGATTGGATCTTTACCCATCTGATCAATGAGGACGGCCTGGTCATGGACGGATTGCGCATGCGCATGCATGGGCCGGAAGTAGAACCGGCGGTCTATAGCTACTGCCAGGGTGTGGTCCTGGGAGCGTGTGTGGAATTGGCCATTGCACAACGCGATGCTGCTGGGGTGGACCGGGACGCGGTATCGGAGGTTGGCATGACCTCCATTACCCGGGCTCGCGGATTGATCGAAGCCATTGCACGTACGCACATTAATGCTGACGGGGTTCTTGATTGGCCATCTTTCGGAGGCGATGGAGGCCTATTCAACGGCATCCTCATGCGCTACTTGGCACTAGCCGCGACGAGTTTGCCATCATCGCGGCGTCGAGGTGAAGAAGCCCAACGCACCGCCCGAGACATAGTGAAAAGGACCGCGGAATCCGCGTGGCGCTACCGCCTGGAAGTCGACGGCCTGCCGGTGTTTCCCGCGGAGTGGACTCGCGATGCCATGATGCCCCAATCCGGAGGGTTGGTTGGTGCAACCATCGCCGGCGCGGTAGCCAGTTCGGACATCGCAGAACGCGATCTATCGGTGCAATTGGGCGGGTGGATGTTAATGGAAGCGATGTGCCGCGTTGTTCGGGACGAATCCGACTACGAGAACTAACCCCGAAACCCACAAGGCGTGGAAACTATTTCAATTAACAGGCATACTTTGGGGTGGAACGTCCAAACAATCAGGAGGCTTCAATGCCAATTGCAACCCCCGCCGTCTATCGCGACATGCTCGACAAGGCCAAGGAGGGCGGATACGCTTTCCCCGCAATTAACTGCACGTCTTCCGAGACCATCAATGCAGCTCTGAAGGGTTTTGCTGACGCGGAGTCCGACGGCATTATCCAGTTTTCGATCGGCGGTGCGGAGTTCGGTTCCGGCCTGAACGTTAAGAACAAGGTCGCCGGTGCTACTGCGCTGGCCGCTTTCGCACACGAGGCCGCGAAGTACTATGGCGTGAACGTGGCCCTGCACACTGACCACTGCCAGAAGGAAGTTCTGGACGACTACGTTCGTCCGCTCATCGAGATTTCCCGCAAGCGCGTGGAGGCTGGCGAGGACCCATTGTTCCAGTCCCACATGTGGGATGGTTCTGCTGTGCCGATCGACGAGAACCTCGAGATCGCCCAGGAACTGCTGGAGAAGTCCAAGGCCGCCAACATTGTCTTGGAAATTGAGATCGGCGTTGTCGGAGGTGAAGAAGATGGCGTGCAGGCCAAGGCCGGCGCGAATCTGTACACCACCGAAGAGGACTTCGAAAAGACCGTGGATGCACTGGGAACCGGTGAAAACGGCCGCTACCTGTTAGCAGCCACCTTCGGCAACGTGCATGGTGTATACAAGCCGGGCAACGTGAAGCTGCGCCCAGAAATCTTGGATATGGGCCAGAAGGTCGCTACCAAGAAGCTGGGCTTGGCTGAAGGCTCCCAGCCGTTTGACTTCGTCTTCCATGGTGGCTCCGGCTCCGAGAAGGAGAAGATTGAAGAAGCCCTGCGCTACGGCGTGATTAAGATGAACGTGGATACGGATACCCAGTATGCGTTCACTCGCCCAGTGGCTTCCCACATGTTCAGCAACTACGACGGTGTGCTGAAGATCGACGGCGAGGTCGGTAACAAGAAGGCCTACGATCCTCGCTCCTACCTGAAGAAAGCTGAAGAGGCTATGTCTGTCCGTGTGGTGGAGGCCTGCAACGACCTGCACTCCGCTGGCAAGACTTTGGGTAAGTAAAATCCCTGCGGTTCTAGCCACGCGGGGGCACTTACCGTAGTGGCCCCGCACCGCGCCTGTGCCCATAACGATCAACCCGGAGGAAATCCCATGTCAGAACAGCTACGTCACGGTCGGGACCTGTTTGGTTCCGAAAAGCCAGAGACCCGCTTGCCGGAGGAATTCGCCAGCAACATCACCGCTGACGATGCCGGAGCGAATATCGACGCGCTAGAGAAGCTGGTTGCAGCGGACCTCAAGGATTCGGGGGCATGGGCGGCACTGGCTCTGCGTCTCGTGGAGATGGAAGAACCCGTGAAGGCATATGCCTGCGCTCGGACCGGATACCACCGCGGGCTGGATGCTCTGCGTGGCAATGGCTGGCGCGGCACCGGCCCTGTGCCGTGGGATCATGAGCCCAACCAGGGCGTATTGCGCGCCATAGGTGCGCTCGTGGTCACCGCTAAGCTGCTGGGTGAAGATGATGAAGTCATCCGCTGCCTGAATTTGCTCCATGACTGCGATCCAGCAGCGGTCCCTGCTATGGGTTTGGATCGGTGAGGTCGAACCCCAATAGCTACGCAAGGAACCTGTCCCTCATAGTTTTGGCGGGTTCCCTGTTTTGGCTGTCCAGCATTATCTGGCCGATTTCATGGACAGCTTCCAAACCGTATGTTGCTGAGCTTCAGGCCAGTGCGTGGGTCGCGGTAGTTATCGCCGTCGGCGCGATTGGCAGTTTGAAGTCCCTGCGTAGGGCATGTGTTTTCGCTATGATCGCCGTGCTGGCCGCAACCATTGTCCCGCGTATTCCGGCTTTCTCTATTTTCCAATCCTCACCCACGCTTCGGGTGATGGCGCTGAATACTTATTTTGGTGGGGCACAGGAAAAGGAGATCATCGCGGCGGTCGAAAAGGTTGGGCCGGATGTGTTGGTTCTCTCGGAAACTAATCCATTGGAAGCTTCCGCGGTAGCTCGAGCCACGGACATGCAAGTGATGACCGAAGTTCACCCGGGGGAGGGTGCTGACGGCACCACGATTCTGACCAAAACGGAGTGGGGGAACCGTAATGATGTCAAGGCCGAGCTAGTCAGAGGGATCACACGGTTCCAGATGCCCCACGTCACGGCCACTCCGCCGGCCGATTCGGATAATTCCTCGGATTCCTCTGCAGATGGGGATGCCTCCTCTAGTCGACGCCCAGTAGAAATCTACGGTGTTCATTCTTTGGCTCCCGCTGGGCGCGACCGCGGGCCATGGGTTCGCGAGCTGGAGAATATTGCGCGAATGGTTGGCAAAAACCCGGGCCACAACGGCCGGAACATTGTCATCGCTGGCGATTTCAACGCCACTCGTTCGCACCCTGCTTTCCGCCAGATTGACCTGGACGACTGTACGGGCCACATGGCGCACACGCCAACGTGGCCAACGAGCACACCAGTAATCCGCATCGATCATGTTTTGACGTCTGGGGACTGCACGGGCGGTGGAGTAGTTAAAGTCAAGGGAACTGATCATCGAGCCGTCTGGGCTGATCTTGCATTCAAGGAGGATTGACACCGATTGATGAGTGAGCAGTGGGTAGAGTCCGCGGATCCCCGCCGACCAGCTCGGGAGCGGTTGCGGCACCTGATTCGTCGCACCCCGGGAGCACAAGAGGCTGCCCGTTCGTTGCGTCAGATATCTCCCCAGCGGGCTCTCGAGCGAGTTCGGGAAACGTCCATCTTTGCCCTGCAATGCGCAATTGCTGCGGGAATTGCGCTGCTGGTTGCGGAGCAGGTATTCAATCACCAAGCCGCGTTCTTTGCGCCCATCGCGGCCATCATCAGTTTGGGCTTGTCCGAAGGCAAGCGTTTGCGCCGCGGTTTTGAATTGGTTTTGGGCGCCGCGGTGGGAATCGGCATTGGTGATGCGGTGATCTCGGTGACGGGCACCGGGTATTGGCAGGTTTCCCTTGCAGTCCTCGCTGCCATCTTGAGCGCTACTTTTATTGACCGTTCCGTCGTGGTTCCCATGCAGGCTGCCACTACCGCGGTTGTTGTGGCTACCATCATTCCACCCGGCACGTCCGGGGCGATGGACCGCATGGTGGATGCACTGATAGGCGGTGTCATTGGCTTATTGGTGCTGGCGATCGTTCCAAATTCTCCGCTTCGTACAGCCCGCCGGGAGATGTCGCGCCTGATTGCGAAAACATCCTTGGTTCTCGACGATGTGGCAGCGGGTATGGAGGCTCGTGATGGGGATGCCATTTACGAGGCTTTGGAAACTGCCCGCGGCACTCAAACCTTGGTCAACGCGATGCTGCAAAGTGTGGATGGTGGCTCAGAAATGGTCAGTGTTTCGCCGATGTATTGGTCGGCGCGGAGGCATTCACGGTCGATGAGGCGCGTGCTCGTCCCCGCGGATAACCTCATGCGTAACGCCCGCGTGCTTGCCCGCCGTGCGGAGATCATGATTGAAGACGAAGTGCAATCCACCGAGGAGCTCATTGACCTTATCCGGGGCCTTTCCGATGAGCTTGGCCGTTTGGCGGGGCTTTTCGCTACGGGTGGAACTAGGGGTACGCGTGAGGAAGCGATCAAAATCCCAAGTATTGTGCGTAGCTTGCAGCGCTTGGCGGCACGAACGGGGATGGAAGCTGCCGAAGGCACGGGGTTGTCCGGTTCTGTGGTGCTCGCTCAGGTGCGTTCGATGATTGTGGATGCCCTGCAGGTATGCGGATACTCCCGCAAGTCTGCGATGGCGGCGCTGGCCCCTACGGTGGAGCGCCCCTGGTTCGCCCCGGAGATTTGGGATGGGGATGACCAACCGTCTGGTGGCAACAATCGGGATCGTGATGACGGGGATGATTAGCGGAGGGACGATTCTGACAGTCGGTGAGGTTTACGCGCATCCTTGCTGTGCCCGGCCGGCCCCCGCCATGATCACGGCTGGGCAGCTGAATCATGCCCGTCGCACGAATTGCCCATCCCTTAGGTGCCGATAGAACGTGACGCGAGAAACTGGCCGCGGATGAACCACACCATCGCGGACCAGCTGGAAATCCACCCCGCCGGCCTGCATTGCCCGCCCGGTCAACACGGTTGGTTGTGCCTGCGGCGCCCGTGAGGCTCGCCACTTTTCCCTCCACCGGCGTAGTTTGCCTGTTTTTTCTTTATCGACGCCCCGCGCTGCCGGCCTCTGCACAGCCGCAATTCCCGGTGCGTCCGCGGTGGCGACCATTCGTACACCAGCCTTGAAGGGGGAATCATTGCCCTGTTCGTGGTGATAGAGCACATCCGAATCCACTACGACTTCACCGATCATTTCCTCGGTGGACTCATCGGCACCGCGTAATTCGGCTGCGCCCAAGGTAACCACGCTTTGGTCATCGCGGATTACACAGGTTGGCAGGGCTGGGGAGCGTAAGGCCCATAGGAGGGCTTGGGCGGGGGAGAGGTGGGCGTCGAGCCCCCAGGTAGTGGCAATGAGTGATTCCTGGCCTTGGGACTGGAGGGGGAGGAATGCGACCTCGACCCAGAGGGCATCAATGCGCATGAGCTTGGTGACGACGGCGGCGACGGCGGCATCGGAACCGCACACGATGATGCGGACGGGTTCGGTAGTGGTGTGCGGGTCGGGTGCGGGGGCGGCCTGATGGGCGACATCGGGTTGAGCCGCGATGTCGTCCAACGAAGGGGTGTGGCCCGTGGTGAAGGTAGCGGGAAGGTGGTCAAAGGCTCTCAGCTGTTGGCGGGTCGGGATCTGGTACATGTCCAGGGTTTGGGTGTGGTGCCCGGTGAAAGGGGCAGGCAATTCGGACGGGAGATGAAGATCCGGGTGGTTTTGGGCGAGATCCCCGCAGCGCAACAGATAAAGCATGGTGATGATGTTAGTTCCTCGGGGGAGCTGCACATTTGAAGGGAAGGTGGGGGAGGTTCTATTTTTGGCAGGTTGGAACCGATTTTGTTGAGGGGGTAGTTGGGGGTAGGTGTAAGCAGGTTTTCTACATAAAAGTTAAATCTTGGGATTATTTAAGGTTCTCTTCAGTGTATATTACGTTTGGGTAACAAAACGTCACTCCAAGACATGACATTCCTGAAGAGTAAGGACCTGCGAATGAAGAGCAACCGTCTGAATCGTGTGACCGTAGCTGGCATGGCTGCGGCCTCCATCCTTTTTGCGGCTACTGGTGTGGCTGTGAACAACCACGTGATTCCTGCGGCTACCGCTGAATCGACCAACAACACTCTGCCGCTGACCTGCGCCTACGATGCTGGTATCGGCGGAAAGGGAACCATCAAGACTTCCACGGCTGTAACTGTTGACATGCCAACCAGCGTTGCTGCTGGTGCAGACATTCCAGTCAAGCTTTCCATGGGTGACGTAGTCATTGAGTTGAGTGCTTTGAATTTGGCAAAGAGTGTGACTGCTGGCAACAGCACCCTCCGCTTGGCAGTATCTCCCAATGCAGAGTTGGTTAGTGGGCCAGACAATGTCTCCCTTTCGGGTGGCGTGCTCACTGTCAGTAACCACCTGACGGCGATGAAGACAGGTGCGAAAACAGGTGCAGTCCAGGCGGCCCCGTTGAGCTTCGTGCTGAAGTCCACCGATGGCAACACCGTCACCGTGGGTGCGCCCAAGAATGTGACCGACATGATCCTGAAGGCCAAGACTGGCTTAGTGGGAACAGTTGATGTGAACACCAAGTGCACGACCGCGGCTACTTCGCTCAACAAGACGACGATTGAAGCTGAGGAGCCATCTGAAACTGAGGCCCCAGCTCCTACCGAGACTGAGGCCCCGGCACCAACGGAGACGGAGAAGCCTACCGAGACGGCAACTCCTACCGAGACTGAGGCCCCGGCGCCCACTGAGACGGAGAAGCCAACCGAGACGGCAACTCCTACCGAGACTGAGGCCCCGGCACCAACGGAGACGGAGAAGCCTACCGAGACGGCAACTCCTACCGAGACTGAGGCCCCAGCTCCAACCGAAACCCCCAAGCCAACCGAGCCTTCCAGCTCCACGGATCTTAATAGCGACGAAAACGTGAACGGATCGGAGATCCTGGGCTCCGGCAAGGATGGATTCGTATCCTTCGTGAAGAAGATCTTCGGTGTGGATGAGTCCGAAGAGGCTAAGGAAGTTCAGAAGACCTTCTGGATGGCCTTTGGCATCAGTGGTGTCATCGCATTCCTGCTGTCGTTCGCGTTGAAGTTCTTCCGCTAAAACACGGCAGCGGCCTCTGATTCATCACGCCGCTGATTTCCCTTTGGTGCACACCGTCTCGCGCATGAGCGAGCGAACTGTGGGGGCAGCAGTACAGGTCTGCGCGTGGGCGTCGGGAATAAAAGTAGTAAAAGGGCGACCCCTAGCAGAAAGGGGGGAACGCCCCTTTCTGCTATTTGCCGTAGTAGAATGAGAGACCGTGTTTATCCCCACCAGGAAATGAAATGGCGGGGTGAATTGCATACAACAGTCGTAGAAAAGGACGTGTTCACCACATGGCAGCAATCATCGTCGTCGGCGCCCAGTGGGGTGACGAGGGTAAGGGTAAGGCTACCGACATCCTCGGAGGGCACGTCGATTACGTGGTGAAGCCCAATGGTGGCAACAATGCGGGCCACACAGTCGTGGTTGGTGGCGAGAAATACGAGCTGAAGCTGCTCCCTGCAGGCGTGCTATCGGAAAATGCCACCCCGATCATCGGCAACGGTTGCGTGGTGAACCTCGAGGCGCTGTTCGAGGAAATTGATGGGTTGGAGGCCCGCGGCGCCAATGCTTCCCGCCTGCGCGTGTCTGCCAATGCGCAGCTGGTTGCGCCGTACCACGTGGCTATCGATCGTGTGGCGGAGCGCTTCCTCGGCAAGCGTGCCATCGGCACCACCGGCCGTGGCATCGGCCCAACTTACGCAGACAAAGTCTCTCGCGTGGGTATCCGCGCCCAAGACTTGCTGGATGAGTCGATCCTGCGCCAGAAGATCGAGTCAGCACTGGAGCAGAAAAACCAGATCCTTGTCAAGATCTACAACCGCAAGGCCGTTGAGGTTGAAGAAGTCGTGCAATACTTCCTCTCCTATGCTGATCGCCTCGCGCCGATGCTCATCGATGCCACCACGGAGCTCAACCTGGCTCTGGACCAAGGCAAGCACGTGCTTATGGAAGGCGGCCAGGCCACCATGCTGGACGTTGACCATGGTACGTACCCATTCGTGACGTCATCCAACCCCACCACGGGTGGGGCATGTGTTGGTGCGGGCATTGGCCCAACTCGCATTACCGCGTCGCTGGGAATCATCAAGGCGTACACCACCCGCGTAGGTGCCGGGCCGTTCCCCACCGAGCTTTTCGATAAGTGGGGTGAGTTCCTGCAGACCACTGGTGGGGAGGTCGGAGTCAATACCGGCCGTAAGCGCCGTTGTGGCTGGTACGACAGCGTGATTGCCCGCTACGCCTCCCGCGTGAATGGTTTTACCGATTACTTCCTTACCAAGCTGGACGTGCTGACAGGCATTGGGGAGATCCCGATTTGTGTGGCCTATGACGTGGACGGTGTGCGCCACGATGAAATGCCGATGACGCAGACCGAATTCCACCACGCCACCCCGATTTATGAGACCATGCCTGCGTGGGAAGAGGACATCACCGGGTGCAAAACTTTCGACGAGCTTCCTGAAAAGGCGCAGGATTACGTGAAACGCCTCGAGGAGCTGTCGGGTTGCCGGATCTCCTACATTGGCGTGGGCCCAGGCCGAGATCAGACCATCGTTATCAACGACGTGCTGCAAAGTTAGGGGCGCGTTGGGTGCATCTAGGAGCGTTTGAGTGCGCTCGGCGCACACGGCGCGCTCGGTACGTTTGGTGTACCTAGTACTCCTGCGGTTTGCTCCCCAGTGTGCCGGGGCCTGTTCCTGGGGCGCCCATGGAAATTGTTCCCGTCCCGCCTTGCCTGAGATTTGGATCCTTCCGCATGACTGAACATTCCTGGATTAATGATCTGCCGCACACCATCAGTGGCCCCGGCGATTTATCGCTGCGACGTGTGACACCCGAGCGTGCCGTTGAACTGCAGCGTTATTACGATTCGGTCCTGACCCCCGCCGCTCGCGCTGAACTGTTTCGCTTTTTTACTCGGCCTGTTTTCCCCTTAAGCTCCTTTATTACCGACGCCACACGCGTGACCTACACGCTCTACAACGGTGACTCGCCGGTGGCTCAAACGTCCGTGTATAACGCGGACGAGAAAACGAAATCCGTTACGTTTGGATACACCTTTGTGCTGCCGCGCGAAAGGGGAGCCGGCCACAACACCACGATGAAGACCCTGCTGTTCCGCGAATTGGCCTCCCGTGGTGTGCGGGAGGTGTGGTTCCGTATGGATGAAGCCAACGAGCCATCCCGCCGCGGCGTGGAACGTGCTGGGGCACAGTTTTCTCATGTAGAGGACGCGCCCCGCGAGTACCCCGACGGCAGGGGGGGAACTTCCATATTCTTCCGTCGCCCGTTGCAGCAACCTGATTGGGTGTTTGCCGCCTCCAACGGATTCGCCGTGCGTGTGCAGAACCTCGACGAGTTAGAAAGTTTGACCCAAGTGGCTTTGAATTCGGGGATGGAGCAGGGCGTCGAATGGATTCAAATCCAGCATGCGCAGGAGCCAGAACTCTTTGTGGCCTTCGACCGTATGCCGGAGGGGTGGCGTGTCAGTACGGACGAGGGGCACGCGCAGGTGGTGTCGGACGTGCAGGACCAGGCGCTGGAAGCTAACCAAGCTGCGCGCTTGCTGGCGCGATTCCTCTAGCTGCCTCCCGTTGGTGCAAGGCGGCGCTGCGGTAGCCTAGGAAGCCATGAGAATCCCCCGCGTGGTTGCCGATGTCGATACCGGAATCGATGATGCTCTTGCCTTGATCTACCTCGCTCACCTGCATAAACAACGCGAAATTGATCTGACGGTTACTACCTCGGCGGGCAATTGCACGGCTCAAGATGCCGCCGCTAACTCCGTGGAAGTGCTGCGGTGCTGTGGGGTTTCTTTATCGACGCCCATCGTGCCCGGAGCTGCTTCTCCCCGGGAAGTAAAGCTCACCACTACACCGGAAACCCATGGGCCATACGGGCTGGGTTACTGGACCGCCCACCGTGCCGATCACACCCAGCACGGCACCGACCAGGACCAGCACGGCACCGACCAGGACCAGCGGAGTTCTGCGCAGCGTGGGCGCGTTGCCGATCACACCCAGCATTCCGCTGAGGCTCGTCAAAAGAATTGTGGGGAGCTCGTCGGTTCAGCGGAAGGTTTTCCCGGCTGGGACGGCACGGCTCAATTGGCCATTGCTCAGTGGAAGAAAGCGAACCCCGACTATTTGCTGGTTGCCGGTCCTGCGACCAACATTGCATACGCTATTGAGCACGCCCCTGAGGTGCTTGAAGATTGCACTGTTGTCTTCATGGCAGGCGCTTTCGATTACCCAGGTAACACCACCGCAACTGCAGAGTGGAATGCATGGGTTGATCCGCATGCACTGCGGTATGCCTTGGAAAACTGGCCAAACACTGCGAAGCCGCCGCTGATGTGCCCGTTGAACCAGACGGAGAGAGTTCTGCTGTACCCAGATATGTTGGCGCGGTGGCAACGCGCATTGGGGCAGGACGTGCAGGGGCGCAATACCTCGGAACAGCGTGCGCAAGGGCAACGTGCATTGGGGCAGGACGCACAAGAAGCAAGAGGGCTGGAAACCGATGCGCTAGCACAACGTATATCGGAATCGGACGTCGATGGACAACGTGTGTCCCAGCACCCCTCCGAACTGGCGCAATTAATGGGGGACGCGCTCCGGTTCTACTTTGAATTCCACGACTCCGTGGGGGTGGGTTACTGCGCACAGATTCACGATCTTGCGGCGGCGCAAGTGATGTTGGGCAAGGTGAACTACCGATCCAACATATTCGATGTGTTCGTTGAAACCGAAGGCGAACTGCGCGGAACCACAATGAAGCGTGACCGTAGGGACGACCAGGCCGTACGGGGGGTGGTGGAGGTTCTCGAAGCTCTTGAACCCGAAGCAGTATTCCGAGAATTTGAGCGCATTATATTGCCCTAAAACTCTTCGCTCGCTCTTATTTCATTCATAACCTAGGCTGTTAGTTTGGAAGGGTTGAATGTTCATTTCCCAGTAGTAGTGAGGGTGTTTAGAGTTTTGAGGTTGTCGGGGAAAAGATCAGTCTGGGCCATGGCAATGACCACCATAGTGATGGGGAGTTTGATTTCGGCACCGGTGGCGTCGGCCCAAAAAGAAAGCACTGCAACGTGGAAACCGTGCCCCAAAGCGGCGATAACGGCCCCCGATGCCCTGTGTACGACGTTCCAAGTTCCGCAGGACTACCGAAATCCCACGGGCAAGAAGATCACGCTGACCATGAGCAAGATTCCTGCGACCGGGCAATCCAAGGGCGTAATCGCTGGGAACCCTGGCGGACCGGGCGGGGATGCGCTGGGCATGTTTGCTGGAAACGCTAGCCCCGATCCCTTTGGGGAGGCGCGCGTGACACTGCCGAAAGACGTGCGGGAACACTACGATCAGATCGCGGTAGAACCACGCGGGTTGGCATTCGGTCAACCCCTTACCTGCGGTCTGGATGGGCCAGCGGGCTTGGCTGGGCCGGTGTTATCGCCTGGGAATACTCGTGACTTGTGCAATATGAACCACCCAGGGTTGGTGGACTCCATCACTACTGCGAACACTGCGCGCGACCTGAATGAGGCACGGAAGGTGCTGGGGCAGGACAAGCTGAATCTGTACGGCGTGTCCTATGGCGGATTGCTCATGGCGACGTACGCAACGATGTTCCCCGGTCAGACTGGTAAGACCCTGCTGGATTCGACCGTGAGCCAAAAGAATCAGTGGCTCTCATTGGAAAAAACGCGCGGGGCGCAGCGCAGGGATTCGCTCGAGGCGATGTTCCAGTGGATTGCTGATCGCGATGACACTTATCACTTGGGTAAGACCCCGATGCAGGTATACAAGCGGTGGTCCGATCGAATCAACAAACAAACCGGGGTTCCAGCCCAAATCACCCCGCCGGATATGGAACTGGGAGACTTGCCAGCTGGGCTTCGACCCCACGGCAAACAAGTGTTGCCCGTAGTGAACAAGAATTTGCCCGCAATGTGGCGCTTGTACTCCGGGTGGAAAACGCTGGAGAAGCTAAGCCCTGAGGCGACGGCGCGGGCACCCTTGTTTACCTACACCTTGTTCACTGGGTTGTACGACGAGTCGAAGTGGGATTCCGTGGCGATGTTCATTCGCGACGGCAAACTCAAAGACGATCCGAAGACCGATGGTGCGCAAAAGAAACTCGAAAAGGACCTCCAGAAGGATGAGAAGGCCCTTCGCGATGTGGCTTATCAGTCGTTGACGATGGGGACCGTGGAACTGGCGATCGTGTGCAACGAGAACCGCAACCGGATTGATTCGCGCTTGATCGCCCCCTACCTGGTGGATAAATTCACCGGTGGGGATGTGATGAAGAACTTGGCCACGCGGATGAGCAGTGGTCAGTTGTGCGCGGGATGGCCACTGCCCAAGCCATCGGTAACGTTGAGTTCTAAGCATTTGCAGACCAAGCCGCTGCTGCTGGGATACAACCACGACAGTGCGGTGACCCGGAAGGGTATGCGCGATATGCACGCAGTCATGGGTGGAGAGATGGTCGAGCTAAATGGTCACAAGCACGGTGTGCTTGTTCATGACACGGACAAGGTGGCGGATAAGGTGAGCGCTTATTTCGCTTAACTCAGCTGGTAATGGCATCATCTAGCTCGGCCGGTAATAGCTTCATCTAACTCAGCCGGTAATAGCTTCATCGCGCAGATGGGCTAGGCGGTCATGAATTGGCCCCCGAAAGTTGGACTGGTTTAATTCTAGG
>NZ_KV786167.1:0-67896 GCF_001806865.1 Corynebacterium sp. HMSC28B08
ACTGACTACCAACCGTACCGGACGTGAGGCGGGTAGCACAACCCCAATACACACAACACCTAAACGTCACCGTGACGAAATACGGCGTACATATCCCGAGGGGGCAACACGGGATAAGGAACCACCACCGAGGCCACCAAAACCACTAGTCACATGGAGGCCACTACCAACAACCGACAACACCCAGGGGGGACAATGGGCAAAGTAAACACCATCACGAAACCGCGAGGAACAACGAACGCTTCACTAACGGAAACGCTCGACCAACTCACAGCATGGATTAACCGCTACAGTGTGCACCTCACACACCATGAGGCGCGTGTCATGACGCTATGGGCCGCGCACACATGGGTTGCCACTAGTTTCTATGTCACCCCGCGCCTGATCTTCTCTAGCGCCACCCCACAATCCGGGAAAACACGGCAGTTGGAATTACTCGAAAACGTGACCTACGCGCCCCGGCGAACGGAGAACACTACCCCAGCGGTACTGTTCCGAAGCATCGAACGAGGCTACAGCAACGGGGCACCACCAACGATCCTGTTCGATGAAACCGATGCCATGTTTAACGGAAAGGGGGACGGGAAACAGGAAGAGCTAAGAGGTTTAGTTAATTCCGGCTACAAGAAAGGCGGAAAGGTAGATAGGTGTGTTGGTGACGGCAACGAGATCAAAACGTTCCGAACCTACGCGCCGGTAGCGTTAGCTGGTATCGCCGGGAACATGCCGGATACCATCACAACCCGCGCTATCACTGTCGAAATGAGGAAACGGAAACCGGGTGAGCTGATCGCCCCCTTTCAGATACGCACCGCAGAAAACGAGGCGACACGGTTCAAAGAGTTTTTCGAACAATGGTCAGCATCTGATGAACTAAGGGACTACCTCGCCTCATGCGAACCGGAGCTACCGAATGGGGTTGAGGATAGGCCAGCCGAAATCTGGGCACCGCTTGTAGCTATCGCAGATATGGCTGGGAGTAAGTGGGGAACATACGCCCGTGAAGCGTGTGTGTACTTTGTGACCAAGCCGGGTATGGAGGAGCTGCCTAAGGGTGTGCAACTACTCGAAGATATCCGCGCAGTGATGGACGGTAGGGAGTTCATAAGTTCCCGTGATCTGTGTGACGGGCTGAACGCTCTAGAGGATGGGCAGTGGCAGAGCTTAGGCCGCGACGGTATCACACCCTCGTACCTTTCCAGGATGCTACGCCCGTTCGCAGTGAAGCCTGTTGTTCGCCGCGAAGGCTTGAAAACGGTGCGAGGTTACAGCATCTTCCCCACTTCCCAAGACGGCGGCGGACAGGTGGGGTTGAAGGACGCTTGGGAGCGACACCTTGCACCCCTTATCTCAGATACCCGAAACAGCCGAAACACCTGTAACACTGCTGGTCAGAGTGTTGCGGTTGACGGCGAAAATGTAACACTACCCGAAACCGCACCCGAAACAAACACAGTCCCGAGTGACTATGATCTGGAAATCCTCGCCAAAATGACCCCCGGCGATGCGATCAACTACCGAGAGCTGGCGACACAGATCGACCAAAACGAACACGAGGTACACGAAGCCTTAGAGCGCCTCGCTGAATCTAAGTGCGTCACCACGCCAAACCACAAGCTCTACACGCGCAACTAGCGCGCACCCTATCCCCACGGCACAACGCCCTGGGGATTCTCTACGCGCAAAAACAACGATCAAAGGAAAAGCAACCATGAACAAAGCACCCGCAGATCGCTACCTCGAAGTGAAAGATGCAGCCCACTACCTCAGCGTGTCTGAGAAAACTATCCGCAGGTGGATCGCCGCGCAGCAACTCACGGCCTACCGGAACACCCGAGGGCGGATGATCCGCATTAAAAAAAGCGACCTCGACCAGATTCTGACACCCACCAACGCAGTGAGGCGCGCGGGCTAGGCTCCCAACCCCAACGAGTGAGGCAGGACGGAAATCTGCCTCACCTACCCCGTCGAACCACGGAAACGCGGCGGGGTTTACTCATGCGACAACAAAGAAAAGGACAAACAACAATGCCCACCAAACAAGACCACAAAAAGGGGCGCTGACTAATGAACAACAACGTCAACACCACTTCCGACTACATCACCGCACACCTTGGGTCTTTCCAGCAGATCGAAAACGAACTCGGGAAAAAGTTCACCCATGACCAGCGGGTGGAGATCGCGCAGCTCGCAATGGGCGGCATGAACTTCTACGAAGCGTTCGACCAGGTGACCGGGTTAACCGCAGAACTCACCCCAGCAGACGAAGAGGGGAACGAAGACCTTGTTGTTCTCCGTGACTATCGCGGGGAATTGATTGTGAAAACCACGCGCGGATTTATTGACGATGGGTTTTTTGTTAAAACATCCCGGGATAGCACCCCCTATATCGAAGCGACGGAAGAATGGTTGTCCGATATTGACGGCATTTACAGCATCACCGAATGGATGTGACAGAAAAAGAAGCCATGAACCAATTAAAGGATAACCACTGGACGAAAATTGAATCCTCATCTTTGAACGGCGAAAGCCGGAGGATCACTCTAAAGCTAGCGAACGAGCCAGGCTTTATTTTCATGGCATCAGCGCCTATGCAGCTTTTGAGCGAAAGTACGGCGATTGAACTGGCTAACACGCTTGTAGACCTAGTGGAGGGGATGGACGGCAGGTGACTCTACCGGGTTTTGGGGGTGTTTACAGGGTGGCGGGTGCTCGCGCGTGGTGATGCGCACCATAAAACGCGCCAGAAGCCCACCTGACGGGCGGAAACGGGTTAGGCGACCAATAAGCCTACCCAAGAGCACACAAAGCCTGAGAATGGCTCACAGGGAGTTCCCAAAGAAAAAAAAGGGGGTGAAAACATGCACACAACGATTATCAAACTTAACCGACAGAAAACGGTTAAGCCGCGAACACCAACAGTCCGCGTAGAACCATCAGAGAAAGAACCCGGCGGGGTTTTCCTCAAAGTGCCGAAATCCGGTTTCGCAATTCTCAACAAAGAGCAAGCGAAAGAACTCGCAGACGTTATCCAAGACTACCTAAAACCAACAATCTAAGGAGAACAAAACATGACCACAGGATTCCCAAGCGACCTCATTGACGAACCAGAAATGACCCCAGAAGAAGCAAAGAAAATCCTCGAAGACCACGGCAAAGAACACGAAGAAAAACTACGGAAACAAGCCGAGAAAACCGCCCGCGAAGCGGAAAAGAACAACCGGAAACGGCGGGCTAAAGAATGGGCCGAAGAACTAATGGGGCGCGGTAAGCGTAACGCCTTCAACCCAAGTGAAGACCGCGCACACGTCGAAGAATGGGCGAACGCTCTCATTGCAACCGAACACCCAGGCCGTCGCTAAAACAACCTGAACACCGAAACAAGGAGAACAAACACATGAACAACCCTATCGACTTCCACAATGGAATCCACAACCTCAACCCAGACACCATATTCACGGACGTGTGGGGTGTGGAACTATCCCCAACCGAAGAACACACACACCTCACAACCCGGATCGAAGCGCTAACAGGGGCAATCGGCCACGTTGCGGAAACGATCGACATTGAACACATCCTAGACACAGCGGAGGGGGAAGACCTAGCGAACCAGCTACGAGAAGCGGTAAGCCACAACATGACCTCCAACGCTGTAGCTAACCACCTCCACCAACGCCGCGCGGAGCTAGCGACTGCGGAGCGCGCAGAACCGCGAAAGCTGTACAACTACGCGCACCGGGTAAACCAGCTACCGATCCAAAAAACCGTTGACGCGTTCACCAAAGCCGCTAACGCGCTAGGCAGCGATGCCTACGACATGAACACCGCGCTAGCGCGCGACGTGAAACAACTACAGGCCCTCGTGGAGACAGGTAAGAAACTCGCAACACTACGCCGCCTAGTGCCCGGCCGATCACTCCCAGCAATCGGGCGCGGTATGAGCAACCACATATTCATGTCCGTGTACGCCGAGTTCGACGAACCGGAAACCCTAACCTACGCGGTAGTGCATGGTAAAAAAACCATCACCTCACAAGACAAGGAACAGCGATACCACAATCTACTAAAAGAAATCGGCGATAACGGCAACTCCAACCCCTCACTGACGCTGATCAAACTAGCGCAAGGCGAATACCCCGGCGTGAAACTATCCCCAGCGCTAGACACCGACACGCTACTGCAGCGTTTCCACTGGTACGACCGCGTGGGGCAAATCAAACAAGCGGCACACGCACCCACCCAGCGCCGCGACGAGGGAATTCTCGAACCCGTAATAGACACGGGGGAAAGGCCTGTCCTCAAGACAATAAAAGTACCCGGGCGGTAAAAACACCCACCGGGAACAGGGCAAAAACATGCCCTGACCTGCGGTTTGTCACAATTTAATTTGCTGGCAGACCGCTAAGCCCCTCTCAAGGCCTGAACTGTCCCCATGTATAGAACCTTACAGGGGGCAGTAACAGGCGCTCAGACGGGCTCACAGGCCACCAAAAGACGACACACACGCATGAGGAATAAAAAACCCAGACCTGTACAGAGGGGTAGCGCCTTTGCCTTCGGGGGCTTCGGCTGGGCTGGTTTCACCTTACCCCCCCCCTGGGTGTTTTTGTGTGGTTGGTGTGGACTTTTTGTGGACTATTTTTGGTTTGGTGTGGTTTTGGTGGCTGTGACCTGCGGTGTTGTTGGTTTTGGCTAAACCCCTCTACTTCCGCCAAATTCGCACTTCGTGCCTCCCACCCAGCCACGTTGCTAGGGTGGGCGCCATGAACCCTTCAAACGCGAACCCCAATCTCAACCCCAACAGCAACCCCGGTTCCGGCAACAGCGGCGGCACGAATCCCCCCACGAATAGCGCCGCCGGCGGCACCCAGGCCCTCGGGATCGTGCAGACGAATCCGGACGAGGCGGCGTCCTTGGAATGGAAAGCAATCGATAAGCCCCAGCCAGCCACCGGCGAAGCACTGGTGCGCGTGCGCTTCGCCGGCGTGAACCGCGCCGATACCCTGCAAGCGCAAGGCCACTACCCACCACCACAGGGAGTCACCGACGTGATGGGCCTAGAGGTCACCGGTGTGATCGAGGATCCGAACGGCGCGACCAAACCCGATGGCACCCCGTGGGAAAAAGGCGAACACGTGGCTGCGCTCCTCAGCGGCGGCGGTTACGCCACGCACGTTGTGGTCCCCCACGGCCAACTATTGCCCATCCCCGACGGCTTTAGCTTGGCCGAAGCCGCCAGCATCATCGAAGTTGCCTGCACCGTATGGTCGAACCTCACCGATGTGGCCGGCATGAAGGCCGGCGATCGCGTTCTGCTGCACGGCGGCGGTGGTGGCATCGGCACATTCGCCACCCAATATGCCACCGCCATCGGTGCGGACGTTGCCGTAACAGCAGGCAGCCAGGCAAAACTGGACGTCTGCAAGCGCTACGGAGCTACCACCTTGATCAACTACAAAGAGCAGGACTTCGCCGAGGAGCTCAAGCCACTCGGCGGGGCAGACATTATCCTCGACATCATCGGTGCAAAGTACCTCGACAGCAACGTCAAGGCGCTAGCCAAGGACGGGCGCCTCGTGATCATCGGCATGCAAGGCGGTGTGAAGGGTGAACTGAACATTGGCCGCCTGCTCAGCAAACGCGGCAGCATCCACGCCACCGGTCTGCGCTACCGCGATATCCCAGATAAAGCCCGCATCGTCGCCGGTACGCAACGCGATATCTGGCCCCTCCTGGCAAACGGCACAATCACCCACCACATCGATCGCACAATGCCCGTGGAAAAAGCTGCCGAGGCGCACAAGGCGCTACTCAACGGGGAGGTCACCGGCAAGATTGTGCTGGAAGTGGGGTAAGACCTGCGCTCGTCCCGCTACCGCAAGCTCGCCACCGCGCGCACCAAGTGATCCACATCATGGATTGTGTTGTGCGGCGCTAGGCCCACCACCACAGCACCACCCAGCGTGGCGTCTTCGAACACTCCCATCCGGCTGAACAGCTCGGACTCCCCCGGACTTACCACGCCGGTGACGATTCCGCTGGCCAAAAGTCGCTCTTCCACCACCGGTGCCGGCACCCCGTCAACCATAAACGCGAAACGTGGCACACGATCCACCGCGTCAAACGATCCGTGCGCGCCGTGTTCCCCCTCGTCGTTGACCACATCGCCATCCACACCGATCACATGCACAGTGCCAAGGGATTGCAGCCCCTCTACCGCCCGGCGCGCCAGTCCGTTCAAATGCGCGCTGAGCTGCGGTAGGCCGCCTCTTATCCGACGCCGCCGTGTTCCTCGCACCCCATCATCCAGTGCGGCCAAATGATCCACGGCCTCGGGCACAGCCCCCAACAAGCCCTCAGAAACCCCACCGATTTCTAGAACTTCACGGGCTTCCTCCAGGGAAGGCCCATGCACCACATCCTTAGCCTTGAAGTGTGGCACCAGGCTACGCAACGTCTGCCTATCCCGAAAAACCAAAGCACCCACACCGGGCCCGCCCAAACTGCATACATCTAGCGCCACGACATCCGCCCCCAACTCGTCCAGCACAACAGGACGGTAGGGAGCGTAAGAATTCACATCCACGACCAGTAGCGCATTGCTCTTCGCCCGCACCGTTTCCGCAATGGCATGCACGTTGGTCACGGTACCCACCAAGCGATTAGCGGCCGAAAGCGCTACCACGGTTGTCTGCGCACCGATCAACTCCGTGAACTGCCAGGCCGGTAAAGCCCCGGTGCCCAAATCAGCTTCCGCCCAGCGCACCTTGGCACCGTACAGATCGGCGGCGCGCTTCCATGGGCTAATGTTCGCGGGATCGTCAATGCGAGACAGCACCACTTCCTCACCCAACCGCAGCCGACGGGACAACGCGGTGGCCAAGTTATCTAACAAGCTGGCCCGCGAGGCACCCACAATCACACATTCCTTCCGAGCCCCGGTGAGGTCGGCAATGGCGGTGCGCGCGGCGTCGATAAAAGATTCCCCAACCCGACGGCCCAACTTCGGTTGGCGAGAGTGCTGCCCCGCACCGGCCTCCTGTGTCTCCAGCAAAGGAGCAATGCGGAAGCTGCGAGCAGCGGCGGCCGACACTCGCTCCGGGATCTGCGGGAAATCCTGGGCGTTAAGGTAGATCCAACCGTCCGCAAGGGAGGAATAGAGCCCGCGAACTCGCGGAGTATCAAACACAGGTAGCACCTTTCGTGAAAGCTCTCGCCTTATGATGTGACTGATATTAGCGAGCCTTATCTTACGGGTCGATTGTGTGAATTTGATGTGCGCCTCTACCAGCACCGATGCTCGAGGAGTGAGGGGTGGGCGCCCGGGGCAGGTGATAGCGAGCACGCGGGACGGCCCACCGAACGGCGTGGGCTGTTAAACAATGCCAGCGGTCGCGAGTACATTAAATGCACTAGTAATGATGGGATACCCATTGAATAGCCACCGCACATACGCGCGTGTTTTTAAGACGATTTGACGACGATTAGATAAGGCACTGGTTAAGTAGATGACGGTTAACCCCCAGTCGCAATCTTCCAGCGCGGCACTGCACGCGGATATACAGCGCATGACTGCCGCCACCGAGTCGCACAACATCCCCGCGTCCAAGTCCCAAACGCTCCGCGCCGCGTGGCGCGACCTGGCTCGGGGATTCACCCAACGCGAACTATGGTTGGCGCTGGGTTGGCAGGACATCAAGCAGCGCTACCGTCGCTCGACCCTGGGCCCACTGTGGATCACCATCGCAACCGCAGTCATGGCGGTGGCACTGGGGTTGCTGTATTCCCTGCTATTCCAACAAGACTTGGCGCGTTTCTTGCCCCACGTGGCGGTGGGACTGATTCTGTGGAGCTTCATCGCCGGCTGCATTAAAGAAGGCGCAGAAGTCTTCATCGATAATGAAGGCCTCATCAAACAACTGCCCTCGGCCCTGTCGGTGCACGTATACCGGCTAGTGTGGAAGCAATTCCTGTTCATGTGCCACAACTTGGTGATCTGGCTGGCCTTGCTGGCAATCTTCCGCATCCCGGTAGGGTGGAACGTCTTGCTGACAATCCCGGCCATGTTCTTGCTGGTTGTTAACGGTATTTGGGTGTCCATGTTCTTCGGCATTATCGCCACTCGCTTCCGCGATGTGGCACCGTTGCTGGAATCACTGGTTCAGCTGGCTTTCTATATGACGCCCATCGTGTGGACCACCGCCACCCTCAAGGAGCAGGGCGGGGCTGTCGCAGAACGCGCCAAGATTGCCGAGATTAACCCGCTGTACCACTACCTAGAAATTGTCCGTGGGCCGATGATCCATGAACCCGTGGCAGCATACAGCTGGTGGGTTGTGCTGGGCTTTACAGCTGTTGGACTCATCGCAACCTTGCTGGTGATGCGCCAATGGCGCTTCCGCGTGGCGTACTGGGTTTAAGGAAAGGACTTCAACGATGGTCAGCATTGATACCTACGGCGCCTGCGTGGATTTCCCCATCTTCGACGCACGATCGCGGTCCATGAAGCAGACGTTCCTGGGGGCGGCGGGTGGCGCTATTGGGCGCAATGCCTCCAACACCGTCATGGTGGAGGCTCTGAAAGACGTGAACCTGCACTTGGAGGAAGGCGACCGCGTGGGTTTGGTCGGGCATAATGGCGCCGGTAAATCCACGCTGCTGCGCCTGCTCTCTGGAATCTACGAGCCCACTCGTGGCTCCGCTGTGGTGCGCGGGCGAGTGGCACCCGTTTTCGACCTCGGCGTGGGCATGGACCCGGAGATCAGTGGGTACGAGAACATCGTGATCCGCGGGTTGTTCCTAGGCCAAACACGCAAAGCCATGCACCGCAAGATGGACGAAATCGCCGAGTTCAGCGAGTTGGGTGAATACCTGTCCATGCCCCTGCGCACTTATTCCACGGGTATGCGCATCCGTTTGGCGCTCGGTGTGGTCACTAGCATCGATCCGGAGATCCTGCTGCTGGACGAGGGCATCGGTGCCGTGGACGCGGCCTTCATGGCCAAGGCCCGTAAGAAGCTCACGGAAATGGTGGAACGCTCCGGCATCCTGGTTTTCGCTTCTCACTCCAACGAGTTCCTCGCGCAGTTGTGCAACAGCGCACTATGGATCAACCACGGTGAAATTCTGCAGGCCGGCCCGGTAGCAGATGTGGTAGAAGCCTACGAAGGCCCCGATGCGGGGGAACACGTGCGCCGGGTGCTCCAGGAGCTCGGGCGCGCCTAGCCCACACGGCGTACAGTCGATCGTGATGAAAAGCGCACAGAACCCATCCGAACCAACTGCATCACAGGCCTTCAACTCTAAAGTGTGGTTGCAGCATTACACCGAGGGCACTGCCCCCACCATTGACGGTCTCAATGACCGTGGCGAAACGTTAGTAGAAGTCTTCTGGAATGCAGTCTCCGACTTCGGCGACCGCCGGGCATTTAACTTTTTCGGCAAATCAACGTCCTACGAGGAGTATGGCGTCGAGGTAAAAAAGGCTGCCGGGGCGCTGCTGAAGCTTGGTGTGAAGCGTGGCGAGCACGTGGCGATCCTGCTGCCGAACTGTCCTCAGGCACTGGTGGCTTTCTATGCGATCCTCTCCATCGGTGCTGTGCCCGTTTTACACAACCCGCTGTACACCGCGGCAGAGCTGGAACACCCCTTCAACGATCACGCAGCTCGCGTGGCAATCGTCTGGAACAAGATCAATCCAACGATGGAAAAGCTGAAACAGACCACCCCGTTGGAAAAGGTGGTGGCCGTGGACATGCTGCTGGCGATGCCGAAGCTGAAGCGCATGGCACTGAAACTGCCGATTGGGCCGCTGAAAGCCGCCCGCGAAAAGCTCACGAACCCCGCGCCCACGGCGACGTCCTGGGAGGAATTCCTAGCTAGTGGCCGGCGCCGCGCGAAGTCGTTTGCACCCGTTTCTATCGACGCCCAAGAGCCCGCCCTCGTGCTATATACCTCTGGCACCACCGGTAAACCCAAGGGCGCTGTGCTCAGCCATGCCAACCTAGTTTCAAACTTGGTTATGGGCGTGGCCTGGGTCCCGGATCTGGGTAAGGGAGCAAAACCGGAGGTGATGCTGGCCGCGCTGCCGATTTTCCACGCATACGGGCTGACCATGAACATCACGCTGGCGCCTTACACCGGGTCTGAACTGGTGCTGTTGCCGGCACCGGAGATGCCGTTAGTGATGCAGGCGGTCAAGAAGCATCACCCCACGTGGCTGCCAGGTGTCCCGACCTTGTACGAAAAGATCATGGATACCGCCGAGGAAAAGGGCGTATCCCTCAAGGGCATCCGTAATTCCTTCTCCGGCGCCTCCGCCCTACCCGCCGCGACTGTGCGGCGCTGGGAGGACCTGACCGGCGGCGCGATTGTGGAAGGCTACGGCCTGACGGAAACCAGCCCCATCATCTTGGGTAATCCCGTAGGCAAGGGGCGCGAAGGCTACATCGGCGTACCATTCCCCAGCACCGAGGTGCGTATCGCCAACCCGGATAATCCAGCCGAAACGCAGCCGGATGGCGAGGCCGGAGAACTGCTGGCACGCGGACCACAAGTATTCAAGGGCTACTTGAACCGCCCCGATGCCACCGCTGAGTCCTTTGAGGGCGAATGGTTCCGCACCGGCGACATGGCCGTAATGGAATCCGATGGATACGTACGCATCGCATCCCGAATCAAAGAAATGATCATCACCGGCGGATTTAATGTGTACCCTGCCGAGGTAGAAGAAGTTCTGGAACAACACCCAGATATCGAAAAGGCCTGCGTGGTTGGCTTGCCGCGAACCGACGGCAGCGAAACTGTGACGGCGGCCCTAGTCCTGGCCGATGGGGCCAAAGTGGATATGGAAGGCTTCCGCGCCTTCGCCAAGGAGCGCTTGACCAGTTACAAAGTCCCACGGGCGTACTATGCCTTCGACGAGCTCCCCGCGGATCAGATGGGCAAAATTCGCCGGCGTGAGGTGCGAGACCTGGTGCAGAGCCAAGCGGACAAGTAAGCCCCGCGCGGCGGCGGGCGTGCCATAAGCCGCTAGAGGCGGGTGGCAGCAATAGGCGACAGTGGCGGGCAGCAAAAGCAGACACGCAACCGCACCAGCAGCGCCACAGCTTGTGCACCGGACCGCTATGGCACACTAATAACCATGTCATTGAGCCGTACTGATTCCATCGTCGCTGTCATCGTGACCCACAACCGGGTCGAGCTGTTGGAAGCCTCCTTGAAAATGGTCGCTGGGCAGCGCGCGTTGCCTGCTGGGGGCAATGATGGGGAGCAGCGGGGGGCGTCGGGAAGAGAAGAAAACCCCCGCACGCCGCAGCTCCAGCACATTGTGGTTGTAGATAACGGCGCCGATCAACGGGTGAAAGCGCTGGTCGAGGACGTGTGCGGCGAGCGCGGAGTGTACCTGCCGTCGCACACGAACTTAGGCGGCGCAGGTGGTTTCGCATACGGGTTTTTGACCGCCCTGGCGCTGGGCGCGGATGCAATCTGGTGCGCCGACGACGATGGCCGCCCCGCCGATCCCCACGTCCTGGCCACTCTTCAGCAGGTGGCGGAGCGTGAGGGGCTGGATGAAATCTCGCCGGTCGTATGCAACATTGACGATCCGGGCCGCTTGGCGTTTCCACTGCGTCAGGGTTTGGTGTGGCGACGCCGCCTCGATGAACTCGAAGGCGATTTCCTGCCAGGGATCGCGAGCTTGTTCAACGGCGCGCTGATTAGTGCCACCGCGATGGAAGTCATCGGCGTGCCGGACTATCGCCTGTTTATTCGTGGTGACGAGGTGGAGTACCACCGGCGCTTAGTGCGATCCGGGTTGAAGTTCGGCACCTGTTTACGCACGTCGTATGTGCATCCGGATGGGTCTGAGGAGTTCAAACCGATCCTGGGCGGGAAGATGCATACGCAGTACCCGGATAACGAGTTCAAGCGGTTCTTTACCTATCGCAACCGTGGGTACGTGATGAGCCAGCCGGGGATGCGCAAGCTGCTGCCGCAGGAGTATGCGCGATTTGCGTGGTTCTTCCTGGTGCAGAAGCGGGATGTGAAGGGCTTCCGCGAGTGGTTGAAGCTGCACGCGATGGGACGGAGGGAGCAGTTCCGGCGGCCGGGGAAGTAGTGGCTGAGCTAAACCACTGGTCGCTCGCCCGTGACCTCGTCCATTTCTTCCTCACGCACGCGGAAAATAATAAAGCGCTGGATGAGGAAATTCAGGATCGTGGCCGCACCCTGGGCAATGACGAAACTGAATACGCGCACCCAGAATTCGTTGAGGCCAAAGCCCTCCAACCACGGGATGCCAACCTTGTACAGGCCGATCTGCACCAGGTACGTCAACCCATAAGTGATCATGGTGATCACAAAGCGCCGCTTTGATGGGGCGGCATTGAAGGTCCACCGGCGGTTAATGAGATACGCAGTGAGCGTGCCGAGGATGAAGCCAATGGTCTTCGAGAGGTTATCGGACATCCCGAATGCGAAGCGGAAAAACAGGGTAGATCCCAAGTCCACAATCGCAGAAAATCCACCGACCAAGATGAAGCGGAACAGGGAGGATTCCCAGATTTTCTGGGTAGCGAGACTCTTCCGCTCAGCCGCAGTGAGGTTATCTGCCATTAGGCCTGGCCTTTCTGGTTGGTCTGAGGTTCCCGGTTGCTGAGCGCAGCGTTGCCACCGTGTGCTGGAGTTTCGTTTGCTACGTTTCCGCCCGATGCGGCGCTATCGGTTGCGGCGCCGTCTACCGCAGCACCGGTCGTGGCAGTCCCGGTCGTCCCAACATCGGTCGTGTCAGCACCGGTCGTTTCCGCCCCGCCCGATGCAGCCCCATGTAATAAGGCTCCGTCAGTGACCCGAGGTTCTATGGTGCGGACGATCTTCTCCGGTTCGCTCCTATTGGAGCCACGGAACGTCCAAAGCTTGTTGAAGAGGAAGTTCGCAGGCACAGCAACCATCACGCCGATGAAGTTGCCCCAGTACGAAGGAGTTCGCAATCCCGATGAGGAATCGAAGATGTCGCGCGGCAGCGCCAAGGGAGACTCCACGTTAATCACCAAGGTGGCTACCGCCAGCGTGATCAACAGGCCGAAAACACCCACCGCCATGAATTGTGGCAACTGCTTCCACCACGCACGTTTCTTCGAGTCCTTGAACGTCCAGCGCCGGTTCAGCATGAAGTTCCAAATGTTGGCAATCACGAACGCAATCACACTAAACACGTGGTACCAGCGCATGTGGAACTGCGAACCCAGCAGGTTTACAAACGGATCCTCCACCCCGATGTGCCACGCCCCATCGAACAGCTTGCGTGCCACCACAAACACTGCCTGGTTGACGACGAACCCGCTGGCGCCCACGATACCGAATTGCATGAATTGGCCAAACAGTTTGCGCTTGCCCCCGCGCGCAGGTTCGGCGGTACCGGTCTGCGCCGTGGTTCCATGTTCGGCCACGCTGATCTGCGTTGCGGTCGCGGTAGCATCTTTTTTCATACCGACGCCACGCTCCTCCACGTTCGCGTCCTCCGTAGTCGGTCGCACTGTTTTCCTTCGCCGGGCTGGGGTTTAGTAATCGAAGTTGGTCGACTGACTAGATTACGCCGGCGCAGTCAGAATCAATAACGGACGCGCCCCAGATTCAAAGAATCGAGTTCTCTACCTGGGGAATGTTGGATTGAGGCCCACTAATCCAACACGGTTTCGTCACAGTTGAGGAAGTGTGACAGATTCGCGCTTTTTAGCGCTGCAGAATGTAGCGGTACATTTCCAACCGCTCCACGATAGAGCGCCGTGGCACCAAAAGTGCACAGGCCTCATTCGGATCAACCTCGCCGTTTATCGCACTGTCGGCTGAAGCAGTCGGGCCCCACGAATCCGCGCCCGCCGTGGCCAGGATCTTGATCGTGGGGCGCGCCAACGATTGGATTTCATCGTCCGAGAGATACCCCCGCTCCCCGTAAGCGGACTCCTCCTTGCCGCTAGCTCTGACCGCGTAAATATCTGCCGAACCGCGCGCCCCCGCAGACTTGGACTCCGCCTTCCGACGTTCCTTCGCACGCGCCAGCGCTATCATGAACGACTCGCTGGTTTCCGCCACGACATCTTCGGAGCCCAACGTCGACAGCGCTATGATCCGCGCCCACGCCGCGGCTCGGGCCTTCGGGGATTTCTCCACAGGCAGGTCCGCAAGGTATTCCGCCACCTGCTCATCCACGATCGCCGGGCGATCCAAATCCAGTGCCTGTAGCAGCGGAATAAATTGAAACAACTGATACTTCTTGAGCAACTGCGCCAATTCGGGCTTAAGGTTCGCCAGCACGTTTTCCACCGGATCTTCACCGGCTAACTCCACATTCACACATTCAATGTCCACGTCCTTCGCGGGGTAGCCCACTTGTTCGGTGGACACTGGGGCGAGCTCCACCCCCTCGGCCTCCTCATCGGGGATAAAATCCGCCCCCAACAGCAGCGCATCGGGGTGGTCCGAGGTGGCGTCGGAATCAAAAAAGCCCGCGTAGCTGGGCCATTCGTCAACCGATTCCCCCGCAGCGGGGATGGGCACGCCCCGGGGCACGGAGCTGGCCACGGTGAACGTGAATGCGGCATCCCCGACCTTCAAAACCGCGCCCGATCCGACCGCGAGGGCTTCCCCGATCTCCGTGCCAGGGGAATGCGCCGTGCGAGAGTACACTCGCAACACCCCATCCCGGCGCGCCCGCAACGACCAGTTGGTGACCAAAGGCTTGGTGGGCACCAGGGCATCCACGGTGGAGGGCCATTGGAAGCTCACCAGGATAGCTTCGGCAAGCTCGGCCACACTGGCAGTGCTGGTCACGCTGATCAAACGCGAAAAATACCCCACCCCGCGCTGGGCGTATTCAACAACGGCCAACAGATTTTCCTCCGCACCCTGGACGGCAGCCGAGACCGAGGATTGCGACAGGTGGGACGGCGCATCCGCGACCGAACGCACTCCCGGGAAGGCAACGATGCGCGCAGATTGAGTGGAAGAGCCGGCCGAAAACCGCCTACTCCCCTCTGCCCCATGCACATTCGTTGCAACCATGGCACTTAGCGTAATGGCGCGCCCTTGGGTTCGCTGTGCAACGGATTCGCCTGCCCCAGCCGACGCGCCCGCAGCTTATCGAACGCATTCCATAGGATCAGCCATTCGCGCAGGCCACGGGCGGTGGCGAGGGCATCCCGGACGACTGGGGGAAGCTCTGGGTTGGGGTCCTGGGTCGTGGCGGGCTGGGTCGTGGGGTCCTGGGTCGTGGCGGGCTGGGTCGTGGCGGGCTGGGCGGCATCAGCATCAGCGGCTGGAGTCTCGGCCGCATCCCCCTGCCCCGCCGCCGCGATGAACTTTGAGAGTTCAGGCACCTCACCCCACGCCGGTTGGCGCTTGCCGGGCGCCTCCTGCGCGAAATCCTTCCGCGCCTGCTCAAACTCTTGATGGGTTGCGGCCGTGGTGGCGTCGGTATCAATCAACAAAACATCCTGGCCCAGCAACTTCTGGAACGGCGCCCGCGGTGTGCCCGGCGCCAACAGCACCGGAAAACGCAGCAGGGTGCGCAGCATCGCCAGAGGATCCTCGCGGTCCGCGATCCACTCCGCCTGCGCCGCAAAACCCGTGATCCCCTCCGGCGTGACCACCCAAGCACCCGAAAAATCGCCGCGCTGCACGGCCGGGTCGGTCTCCACCTGCCACACGGCCACGGTGGCGTGCGCGAGGTCCAACTGTCCTCCACCACTGGTTTCCTTTTCACCCGACGCCGCCACGACCATTATCGGGTCATACCTCGGCCCATTGGGCGCTGGTGCCTCCACTGATTCGGACTGCGTGTAGTCCGCGGCATCAGCGGTAGCCTCGGCGACGGTGGCTGGAGTGTCGGTGGCCGAAGTGCCCGCTTCGTCAGTTGCCCGGGTGCCCGCTTCATCAGTTGCCCGGGTGCTTGCCGCGTCGGTGGCTGGACTGCCTGCAGTGTTGGTGCTGGAATTGCCTGCCGTGTCAGTGGTTTCGGCTTTGGTTTCCCGTGAATCTGCCTGTTGTTGGGACATGTCTGCCATCGTAGTCAGTGGGTCAGACAGAGTGACGGCCCGCAGGCTATCGTTGATTGACATTTCATACAGCACCTCAGGCAGCATCTTGTCGATACCAGGAAGCGGCGGGCCCGCAGACTATCGTTGATTGACATGGCGATCTTCGACATTTTCTCCAAGAAACAGCGCAGCCAGGAAGAACAAGACCAACGCGCCGAGCCCGTACAAGTGGGCGGGGTGGGGCAAAACTCCTCATACGAAGCCTCCCACCGCACTACCTTGCCGCTCAACGAATTCATGACCCGCCTGATGGCGCAGGAACTCCCAATTCTTGATAGCACCAGCCGCCAGCGCGTCAACGATATTCTGCGGGAATACAACGGGCCGGAAATCACCAGCGTGGAGGAGCTTCCCGGGGAAATCCGCGACATTATGGAGCTGTACTAGGCCCCCAGATCAGCTGTACTGAGCCGCCGGATCAGCTGTACTGGTTCCCCGGATCAGCTGTCCAAGGGTTTGGGCCCCGGCTCGCCTCCCCCGCGATGTCCGGCCCGCCTACTAAAGTGGAAACCATGACTTTGCAGACCAGCACGAAGACCCTCACCGGTTGGGGGCGCACCGCGCCTTCCACCGCGGAAGTTCTATCCACCCCGGATATCGACGTGATTGCCAAAGCGGTCGCGCAAGTCGCGGATTCAAACGCGGATAAGCCTTCCCACCTGCAACGTGGTGTGATCGCGCGTGGCATGGGCCGCAGCTATGGCGATCCCGCGATGAACGGTGGCGGTCTTGTCATCGACATGCAGGCCCTCAATAAGATCCACAACATTGACCCAGACACGGCCGTGGTCGATGTCGATGCGGGCGTCACCCTAGACCAGTTGATGAAGGCCGCGCTGCCCTACGGCTTGTGGGTTCCCGTGTTGCCAGGTACGCGCCAAGTGACGATCGGTGGTGCGATTGGGCCGGATATTCACGGCAAAAACCACCACTCCGCGGGTTCTTTCGGTAACCACGTAAAGTCCATGGAGCTGCTGGTTGCCGACGGTCGCGTGCTTCACCTCGAGCCCGAGGGCAGCCCAGATGATCCCAATGGTGAGCTGTTCTGGGCCACCGTGGGCGGCATGGGCCTGACCGGCATCGTCCTGCGCGCGCAGATCAACATGACGCGCACGGAGACCGCGTACTTCATCGCCGATGGCGATATGACCCACACGTTGGACGAGACCATCGAATTTCACTCCGATGGGTCCGAGCACAATTACACATACTCCTCCGCGTGGTTCGATGCGATTTCCCCTGCGCCGAAGCTCGGCCGTGCCGCGATTTCTCGCGGTTCCCTGGCCACTCTGGATCAGCTGAAGGAACTGTCCCCAAAGCTGGCGAAAAACCCCCTGAAGTTCAACGCACCGCAGTTGATGACGGTGCCGGACATCTTCCCGAACTTCACCATGAACAAACTGTCGATGGTTGCGATTGGCGAACTGTGGTGGTTGAAGTCCGGTGAATACCGCAACCAGGTGCAAAACCTCACCCAGTTCTACCAACCACTCGATTTGATCGGTGAATGGAACCGTGGCTACGGATCCAAGGGCTTCTTGCAGTACCAGTTCGTGGTTCCTACCGAGGCTGTGGAGCCGTTCAAGCAGATCATCCGCGATATTCAAAAGTCGGGTCACTACTCTGCACTGAACGTGTTCAAGCTGTTCGGCGAAGGAAACCGCGCGCCGCTGAGCTACCCGATGCCGGGTTGGAACGTGTGTGTGGACTTCCCCATTAAGCCGGGCTTGGGCAAATTCTTGGATGACTTGGACCGCCGCGTGATGGAATTCGGTGGCCGGTTGTACTTGGCAAAGGAATCCCGCACGTCCGCGGAGAACTTCCACAAGATGTACCCGGGCTTGCCCGGTTGGTTGGAAACCCGTCGCAACATCGACCCCACCGGTGTGTTCGCCTCCGATATGTCGCGCCGCTTGGAGCTCTAGGGCGCTGGGGCTCTTAGAGCTTTTTCGCACGCTCGTATTCAATACTCGAATTTCTTTCGCACGCTCGTAATTACATCTCAAAGGAGAACCTCAACCATGATCGACGCAGTGGGCAAACCCCAAAGCATCCTGCTACTCGGCGGCGCCTCGGATATGGGCCTAGCCGTTGTCGAGGAATTCCTCACCCGCGGTTCCGCCCGCGTCGTGCTCGCCGCCCGTGGTGGCGAAGACCTCGCCCAAGCTAAACAGCGCATGAACACCGCCGGCGCCTCCGAGGTCACCACGGTAGAGTTCGATGCCCTCGACTTCGACTCCCACCCCGCCGTGTTCGACAAAATCTGGGCCGATGGCGACATCGACATCGCCATCGTGGCATTCGGCCTGCTGGGTGATAACGAGCAGCAGTGGCAGAACCAAAAGTTGGCTGTGCAGGCCGTGCAGGTCAACTACACCGGTGCCGTCAGCGTGGGCGTGCTGCTTGCCGAGCACATGAAGAAGCAAGGCCACGGCCAAATCGTGGCGTTCTCCTCCGTCGCGGGTGAGATGGTTCGCCGCTCCAACTTCGTCTACGGCTCCGCGAAGGCCGGGCTGGATGGCTTCTACCGCATGCTGGGCGAGGCCCTTCGCGATACCGGCGTGCGAGTTCTGACCGTGCGGCCGGGTCAGGCCCGTACCAACATGACCAAGGATTTGGACGACGCCCCGCTGACCGTGGACAAGGAAGCCGTCGCACGCGCGATTGCCAAGGGAGTGGATAACCGCAAGACGGTCATCTGGGTTCACCCACTATTCCGCCCGATCATGCTGGTGCTCAAGCACCTGCCACTGCCGATTTTGCGCAAGCTGCCGATCTAACCCGCCCGCGCTGGCGCGGATCCCCAGGCACGCGCAGCTCGGCCACGCGCAGCAACTCATCCAACCCGTTCGATCATGCTGGCGCGGATCCCCGAGCACGCGGAGCTCGGCCACGCGCAGTAGCTGATGCGCTCGGTGCCCGGTGCACACAACTTCCTAGCTCACCCACACTGACCCGCAGTTTCTTTCCCAACTGCGGGTTTTCGCGACCTTGGGGGAAACTGTCCGGAACCGTATTAGAACTTCACCGGCGCCCCATAGGGTACTCGGAAAGTGCTGGACGGGGTGGCGTCGTAAAGAAAAGGCGACTTACTGTAGCCAAACGTTGTTCAACAGGACAACGACGAGCCGCACTCACGAAGAAAGGTTTTGAAAAGCATGAAGATCCGTCGCACTGTCGCCACCGCAGTAATCACGGGCCTGTCCGCCGCCAGCCTGAACGGGGTAGCCACCGCAGCTCCAACGCCGGCCCCTGCCGCGCAAAATGCGCCAGCCACCGCCGACGAACCGGCTGCAACGACCGATGCTGAAGAGCCAGGAAAGGAAGAGCCAGGAAAGACCAAGAAACCCGGCGAAACGAAGAAGCCCGGCGAGCCGAACGAGGTTGTGGGCTCCATCGCGGACCTGCTGGCGTACCTCCCCGGTTTGCTGCCAGGCGATAGTGAGGCGGCGGGCTCCGCTGAAGGTGCAGAGCTGCCCCAAGATCTCGAGCAGTTGGCGGGTTCGGCATCGGAGCTGTTGAGTTCGGGCGAGTCCACCGTCACTCCCGAGCCTTCCGCGGGTAAGGGTGAGGCCGATGCTGCGACGAGCACCGCCCCAAGTGAGGGTGAGGCCGATGCTGCGGACGCGACCGGACAAGCCAAGAAGCCCGATGCTGCGACGAGTACCGCTCCAAGTGAGGACGCGGATGAAGATTCTGCGCTAGGTACGGACGGCGCCGACAAGCCTGAAGGAGCTGAGCGCGCGGGTGCCCAAGGCGCGGCGAACGGCGGCGGTACGGCAGGCGCAGCGAACACCGAAGGCGCCAAGGATGCTGACAAGGTCACAGTTCCCGCAACTGATACCAAGCCTGTCTCGGGCGACGCCAAGGCTGCCGCCGAACGCGTGATTGAGGAGCAGGAGACGAAGGCCGGGCACGACCTGGTAGAAGTGAACTTTGTGGATGATAAGACCGCTTTCATCTCCTTGGCCGAGTCCTTCGACCAGCAGGCAGATGCGGATGCTCTCAAGGAAATCGCGCAAGCACTGCACGATAACGGCTTCACCGTCACCGCGGAGCGCAACGCCAAGTAGTGCAAGGTGTGATGCTGGCACCAAGCAACTTATCCGCCCGAAGGAGGGGCGAGGCCGGGGGATGAAGGTGGGGTGGGGATGGGAGCGGGGATGGGATGAAGGTCGCCCAGGCGCGAAAAGCAGAACGAAACGACCGAAACACGCGCCGCCCCCACCTCAAGGTCAGCGAAGCAGAATGAAACGACCAAAGCACACCCCGAAACGCACATCTCATTCTGCAACATCGACATGCACACTTCCCCAAGGCCACCTCATGCGCCCCCATGTGCGAAAAGCAGAATGAAACGACCAAAACACCCGCCGCCCCCACCTCAAAGTCAGCGAAGCAGAATGAAACGACCGAAAAACCCGCCACAACGCGCATCTCACTCTGCTTCACGAACACATGCCGAATAAGCAGAACGAAACACACCCCAACCGCACATCTCATTCTGCAACATCGACATGCACACCTCCCCAAGGCCACCCCAGTCGCCCCCATGCGCGAAAAGCAGAATGAAACGACCAAAACACCCGCCACAACACACCGTCACAGAACCGGCCCGCCGCGGCAGATCATCACAGTACGGCCCGCCCCAGCGCAAGATCGAGGTGCACGGAAGCGCCGGAACCAGGAGCAAGAAGTGGAGCAAACGAAGTGATGGAAAAGTGGCCCCAAGTGGACTTCACGTACAGATGAAACCGTTGATCTAAAAAGAAAAGGAGGCCCGCCTCCGGCGGGCTCCTGTTCCACGGCGCGGCGTGAAGCCGCGCCGGAGGAGTCAGCGCCCAGTCCGGTGCGAAGTGGAGGCCGATTCCGGGCCCCACTGCGCAGGGGTTTAAAAGGAGTCCGGAATCCAAGAAAAAGAGCGTTGCCACGAAGGATCCTGGTGCAACGGTGGTGCCACACCACCCAACCCCGGCCAAACCAGAACAGTGTGGCGCCCCGCCGCGTCACCCCGCTATTCCAACCCGTAACCCAGCCACACCCAACCGCTCAGCCACACAGCCACACCGCCCCGCCGCGTCACCCCGCTATTCCGCCCCGTGACTAACCGTGTGCGGCTCATGGTGCCGCACATCAATCCGCACTATCAACGTGAAAACGAACAGCACAACGGAAGCCACCGCGGCCACCATAAACGCAATATGGATGCCACTTTCCAGCACGTCCGCGGCGGGCTTCCCCGGATCAGACTTCGCCGCCACGCCCGCCCCCACAGTCATCAGCGCAATGAAAACCGCGGTACCCGCACCGCCCGCCACCTGCTGCAACGTGTTGAGGATAGCCTGCCCGTGCGAGGCGATCTCGTCACGCACAGCCGCCAGCGCGTTAGACATCAGCGGTGTGAACAGCAGCGCCAGCCCCAAGTGCAGCACCAGGGACAGGACAATCAGCTGCACTTGGTAGCTCAGATGGTCATCGCTGATCCACCCGAACAACGCATGCGTTTGCCGGAACAGCGCCAGCCCCAGCAGGGAAACCGCCAACAGGAAAGACCCCGGAATGATGAGCGGCCGAGCCCCCTTCGAATCGTATAACCGCCCCACCATGGGCCCCATCAACCCCATCAACAAGCCGCCCGGCAAAGTCACCAGACCGGTCGCGACCTGGGACAATCCTAGGACCTGCTGCGCGAAGATCGGCATGAGGATAATGAAACCAAAAAGCATGAAGAAGCTGAACAACATCATCGTCATGCTGACCGTGTACTCCCGCACACCCAGCGGTTCCAGATTAAGAAGCGGTTCCCGGGACGATTCCTGGTTGCGGAATTCGCGGCCGAGGAGCGCTTGGCGTCGGAAAAAGAAAAACAGCCCCACCAAACCCAACAGCAACCAAAGTAACCGACCGACCGGCAGCCCCTCCGCGAGCTGGGAAAACCCCGCCAATCCATACAACGTGGCCGAAAAGCCCAGCGCCGCCAACAGCACCGACGGCACATCCAGGTAGGGCTTGGTTGGCTCTTCGAAGTTTTTCACCAAAGCCACACCGACGCCCAGCGCCACCAGCACCAACGGAATCATGAGGCCAAAGATCCACCGCCAGCTAAGTGTTTGCAAAACGATGCCCGAGAAGGTGGGGCCCAATGCCGGGGCCACCGCGATGACGACGGTGACGTAACCGAGGACGGAACCGCGACGTTCGACGGGGATGAGGCGCATGATGGTTGTCATCAATAACGGGATGACCAGAGCAGTTCCCGTGGCCTGAATGATGCGGGCCACAAGAAGGATGGGGAAGATCGGCGCGAATGTGGCTAGGACCGTGCCCGCCAGAAAAGCGACGAGCGCGGCGATGTAGATAGCGCGCAACGTGAAGCGCTGCATGATGTAGCCCGTCATGGGGATGACAGTGGCCATGGTCAACATAAATGACGAGGTCAACCATTGCGCGGTGTCCGCGCTGACCTCGAAGGTGCTCATGAGCGCAGGCAGTGCGACCGCCAAGGTGGTCTCGTTGAGAATTACCACAAAAGCAGCGGCGACCAGCACGCCGATGAGGAGCGTGGAGTTAGTTTTCGGGGCGGTAGTCATATACTAAGCCGTTCAATTGGAAAGGAAACTAGGAAAGAGAACAAGGATAGCTTAGCTATGGATGCGACCCTAATACTGGAAGTGCTGCGAACACGCCGCCTCGCGCCCAGCCCCAAGGCTGTCCTAGCTGTGGCCAGCCCGAGCCGCTGGTCTTCGGCAGCGCCACGGGCGTTCGACTCCCTTGCCAGTAGCCGTCCTGGGCCTAGTCGCCGGCGTCCTGTTCTTTGCCGTCCCGCCCCTCCGTGAGTTCGTTGTTCCCACCCGCGCTCAACTGCCGGTTCGCAGAATCCTTCGTGTCAGACTTGCCAGCGCCCAGCTCCGCACGAATCTGGTCAAGGCGCGAGGTTGCCTTCACGTCGTGGCCAGCTGCGGAAATTTCCTGCATCCGCCCCTGAACAGAACCTTCAACAAGCTCCTGAGATCCCAGGGCATTGGCGTAGCGCTGTTCGATCTTCTCGCGCACACCATCGAGCGTTGGAACGCTGTCATCAGCTTGGATTCCCTGCATTTCTTGCATAGAACGGGACGTCATTTCCTGCATCTTCGCCTGATCTGCCTGGCTACGCAGCTGGTTGATCTGGGCAAGCTGCTCTTCCAAGCGCGCAGCGGATTGTTTCTGCTGCTGTTCTGCCTGCTTCGCGGCTTCCACGGCACCCGCGTGCAGCTGCTTGGTCTCCTCGAACTGCTGCTCCACGGAAACCAGCTGGGAAGCGAAGACCTCCGCGGTGTTATTCAACTCCTGCGCTTTAGCCTGGTTACCTTCACCCGCAGCCTTATCCGCCTGCTGCAGAGCCATGCGCGCGTTATCCTGCAACTTCGCAATATCTTGCTGCAGGCGATGAAGCTTCATCTCCAGCTGGTTGCGGTTACCAATGACGGCAGCTGCCCGCTCAGTAATCTCCTGATGTTGCCGCTTAGAAGCCTCCGTGGCCTGCTGAATCTGCACATGGGGATCCGCGTTTTCTTCAATCTTTGTATCCATCGATTGCATCAGATACTTCCAACCTTTGGAAAACGGATTAGCCATGAGGATCACTCCCAGTAGTTGTGCGGTCAATTCGGCGGTGTTTGCGTTTCGTTCTGGCCACATTGTGTTGTCCCCACGCCCGATAAACAGGGCATAAGGACCCAATTTGTCTCGGGGCCAAACACTACTGACGTCTATGGTACGGCGATTGCCGCCGTCGTGCGGGCCTTACGCACGCGCAGCCCACCTGACCCCAACCCAGCGACCCCGGGCTGTGCCGCTCAACGGAAACGAACCGCTCGACCCAAAAACCCCAACCCAGCAACCCCGGGCCGTGCGCTACAGACCTGCCTTTCCCATCCGGCGTACAGTCGGAGGCTATGGACGTTGCTTGCTATACCGCGCCCGCTGCTGGCGCACCCATGGAAAAAGGAACCATCACCCGGCGCGATCTGCGCGCAGACGATTGCCTATTGGAAATTCGCTGGGCGGGAATCTGCCACAGTGATATCCATACCGTTAACGGCGATTGGCCCCATGAGAACTTCCCCATGACCCCCGGCCACGAGATCATCGGAACTATCCGCGAGGTGGGTCCTGCGGTGACCAAATTCAGTGTTGGCGATGTTGTTGGCATCGGCTGCATTGTCGATTCCTGCGGTGACTGCTCGGCGTGCAACGAAGGCGATGAAAACTACTGTGAGAATGGTTCCACCGGAACCTACAACGGTGTCGATCGCCATGATGGCTCGATCACCCAGGGTGGCTACTCCACCCACATTGTGTGTCGCGAGGACTTCCTGATTAAGATCCCGGCGGCCTTCGCGGACCTCGACGATCCCGCTGCAGCGGCTGCCACCCCACTATTGTGCGCTGGCATTACCACGTACTCCCCACTGAAGCACTGGGGTGTGGGCCCTGGCCAACGCGTTGGTGTGGTTGGAATGGGTGGATTGGGCCACGTGGCCGTAAAGATCGCCAAGGCCATGGGCGCCGAGGTCACTGTATTTAGCCACTCCCTATCCAAACAAGCAGATGGCAAGAGATTCGGCGCCTCTGATTATGTAGCTACTGCGGAGGAGGACTTCTACAAGCCCCACCGCAACAGCCTAGATCTCATCATCAATACGGTCTCTGCTCCGATGCCCGTCGAACCCTTTATGCAGATGCTCCGCCGCAACGGCACGATGGTGATGTTAGGTCTTCCCCCCGGAAAAGATGCAGCTTGGCGCAGGCCAACTTGTCGGTGGCCGCAAGTCCCTAGCCGGTTCAATGATCGGCGGCATTGCCGAAACCCAAGAGATGATGGATTTCTGCGCCGAGCACGGCATTACGGCCGAGGCCGAATTGATCGCTGCCGATCAGATCAACGAGGCCTATGAGCGCGTGTTGGCGTCGGATGTCCGCTACCGCTTTGTGATCGACGCGAAAACCTTCTAACCCTGCCCACCCCCCTGCCGGGCCACCAACCCCGTCCCGGCCACCAACCCCGCCCTGGCAAAAACCCAAAGCCCACAAACCGACCCCGCCCTGGCAAAACCCAAAGCCCACAAGCGAAATCCCGCTGTCAAACACAACAGCGGGATTGTCTTTCGGCAAAACTAGCCCATTAGGCCAAGCTAGCCCTGCTCGTTCTGAGCCTCTACCTGCTTGCGGACCTCATCCATATCCAGCTGATTCGCCTGGGAGATGAGGTCATTAAGCGCCTCGCCAGGCAGCAAGCCGGATTCACGCGCCAGCAGAATACCGTCGCGGAAAACCATCAGGGTTGGAATGGACTGGATCTGAAGAGCTGCGGAAAGCTCCTGGTTGGCCTCGGTATCAATCTTGCCGAACACGGCATCCGGGTTCTTTTCGGATGCATCCTCGAAGATTGGGCTAAAACGCTTACAAGGGCCACACCAATCTGCCCAGAAATCCAGTAGCACGATGCCATCCTGAGAAACGGTGTCCTGGAAGTTCTCGCCGGTAACCTCAATCGTTGCCATAGTTAAAGGGTCCTTTCGTTGTCGATTCACTAGTTTTTTGCTCTAGTAGACCCAACGATACGCAAGAGCCGGTTTATTCCCCACGAATCGTTTACTGTTTTTCTATGACTACTTCTTCTTCTCCTACTTCTTCCCAGTTCGACGCCAACACGAACCCCTCCCCCGTCTTCCGCATGTATAAAAAACTTTCCAAGAAGCCGGGTGGCAAGGCGCTGTTTTCGGCCGCGGTTTCCCTGAAAGCCCCCTACTTCTCCACGGTATTGCCTCGCCTGCAGGAAATGCACCCCGGATACTCCGAAGTCAAGGTGCCAAAGTGGTGGTTGGTCAACAACCACATCAAGACCTTCCATGCCATCGCGGCATGCAACGCGGCCGAGTTCGCCATGGGCATGCTGGCGGAGGCCTCCTTGCCGAACACCCACCGCTGGCTGCCCAAGGGCATGCGCACGGAATACCGTACGAAGTCCAAGGGTGGGCTCACCGCTCGCGCCAGCGCCGACCTCCCCGATTTCTCCCAGATCACGCGGGAATCCGGTGGCCAGACGCTCACGGTGACTATTCACTTTGAGGATGCTGCCGGCAACGAACCTGTATACGCGGAGATCGACATTTGGGTGACCGCGAAAAAGTAGAACCAAGGCGCCCTAGGGCGACATGATCAGCAACGCTGCCACGTAGCCCAAAAGAGCGGCCACGATGCTGGCGGCGGTCATCACCACCAGTTGTCGCATGCCCACCCAGCGCGAGGGTCCAGAGGTTGGGTGATTGAGGTTCGGCGTGGCGTCGATTAAAGAGCGAAAGCGCGGGGGCAGCGCCTCGACTATCGCAGTTGAGAAAGTAGTGAACCCACCGCAGAAGCCCGTGCCCCAAAAGGTGATCAGCAAAGCGACGGTTGAGTTGTAGCTACTGGCTTTGGGTAGCGATTCACCCTGACTGGCCAAGGGAGTCATGCCCGTGAAAACGTAAGTCGCACCCAGAAGCAGCCCGAGGGCCGCGCTGCCTGCCACGTTGATCACCGTGAGGCTGGTGAGGGGCGACATCCCCACGCGGGAGGACTTCAGTCTGCGATCCACCGCAAAACGAGTGATTGCGCCCAAGCCACCGCCGATCATCACGGCGAAAATTTCCAACAGAGAGTTCATGAGCGCTGCCCGTCGGTGCCGGCCTCGGCCTCGGTCTCGGGTGAGGGTGCGGGTGAGGGTGCCTGCGGTGCTGTGCTGGTGTGCGTGGCTTGTGGCGCCTGGCTGGCCTGCGTGCCCTGCGGCACCTGGTGCACCACCTGCGTGCCACGAATACCCGCGCCCCACACGCGCCCCGCTAGCGCAGCGATCACCCCGACCAACAAGCTGGCGATGCAGTAGCAAAACCCGCCTGCGACCTCCGCAAACGTGGGTATGGCGGTCAAACCAGCGCGCAGCTGCGCAGAGCTCGCTTCTAGTCCAGCGGCCACCGAAGCCAACGCGCTGAAGGAAGTAAACGCCCCCAGCGCACCGGTTCCCCACAGCACGCGCGCCTTGGAGTTCCCATTCGGGTACATACTCACCAGCGCACCGAGCATCCCGGCCCCTACGGCATTGCACAGCATGAGCGACAGCCCTGGCAGCCCCCAGATGTCCCATAGATAGTTGCCAGAGCTGGGGGCGAGAGATACGCGCGGCAGCGCCGTGGACAGCACCCAACGCGCAAAAGTACCGACCATGCCACCGGCAAATACCCAAAGGTATTGCCGGGGCAGGGTCGGTTGTGTTGCTACAGAGGGGCTAGTCACCCCTCTAGCCTACAAATTCCGCGCTCAGAACCCTACCTCTGATCGAAGTAATGAGGGTTCCGGCAGAACTTACTGCTGCTTTACGAGGGAGAGGTCGAACTTCAGGCCGATCTTCTCGGAAACCAGCACGCCGCCGTTATCCAGCTTGGTCTGCCAGGTCAGACCAAAGTCGCGACGGTTAATGGTGGTCTCACCTTCGAAGCCAACACGGGTCTGTCCCCATGGATCCGTAGCCTCACCGTTGAAGTCGAAGTCGATGGTGATCTGCTTGGTAACACCCTTGATGGTCAGGTCACCGGTAACGCGCAGAGTGTCCTCATCCAGTGGCTTAGCTTCGTTGGAAACGAAGGTGATCTGTGGGTGGGCCTCGGTCTCGAAGAAATCACCGGAGCGCAGGTGGTTATCGCGATCGGTGTTGTTCGTGTTGATGGAACCCGTATTGATCTCCACATTGATGGAGACGTTGCTAAAGTCTTCGTTCGCGGAAACGGTGCCGCTGAACTCGTCGAAGTTACCGCGAACCTTGGTAATCATTGCGTGGCGTGCGGTGAAACCCAGCTCGGAGTGGTCGGAATCGATGGTGTAGTTACCTGCGTACTTGCTGAAGTCAGACATGGTTAGACCTTTCGTTTGGTGTTTACATTGAGTTATTCATCAACAGCGGTAGGCCACCCGCCCTCGAGTGTAGCGCCTCATTCGCTGTCATGTCACTAACCTACACAACAGTAGGTGATGTGTCAACAAAGCGGTTGATGTGGTGTAATAGTCGCGTCCAATTTTGGTTCTCAACCTGCTCTATGGTGATAATTTTGCTAGACACATCAAACTCACTCCAGACATCAGTCGTTCCCGAAATAACCACGACGGAAGTACCCATGCCGGATCCAACCCCCACATCGCAGCAGAACACCCTCGATTCTCACCTCGCGCCACGTAACCCCTCCGGTTCTGCGCCCACGCCAGAACAAGCGCCTCGCTGGCTCACCGCCGCCGAACAAGCTACCTGGCGCGACTGGATCTTTGTTACTTCTCGTATCGACGCCACCATGGCCCGCGAGCTGCAACGTCATTCTGACCTCTCTTTGGCTGACTACACAGTTCTGGTGCCCTTATCGGAACATCCCCAGCGGCGCGAACGGATCGCAGCTTTAGCGGAGGCCCTGCAATGGGATCGCTCGCGGCTATCCCATCAGATCACTCGCATGGCCAAACGCGGACTTGTGCGCCGCGAGTCCTGCGCCGAAGACGGTCGCGGTGCATTTGTGGTCATCGAACCGGCGGGGATGGAGGCGATCAAAACCGCTGCCCCCGGTCACGTAAAGTGCGTGCAAGATTCCTTCTTCGATCAGTTGGATCAGCGCGACAGCGAAGACCTTCAACGCATTCTGCGCAAGCTCGCCGCACAGTTTGAAAACGACCGAGCCTAAAGAGGCTTATACCCTGGCACGGCGATTGCCGTACCTCTACGGCATCGGCGCAATATCGCGCGCAATGTCACTGAACTTAGAGAACTGCAATTGGTGAGCCACCGTCACCGTACCGATGGGGCCACCACGATGCTTGGCTAGGATGATGTCTGCCTCCCCCTGGCGTTCGTGATCGCGGTTTTGCGAATCAGGACGGTGAATCAGCATAACCATATCTGCATCCTGCTCCAGTGAACCAGATTCACGCAGGTCAGAGACCCTGGGCAAAGCATCCTCGCCACGCGATTCCACACCACGGTTCAACTGCGAAATAGCGATCACTGGAACGTTGACTTCCTTGGCCAATAGCTTCAATTGACGCGAGAATTCGGAGACCTCTTGCTGGCGCGATTCCACGCGCTTACCGGACGACATCAGCTGAAGGTAGTCCACCACGACGAGCGAAAGATCCGCCTGTTGCTTTAAGCGCCGCGCCTTCGAACGAATCTCCATCATCGTCAGATTGGGTGAATCATCGATATAGATTGGCGCTTCGGCAATCTCGCCGATGCGGGCGGTAAGCCGATTCCAATCCTCATCATCCATTTTTCCGCCGCGCATGGCGGACAGGCGCACATCCGCCTCGGCGGAGAAGATACGCATCATGACTTCAGACTTGCTCATTTCCAAACTGAATAGAGCTGAAGCCTTACCTTGACGGATAGACGCGCTGCGCATGAAGTCCAAAGCCAACGTGGACTTACCCACGCCGGGACGGGCGGCAACAATAATCATTTGCCCACCACTGAGACCGTTTGTTAGGTCGTCAAGATCCCGGAATCCCGTCTCGATCCCCTTCGCTTGCCCACCCGAACTCAGATCCTCGATTTCGTCCATCGTGGATTCTAGGAGCGCCTCGAAGATTTCGTAATCCTCGCTGGCCGACTCGTTCGTGATGGAAAACATTTCCTGCTGAGCGTTATCCACCACCGTGGCAACTTCAGCACCCTCGATACCGGAATAGCCCAGCTGCACAATGCGCGTACCTGCATGGACAAGCCTGCGTAGTGTGGACTTTTCTTTAACGAGCGCAGCGTAGTACCCCACGTTGGCGCTGGTGGGAGTTTTCGCCAAAATGCTATGCAAGTACGGAGCCCCGCCCACGGCCTCCAGCACACCGTCGCGGTCCAGATACCCCGCGACGATAACCGGATCCACCTCCTTGCCCTCGCCATAAAGCCGCAACACGGTTTCAAAAATGGTCTTGTGCGCAGGACGATAGAAATCATCACCAGAGAGGATCTCGACCACATCGGCGATCGCATCCTTATCCAACATCATGCCGCCTAGCACACCTTGTTCGGCGCCGATGTTCTGTGGCATTTCCCGCCCCGCATCTTGAACCTGCTCACGGTAATTGCGTTTGAATCCACCGGAGCGTTTGCCACCTTGAAAGGCATCATTCGAGCTGCCCGCGCCCATGCTGAAATCACCGGGTTCCATTGGGGGTTCGTCAGGTAACGGAATATCGTCGAAGTTGATGTCTGGATTCTGTGGGCTCATGCGTTCAACCATAGTGCGCAGACCCGTATACCGAACTAGTAACCCTCGTGGGTTCACAGGTCTCCCGCACCCCAACCGGCAGACCCCACCCACCCGAACTCACAACCCTCCCGCACCCCAACCGGCAGCAATTCCGAACCCACTCACACCCCCTTGAAAGCGAGTTATCCACAGGGGTCTGGGGATAACTCTGTGGAAGATATGTGAACAACACCTCTTTCCCCAGCTCAGCCTGTGGATAACTTGTGTATAAACACCCCCCTGACCAGCGCGTTCGCACGTTCCTGCAGCTCAGGGGCCTTTTTGAGGTTGACCCAGCAACAAACCCCCCGGTGGATAACTTTCGTCACATGTGTTAACTGCATCGTGAGATTTTGACTTTTTTATACCTACTGGTCACCCAATTAAGATTCCATTTCCCCGATAGCTCACCGGTCCGCCCTCGTTTTCCACAGGCTACCTCTTTGCCCATGTCAACCCCGATTCAGCCAAAATCCCGCCTCATACGATTTTGTATACTAAACCTAAAGATATGACGAATTCGCAGCCCGAATCCCGCAACCCCAACCACGCAGCCACAACACTGGAAACCCTGCTTCTTCCGCACAACACCTCCCCGGACAACCCACTGGACCTACTCATCGTGGGCGCAGGCATTTCCGGCATCGATCTCGCCCACCACGTAGCTAAAAACTTCCCCGATTGGTCCTGGGCCATCGTCGATTCCAACTCCGATGTGGGTGGCACGTGGAACACCTTTACTTACCCCGGAATCCGCTCGGATTCGGACATGGCCACCTTCTCCTTCCCCTTCGAACGTTGGCCCCATCAAGGAACGCTCGGCTCAGGAGCGCGAATCAAGGAACACGTTCGCCAGGCAGCCGCTCAGGCTGGGGCTCTGGACCGGCTTACGCTCAGTACATGGGTCCGCCACAGTAACTTCAACTCCGCGCTGGGCCTATGGGAAGTCGATGTAGTGGAGGGCCCGCCCCGCAGCAATAACGCAGAAGGATCCCTGCGGGGCGTCAATAAAGAAGACAAAGGGCACACCGTTTACACGCGGCGCCTGCATTTCGCCGCGGGCTACTATAAACACAGCGCAGGGTTCACCGCGAAGATTCCGGGATTAGAGAACTTCGAGGGCACAGTCATCCACCCCCAGCGCTGGCCGGAAGACGTAGATGTACGCGGAAAGAACGTCATCATCATTGGCTCCGGGGCCACCGCCATCACGCTCTTGCCCGCACTGCACGCCATGGGGGCCAACACCACGATGTTGCAGCGCACCCCCACCTACATCGCTCCCCTGCCGGAAACCGACATGATCAGCACCGTCACCGGCGCGATCATCGGCTCGAAGGGTCGCCGCGGTCAGCTCGCCGGGCGCATCGCGCGCTCCGGACATATCGTACGGGACATGGCGCAATACCACCTGTGCCAAACATTCCCCACCATCGCCAAGGGCGCATTCTGGGCAATGAACCGCGCCTACATCGGTGCGGAGGAAATCAAACGGAACTTCACCCCGCCCTACGGCCCATGGGATCAACGCGTATGTAAATCACCTGGAGGGGACTTCTTCCGAGCCGTGCAGCGCGGCGCCTCAGTGGTTACGGGGGTTATCGACCAGGTCCAAGCCACAGGCATTCTTCTCACCGACGCCACCACGCTCCCCGCCGACATCATCATCACGGCCACCGGCCTGCAGCTGCAGGCGTTCGGTAATGCGGGATTCAGCGTGGACGGCACTGACGTACCCACCAAATCCATGGTGGCTTACCGCAGCATGATGGCAAACCGGATCCCGAATTTCAGCTACACCATCGGATATCTGAACCAATCGTGGACCCTACGCGCCGATATGACCTCGCGTTACCTAGTCCAGTTGTGGAAGGACATGGAACAGCGCGGCGAGGCTTTCGCCTGCCCTGTACTCCCTGACGACCTGCAGGCAAACCTCCCCATGCTGGAGATGGAATCTGGTTACATCGTGCGCTCAGTGGGCGACCTGCCACGGCAGGCGGCCCGCGATCCGTGGCGCATGGAGCACGACTACATCCGGGAACGCCGCACATTCCTGGGAGCGGATAACACAGTGGATATGGCCTTCGGGGATGCCGCAATCGCTGCGACTGCTCCGCTTGCTGCCGGACAAGGTGGAGGTGGCGCGGAAACACTAGTCATGCCGGGCTAAGGCCCGTTACAGCCTGTCCTGGGTGCGGGCAGGGAACCCGCCCCGAGGCCCCGCATCACGGGTTAGACCACATCTGCAGACCCCGCCATACGGACTCCCCGAGGAGAAAAGAAGGGGCCCGGCTGGTCTCCGCGCCATTAACGTGCACGGAACTAGCCAGGCCCCTTCTTTGGGTGCTGTTGTCTAGATATGTCTTATGTCTCTAGGTAAGTGTTCTTAAGCCACGAGTCGTACGGTGTGTTACACACCTTGCCCCTTGGAATCACTCTCGTGATCTCCGTACCATATGCTTTCTCACCCGCAGTGGCGCCTTTTGGCGGTGTCTACGCGCCGGCATTTTTATCCGACGCCACGGAGGTCCCCAGCAACAGCGTTGTCTAGGCGCTAGCTGGGTGCTAGGCAGCGACTGGGACGGCGTTGTCTAGGCGTCGTCCCACATAAAAGTACAAAGAGGCAGCGACCCGAATTACTCGGCTACAACCTCGAAGTTGAGGTTTGCAACGACATCAGAGTGCAGCTTGACCTCGACAGAGTACATGCCGGTGGATTTGATCTGTCCCTTGCCCAGCTTGATGCTCTTCTTTTCCAAGGAACGGCCGTTGGCCTTCTTCACTGCAGCTGCAATGTCTTCAACGGTAACGGAGCCGAACAGCTTGCCTGCCTCAGAAGTACGAACTGGGATGCTCACACCGGACAGAGCCTCGAGCTCAGCCTTAACCTCGCGCGCGTGATCCAAGTCGCGGATCGCGCGTGCTTCCTGGGCACGCTTGATGCCCTCAATCTGCTTCTCAGCGCCGCGGGTAGCAACGATTGCGTAGCCGCGTGGAAGCAGGTAGTTACGTCCATAGCCAGCCTTGACCTCGACGATGTCGCCTGGGACACCGAGGTTGTCAACGGTGGCGGTAAGGATCAGCTTCATGATCCAACCTTTCGTTGTGCGTGGAGTTGACTCGTTTTAGTGATTAATTTCTAAAATGGCGGCTCATCATCGCCGTCACCAAAACCGGACTGCGGTGCAGAGTTCCATGGGTCATCCATCGCGGCGTTACGCCCGCTGAATCCTTGGTTGCCCTGATTGCCACCGTTGTCGCGCCCACCCTGTGGGCCTCCAAAACCACCCTGGTTGCCACGTGGAGCCTGGCCACCCTGATTCCCAGAGTTACCGCCGAAGCCACCTTGGCTGCCCTGGCCGCCACCGGCGTTACCGCCGAAGCCGCCTTGACCACCCTGGTTGAATCCACCCTGGCCGCCACCGCGGGAAACCTTGTTCACCTGTGCGGTTGCGAAACGCAAGGATGGACCGACTTCGTCGACCTCGACCTCCATGACCGTTCGGCGCTCACCGTTCTTGTCATCATAAGAACGCTGGCGCAGACGGCCCGTGACGATCACGCGGTCGCCCTTATGCAGGGTTTCCGCAACATTCTCCGCAGCTTGGCGCCACACGTTGCACGTCAAGAAGACCGCCTCGCCATCCACGTACTGACCCGCCTGCGAGTCGTAGCGGCGCGGGGTGGAAGCGACTCGGAAGTTAGCCACAGCGGCGCCATTTTGAATGAAACGCAGCTCGGGATCAGCAACTATGTTGCCGACCACAGTGATTGGAATGTCTCCCTGTGCCATGTGTCTTACCTCGCCTTGGAAGTTGGGTGTGGAATTGCTTGCAATGTCCGGTTTACAAGGACTGCTTAAACGTCCTTGCGCAGCACCTTGGTGCGCATGATGTCGTCGTTGATCTTAAGCACGCGGTCAAGCTCCTGCACGGTAGCCGATTCACACTTCAGGTCGAGAACAACGTAGATGCCCTCGTCCTTCTTGTTGATCGGGTACTCGAGGCGACGCTTGCCCCAAATGTCGACCTTCTCCACGGTACCGTTTTCCTTGCGGACAATCTCCAAGTACTTGTCCAGCGACGGGGCAACGGTGCGCTCATCCTGGGAAGGGTCGATGATGATCATCATCTCGTATTGACGCACGGACCTCATCACCTCCTATGGTCTTAATGTTTTTTCGGCCATACCCGGGTTTGGGCATGGCAGGAGGGTCGTTGCGTCAGCAACCTATTCAGACTACAGTGCGCGGACCAAAATCAGAAACGCACGCCCGTGCTAGCCCTTCGTCGCAATGAAAATTGCCGTCGTGGTTGGCACGATCGTCATGAATACGATTGCGATGGCAAACAAGGTCCACACCAGTTTCCGTGGTTTGTTCGTGCTGAAGCTGGCGAAGGACGCACCAAAGAAAAGGAACCCGATCAGCACACTGCCGATCGTTACCCACATTGTCGGACTCATAGTTATTCGGTCTCCCTTGTATCTGTCATCGCCTGGTGTGCTGTTGCTGGGCGTGCCCCGTCCGGGTGCGTATCTGTTGTGTGCGGGGTGGCCCGGCGCGCTTCGTCCTGTTTCGGTTCGGCCCGGCGCGCTTCGTCCGGTTGCGGTTCGGCTGGGCGCGCTTCTAGCGTTGCGAATTCGGGCTGGGACCCCACCCGGTGCGCTTCCCGCACCGGGTCTGGGTCCTTGCCCAAGATCTGACGGATAACTAAAACCGCCATGAACACCAGCAGACCCAACCGGATCACCGTCATCGTATCCGCCAACCACTCCGGCGCCCGGTGCCCCGCCGGCAAAAACTGCCACATGCGGACGTACCAATAGACCGCTTCCAGCGCTGCCCACCCGAACACTAGGCGCCACCTCGGCAGTGCCAGCACCAACATGGGGACCAGCCAGATCGAATACTGCGGGCTCCATACCTTGTTGGTCACCATGAACGCTAACAGTGCAAGGAACGCCACCTGCCCCAACCGCGGCGTGACGGGCGCTTTGAAAACCACCAGCCAAGCCAGCGCCACCAAACAGATCGCCAACAACACAAACGTGATCAGGTTGAATGTGCCCACGCCCTGCACGGCAGTTGAAGGTGAATTACCATCCCACGCGCGCTGCCCCGTCACATGCGCGATCACCGCGTAGATCGTGGAGCCCTCCCAGCCACGTTGTGAATTCAGGCGGAAGAACTCCCCCCATCCTTGCGGGGCCAGCAGGTAGATCGGCAGATTGATGGCCGCTAGCGTGATGAACATTCCGGACAACATTCGCGCCAGCGGCAACCACAAGCGATTACGCAAACACAACAGGATGATGGCCCCGCCGATGAAAGCCGGCCACAGCTTCAGACTAATCCCTAGGCCGATCATCACGCCCGAAAGCGCGGGGCGTCGGTTAAACCACAAAGCCATCGCGGCTACGGCCGGCAGTACCGACAGCAGGTCAAAGTTCGTGAACGCGTGCACGATGACCAGCGGAGAAGCCGCCATTAACAGAGTGTCCCACACCCGATTGCCTGTCATGCGCGACATGATCGCCACCGCTGCCATCCATGCCAAGGCTAAAAAGAAGCAATTCACCGCAAAATAAACGGATGCCTCCGGAACGGCACTCATGCCCAGGGGCTTAAACAAGGAATAGAGGAAATGCGCAATGACCGAGTTAAGCCACTGGAATAAACCCGACAGGACCGGATACTCCATATAGCGCACGGCTCCATCCGATCCCGTCCACGAATTTAGGTACGGAAATACCTGTTCATCCAGGCGGTGGGAATGGTACAGCGTGATCGTGTCGTTGTAGCACGCGCTGGTGTATTGCCTGTGGCCACTCCAGTCAACAAACGGGCCGCTTTGCCCGTGGCCTGTGCGCACACACTGGCCCTTTTGTAGGTAGCCGAGAGTGAGGAACAAACCGGAAACCGCCACGAGGATCCGCAGCGGAGTCCACCATCGAGCTCGGCCAATCAGGGCGTGCTTACCCGGCTTGCCGCCGATGAAATCAACAAACCCCGACGCCATAGGCTCCGTGACCGAGGGAAGCACTCTAGTACGGTTGCTTTCCAGCGGGCGGAGTTGCGTCGGGGTTTTTGTCATGGTGGGCATTATAGGCCCTAGCGGTAGTGATCGGCCCGGTTAATCCCCTTCCACCACGCTACAGAGGGAAGCCGGGGAAAGGGGCCCGGGAGGCGACAGCCGGGTTATTCTATCGGCCCCCGCCACCTAGTAAGTCACCAATGAGGTCATCGATATTGCCACCCGGCGGTGGTGGTGCCGGCGCCGGGTTGGGGCGCGGCTGCGGCTCACGCGGAGTGGCCGGTCGCGCCGGAGCGGGCGCGGGTGCTGGCGCCTGGCTAGCGGGCTGCTCGGGGGCGGGAGCTTGCTGTTCAATCGGAGCCTGGTCCGCTGCCCCTCCAGCGCTCGTACCGGAATCCGGCACTGATTGTTCCGTGCCGTCGCTCGTGTGGAACGACTGGATCTCCTGACCATCCAAGGAGCGGTCCATCATGGCGCGCCATACCTGCGCTGGATCACCGGAGCCGTACATCGAACCGCCACCTGCGTTGTAGAGAGGCTTGTTCTTGAGGTTGCCGAACCACACCGCAGTGGAAAGCTGCGGTGTGGAACCGATCATCCAAGCATCTTTATTCTCACCGGTATCGCCCAGCTGCGCGGTGCCTGTCTTCGCTGCAGATGGTCGACCACCCGCCAACACATTGCCGTTGGAATAAGCCGCAATGGGCTGCATTGCAGAAATCACGTTATCTGCAACGTCTTCCTTCACGACCTGGTCACCCTTCATCTTGGAGTTGTCCAACAGCACATCGCCATTGGAGTTTTCCACCTTCTGCACGAAGTGAGGGCGGTAGTACTTACCGGCGTTCGTCAGCGTGGCCAGGCCAGATGCCATATCCAATGGACGCGACTGGTATTGGCCCAATGTCACACCTTCGTACGGCGGGCCGTTCTTTTCCCGCAGCGTTTTACCGATTCCCGGTAGCTCTTCGGCGACGCCCAAACGGTGAGCCATATCGGCCACATCTTGGGGTCCGCCCTTCAGCGACTGCGTCAGGCGGATGAAGCTGGTGTTAAGAGACATCTTCAGCGCTTGGGCGATGGAACAAGTCCCACACGACACGCCCTCGGAGTTATTCACGGTGATATTGCCCGTGGTCACTGGAGACGAATCGAATTGGTCGTACAGGCTGCCCCCTTGGTCGAGGTAGGCCGCCAGAGCGAAGATCTTGAACGTCGAACCCGTTTGCACGCCGGCGTTAGCGAAGTCCCAACCCACGGGATCATCGCCACCGTACCAGGCGCGGATACCTCCATTGCGGGGATCGACCGAGACCACAGCTGCTCGCACGTCATCGGGCTGACCATCGAGCTTGTTCTTGGCTTCCTCCACCGCAGCGGCCTGCGCCCTAGGGTCAATGGTCGTGGTGATCTTCAAACCACCAGTATTGACCTGCTGCTCAGTGATACCCGCTGCCGCGAGTTCTTGGACGACCTGGGATTTAATCAGACCATTGGAACCTTTGGCGATAGAGGTAGTTGCCGTGGTCGCTGGGTCCTTAACCCTCGGGTAGCGGGCAGCCTGACGGTCCGCCGGCTTCAGCGCCCCCGTCGTGACCATGCCATCCATCACGTAATTCCAGCGGCTCTGCGCGCGCTCCTTGTTAGTCCACGGATCCAGCGCCGAGGGGGCCTGGATCGAAGCCGCAAGAACTGCGCCTTCGGCCGGGGTGAGCCTATTGACATCCTTACCAAAGTAAGCTTGCGATGCCGCCGAGATGCCGTAGGCATTACGGCCAAAGTAGATGGTATTGAGGTAGGCCTGCAGGATCTCATCCTTGGACCACTCACGAGCCATCTTCGCTGAAATCACCAGTTCTTTGGCCTTACGGGTAATCGACCGCTCATCACCAACCAGTGCGTTTTTCACGTACTGCTGGGTAATAGTCGAACCACCACCAGCGCTGGATTTACCAGTGACGGCGCCTAGGGCCGCGCGCGCGTAGCCGGAGATAGAAAAGCCCGGGTTGTTGTAGTAATCGCGATCCTCGGCCGCCAGCACAGCCTGACGCACGGGAAGCGGAATCTCTTCCAATTTCACGTTTTGGCGGTTGCCCTCCGGGGGAACGATTCGCGCCAACTCGGACTTTCCGTCCATAGCCATGATGTGTGAGACCTGGTTGTTGACCAGTTCTTCCGGCTCGGGCACCTTAGTAACCGCGTAAGCAGTGAAGAATGCCACTAGTGGAACCACAATGGCCACGACCATGAGCGCGGCAAAACCGGCCAAGAGACTACGCAAGAAAGATTTGTCCTTCAGACTCGCCTTCCTTCGCGTACGCACCGTGATATTCCCGTTCTTCACCGAGCGGCTCTTAGTCTTCGTCGATCCGGCGAGCATTCCGCGTTTTGCTTGCTTACTCTGCTTACCCTGCGGACGCGGCTGACCTGGGCGGCCAGAACGGTTCGGACGACCTGACTGGCCAGGCTGACCCTGACCAGTAGGTTTACGCGGTGGCTGGCCCTGCCCGGCTGCGCGCCGTGGCGGTTGGCCGGAGCCACGACGTGGTGGCTGGCCCGAACCCTTGCGTGGAGGCTGGTTGGAACGAGGCTGGCCGCGCCTCGCTGCGCCATCGTTGCCTGAGGAACGTCCGCCCGATTGTGGTGATCGACGAGGGCCAGGACGGCCCTGCCCGTTCGGATTCCGTGGAGGCTGGTTGTCAGTACTCAACTAGTCGAGCTCCCGATCGCTTGCAAAAACTATTTACTCTGCACTGGAGTGCACTGTGGTCAGTGGGAAAACGTTTCCACCCTAACCAAGAAGTTCCACCTGCAATGCAGGCATACTTCAACGATGTGCACGGTAATCTCCCCCGGGTTCTCAGCCATCTCTGCCTGCAGGCGCCCTTGAGAGAAATCTTCCAGCACAACGTCTATTTCCTTAACACTACGCGCTGTACCCGACTTTTCACCTAATAGCTCACCGTGAATCCACCGTGTGTCATACAGTTTTTCGCTGCCACACACAGGGCACAAGCGCTCAGCCCGATGCCCTAAAACCTCGGCAGAGGCGATGAGGGACGAGGTGGCGTCGCAAATATCAGAAGCCCTAAGCTCCCCCGACCGGAACTGCGAAAGCACCCGAGCCCGCTCCAAGTCCCTGCCCACGACGTGTCGCTTCAAGTCCATGACACGCATTCTACGGCTCCCAGAGACTGTTCTTAATCGGTACACCACGCTTGCTTGATCGGTACACCAGCGCCACGATGCAAGCCCTCAAGGCCCGGCGACTTAGCGTGGGATCCATGCCTGCTAATTCCAATACCGTAAATATCGCCATCGTCGGCTTGGGTAACTGCGCGACCTCCCTTATTCAGGGTGTGCACCGGTATGCCGAAGCAAAGGTTGATGAAGATGTGCCGGGTTTGATGCACACCCAATTTGGCCCGTACCACGTCGATGATGTGAAAGTTGTTGCCGCCTTCGACGTGGATGCCGAAAAAGTTGGCAAGGACGTTTCCGAGGCCATGGAAAGTTCCCGCAACTGCACCATCAAGATTGCTGACGTTCCCCACACCGGAGTCACCGTCAAGCGAGGCCCGACCCACGATGGCTTGGGTCGCTACTACCAAGAGGCCATCGAAGAATCCGCCGAAGCGCCCGTCGACGTTGTATCCGCGTTGAAGGAAGCCCAAGCCGATGTGGTGGTTTCCTACCTGCCCGTGGGCTCTGAAGAAGCCGATAAGTTTTACGCCCAGTGTGCCATCGATGCGGGATGTGCATTTGTGAATGCGTTGCCGGTGTTCATCGCCTCCGATCCCGAATGGGCGAAGAAATTCGAGGATGCGGGACTTCCCATCGTCGGTGACGACATCAAAAGCCAAGTTGGCGCAACAATCACCCACCGTGTTCTAGCCAAACTCTTCGAAGACCGCGGTGTCCGTTTGGAACGGACCATGCAGCTCAATGTGGGTGGCAACATGGATTTCCGGAACATGCTGGAACGCGAGCGCTTGGAGTCCAAAAAGATCTCGAAGACCCAGGCCGTGACCTCCAACCTCAAAACCAGCCCGCTGGCTGGCAAGATCGCTGATCGCAATGTTCACATCGGCCCATCTGATTACGTCGAATGGCTCGATGACCGCAAGTGGGCTTATGTCCGCTTGGAGGGTTCTGCGTTCGGTGAGGTGCCCCTCAACTTGGAATACAAGCTTGAAGTGTGGGACTCCCCCAACTCCGCCGGCATTATTATCGACGCCGTGCGCGCAGCGAAAATCGCTCTGGACCGGGGTCTCGCTGGTCCTGTGAACGCCGCTTCTAGCTACCTGATGAAGTCCCCACCAGTACAACTGCCCGATGACGTGGCCCGAGCGCAGCTGGAGGAGTTCATCAATGGCGCGTCTGACTACCGCCCATAGTTGTTTTCCTAGGTGTACCTTTCCCCGTTTCTTGCACTAGTGATGTACTTTTAACAGTATGTCCACGAACCCCTTGGAGATCGCGGCCCAGCTGCGGCCGCCACTAACTCGCCTTTACTTGCTGTACTTCCGCCAGGCGGAGCATTCGCACATCAGTATGGCCCAGCTCTCGATCATGATGATCTTGGATGACAACGGCCCCATGCGTATCTCTGCTATCGCGGCGACGGAGTCCATCCGTATGCCAACCGCGTCCAACGCGGTGAATCAGCTTGAAACGATGGGTCTTGTTGAACGCATTCGAGATGTCAGCGACCGCCGCGGTGTGCGCGTTGACCTGACTGATAAAGGGCGCGAGGAGCTCGCGAAGCTCTCCGAGGAGCGCAGTAAGCAACTGGCCAGCATGCTGGAAGGTTTGACTGAGGAGGAGCTGCGTCTCGCTGACGCCGCCGCTCCCCTGATCAAACTAATCCTAGAGCGCTACACGGAGCAGATCGAGAAACAGGGAGAGCTGAACTCGGACGATTCCGCCCGCAAACGAGACATCTAAATTGGCTAAGTCCGACAAGATTTCCAGTGCCTCTCACGGCCCCGTGGCCAACCTGCACGGCGGTCGCGAAGAGCAGCATGCGGCTCCGAAGTCTCCCTTGCGACTGTTGGTCGCGTGGCGCCCACAGTCCGCGGGCGAGGAAGTTGCCGATGTAGCTGCATGGATTGGCCGCACCGAGGAGATTCGCGTGCGTTCCGCCACCGTGATTCCGCGTGCGTGGGAGACCCAGCCGGGTTCTGAAGAGTTCCACGAGTATCGCGAATGGGTACTGGCTGAAACGCAGGCCTGCATGGACTCTGCCTTGGGCGCATTGGGGCGTGCGGGATTGCCTCAAGGAATGCTGGCCGAAGAGGACCCGGCGGTTGTCGATATCGCACCGACGGAGACAAAGGTGTTGATCAAAGCCGCGGAAGACTTTGCAGCCGATTGCCTTTTGCTGGGATCGCACCCCGCGGCGCCCCGCGGACGGTTTCGTATGGGTTCTACTGCGGATGCCCTGTTGCACTGTGCCCCCCTGCCTGTGCTGTTGGCACCGCGTAGCCCGAAGCTCGCTAAAAATGGAGTAACCCGCGTGAGCTGCTCCTATGTGGATACCGTGCAATCGCATGAGGCGTTGCGCCGAGCATCCGACCTCGCCGCACGATGGAAAGTGCCACTGCGCTTGGTCGCCTTTTCCCCCTCCGGCGCCACCATGTACCCCACCAACGTTCCTTTCAATGGCAACTCGGACATGATGGTGGAATGGCGCGAACAAGCCCTAGCACTTCTGGACCGTGGGCGTGACCGCGCGTTGACCCGCCACCCCGACCTGAAGGTGCAGATGGATGTGGGCAGTGGTTACGGCTGGTCAGGCGCCATTAACGCACTGAAATGGAAGAAGGGCGACCTGCTGGTCATGGGTTCGTCGGAGCTGGGCCAATTCAACCGGGTCTTCATTGGCCCGTCCACCAACCAGATTCTGCGCCACAGCCCCGTGCCGGTGTTGGTGAGCCCGGTTTAGACCCCTCCCCTGGTCGCTGTGCTCCATCGCTGCCGCGTTTTAACCTTTCCGTCTAGCGATGCCCTCGCTATGCCCTTGGCGGGTTTGTTCACGCTCGGCCGAGGTTCCCAGCCCCATCGCTGCCGCGTTTTAACCTTTCCGTCTAGGGTGGAAACCAACCCTAAAATGCGGTTGTGATCGGAGGATTTAATGTACACCCCCAACGATGACGAAGTTCACGGTGGCGGATACACGCGCCCGCTGACCGAGGACGACTATATTGAGGATCCGCTGTTGCGTCTAGAGCGTAACAATCGTTCCACCCGGAATACCTTTGTATTCTTCTTCGGCACCATCGCGCTAACCCTAGGTTTCGCTTTAGCAATAGCCCTGATCAGCCGATTCATGGGTGGCCCACGGTGCGAGGCGGGAGAATCCGCCTGGATCTGCAGCGAAGGCATGCAACTGGCGTTTTGGATTGTTCCAGCGGTGATCTCCATGGGTGCCATGTTCATGTCCGTGTGGATCACCTACGACAAGTGGCGGCGCCACCAGCGCTGGCGCCCATGGATCGCTGTGATCTGGTTCCTTATGCCCTACGGGCTAGCGTGGGTTACCTCCGCCGGAGCAGCTTTGCTGCTCGGCGTGTAGCCCTCCCCTATTTTGCGACGATGTTGACCATCTTCCCTGGCACAACGATGATTTTCGCTACCGTCTTGCCCTCGATATGACCAACCACGTTGGGCTCTTCCAAGGCGGCTTTTTCAATATCCTGGCGGGAGGCATCAGCAGCGATGGTGATGCGTCCGCGCAGCTTACCCATGACCTGGACTGGTAACTCGATCGTGTCGTCTGCCAGCCATTTTTCATCCCACGTTGGGAAAGCCACGTAGGTCAGTCCGCCTTGGTGGCCCAGCTTCTCCCACATCTCTTCCGCAATGTGTGGCGCCACCGGTGACATCATTTGAACCAGCGGCTCCACCGCGGCCCGCGGGGCCCGAGCATCACCGGAGTAGGTCTTCGTCAGATAGTTTACGTATTCGATGAGTTTGGCCACGGCCGTATTGTCGCGCAGCTCCGTGTAATCCTCGTGAATTCCGGCCACCGCGCGGTGCAGAGCGCGGTTGTCGTCATCGGTCAACTCAGCTTCTGAAACATGGGCCTCGCCCGTGCCTTCATTCACCACCAAGCGCCACGCGCGTTGCAGGAAGCGCTGCGCACCCACTACATCCTTTGTAGCCCACGGGCGGGATGTATCCAGTGGCCCCATGGACATTTCGTACACACGCAAGGTGTCTGCACCGTAGTTATCGCAGATCTCATCGGGAGAAACGGAGTTCTTCAGGGATTTGCCCATCTTTCCGTATTCCTGGGTGACCTCAACTTCTGCACCACCATCGGCTGGGGTGTAGAAGAATTTGCCGTCGCGTTCCTCCACGTTCTCGGCAGGCACGTACACGCCACGGGAATCCGTGTAGGCATACGCCTGGATGTAGCCCTGGTTGTACAGGCGGTGGTAAGGCTCAAAGGAACTCACGTGCCCAAGGTCAAAGAGCACCTTGTGCCAGAAGCGGGAGTACAACAGGTGCAGCACGGCATGCTCCACACCACCGACGTACAGGTCCACACCACCGGCCGGGCGCCCCTCGCGCGGACCCACCCAGTATCGTTCATTTTCGATATCTACCAGGGCATTGTCGTTCTTCGGATCGATGTATCGCAGTTGGTACCACGAGGAACCCGCCCATTGCGGCATGACGTTGGTATCGCGCCAGTAGGTCTTTTCGCCATCACCCAGATCCAGCGTAACCTCAACCCATTCCTTGGCCTTCGCCAGTGGTGGCTGTGGCTCAGTATTCTTGTCATCCGGATCAAAGCTAACGGGCTTGTAATCCTCTACTTCGGGCAGCACGACGGGCAACATGCTCTCCGATAGCGCGTGCGCCACACCGTCCTCGTCGTACACGATCGGGAATGGCTCGCCCCAGTAACGCTGGCGCGCGAACAGCCAGTCGCGCAGCTTGTACTGAATTTTTTCTGTACCGACGCCACGCTGTTCCAACCACTGCGTCGCCTTGGCGATCGCCTCTTCCTTGCCCAGGCCATTGAGGTCGAGACCGGATTCGTTGGCAGAGTTTATATGCGGTCCATCCTCGGTAAAGGCTTCGACCTGGGTGTTTCCACCCTGGAGAACCTCAACGATTGGCAAATCAAATGTTTGAGCGAACTCATAGTCGCGTTCATCATGGGCCGGCACGGCCATGATCGCGCCCGTGCCGTAGCCGGTCAGCACGTAGTCGGCGATGAACACTGGAACAGGCTTGCCGTTGACTGGATTGGTGGCGTGCACGCCCAGGAACACGCCAGTCTTTTCCTTATTCTCCTGGCGTTCCAAATCCGACTTCGCGGAAATGGCGTCGCGGTATGCCTCCACTGCAGCAGCAGGGGAGGACTGACCATACGTCCAACGCTCGTTCACGCCTTCGTATGCGCCAGCGGAATCACCACCATGCGCTGCAGCTGCGGCTGCCACGAACTGGTCCACCAACTCGTGTTCCGGTGCCAGCACCATGTAAGTCGCGCCGAACAGGGTGTCCGGGCGCGTGGTGAAGACCTTGATTTCGGCGGATTCACCGGTTGTGGCTTGGGTGGCGTCGGAAATAAAGGTGACCTCCGCGCCGCGCGAGCGACCAATCCAGTTACGCTGCATGGACTTGACCTTCTCCGACCAATCCAAGTAATCGAGATCGTCGATGAGGCGATCCGAATACGCAGTGATGCGCATCATCCACTGCTGCAGGTTCTTACGGAAGACGGGGAAGTTGCCACGTTCGGAACGCCCGTCGGCTGTGACCTCCTCGTTCGCCAACACAGTTCCCAAACCAGGGCACCAGTTCACCGTGGAGTTAGAGCGGTACACCAAGCGGTACTCGTCGAGAATTGCCTGCTTTTGTGCAGGAGTGAGAGTGGCCCAATCATCGCGCTCGGAAGCTAGTTTTGCCTCCAGCTCCGCGATGGGACGGGCCTTGCCCTTCGAACCGGATTCGTTGGTGGCCTCCGGGTCAAACCACGAGTTGTAAATCTGCAGGAAAATCCACTGCGTCCAGCGGTAGAAGTCCTCATCCGTGGTGGCCACCGCGCGGCGCTTGTCGTGGCCCAGACCCAAACGCCCAAGCTGACGCTCCATGTTTTCGATATTGGCCATGGTCGTGGTGCGCGGGTGCGTGCCGGTCTGCACAGCATATTGCTCGGCGGGCAGGCCAAATGCGTCATAACCCAGCGTGTGCAAAACATTCGCCCCGTTCATGCGCTGGAAGCGCGCGTACACATCAGTGGCGATATAACCCAGCGGGTGGCCAACGTGCAGACCAACACCGGAGGGGTAGGGGAACATGTCCTGGATGAACTTACGGTCCTGCGGAAGGTCCTTACCGCTATCGGAGGCGAGCGCGCCCACGGGGTTGGGCGTGTTAAATGTCCCCTGGTCAGCCCAGTGCTTCTGCCAGCGCTGTTCGATCTGCGCCGCCAGCTCAGGGGTGTAGCGGAAAGAGTTATCTGCAGGCGTATTCATGCTTGGCAATTGTAGTGGGTAGAGCAGACATTGTGGTGACAAGCCCTGTTGTGATCGCCCGCCCGGCCCTCCATCGCCGACTTATCGAGAATTAGTGAATCCATTGCACGCGGAATACACTAAAACGCATGATCGTGCTGACAATTGTCCTGGCAATTCTTGGGATCGCTGTTCTAACAGTGGGGATTATGGCGCTGACGGGCAACCTACCCGGAAATTCCGCGGTTGGCCTGCGGATTCCCGAGGTTCGTAAGTCCAAAGAGAACTGGATCATGGGACACAAAATCGCGGGGCCGGCCTGGGCGGGCGCAGGTGCGGTCCTCCTAGGCGCAGCACTTCTGAGCGCGAGGGTTTCCGGTTGGATGTGGCTGGTCCTGGCTTTGCTGGTGGTCGGTGCCGTGTTCCTATTGGGGTTGGGTGCGGCGTTGGCTTCTCACACTATGGCCCGGGTTGACGCCCAGCGGCTGCACGCGGAAGTCGCTGCTGAGGATGCCGCGGGTGGCTGCTGCGGCGGCAGTGGGGCTGCCGATTCCGGCACCGACAGTTGCGGGGACGTCGCCAGCGCCGAAGCATGTGCGAGCGGAAACGCTTGCGGTTCCTGTGCACTCAACGGTTCGTGTGAGGGCGGGGGAGCGGCCTTCGATGCAGCCAAAACTTCTGCGACGACCACCGCCAAGCCCCAGGTGGATATGGATGCTGCTCGGCGCGCGGTAGCGCAACGCAATATATAACTCACCCACGCCCCCAACGTGGCCTTCCCATAAATCGTTCCTTCGGCCGATAGTCTACCGAGTAAGCGGAATCTACTGTGACAGTCATGCACCGCGTGGAAATGATTGACGTAGCTCGGCAGAAATTCGTTCGCCCGAAGTGGACGTATTTCCTGTTCAGCACCGGATTGATCCTCATCGGCCTGATACTTCAGATGTGGGGCACTGGCGAGGTTCTCGACGAATTTACGAACGCCCATCGGGACGTTCCGATCGGGTATGGCTTCTATATGGTGGCCCAGTTTATGGCGTTCATTGCTGCCGTTATCGTTTTTCCTATTGCGCTGCGGCACGATCCCCGCGAACTCACTCAGCCACATACAGATCCCCAACGGGTTTTCGCTGGCCCGCGTTGGGCCATGATCGCTAATGTCGTGTTGGCTGCGCTGGCATTTTCTTCCGGTGCGGCACCCTTCATCTTCGCCGCCGCTATCTCTCTGGCCGCCCGACCTTTAAGCAAGTGGACGTGGATGGCCGCGGGCGCTTTCTTTGTTTCCGCCAGTGCCGACCTCTACCTCTCCTGGTCCCCGGCCACCTCCGAGAGCCTGTTAGACAAGGATCTCTGGTATATCCTCGGTTACCTCTGCGCACCGCTTTTGGTCCTATCACCTGCCGTTTTTATTGGTCTGCACCGTGGCCGAGCTCGCACCGAATGGTGGCACCTGATGGAGGAAGCACGATTCTCCTCGGAACACATCGACCAGCAACGCCACCTGGCTCAACGTGAAGAGCGCACCCGGATTGCCCGGGATATGCACGACTCGCTGTCTCACCGGCTGAGCCTCATCGCCGTACATTCGGGCGCGTTGGCTTTTCGGGACAATCTCGACGCCACCTCGGTCCGCCAGACTGCGACAACCATTAGGGAACAGGCTGAGGCTGCGGTCGAGGAACTGAAGACAGTCCTTACAGCCCTCCATGAGGATGGGCCGCAGGACGTGGATCCACGCCTCGACCTGGAGCAATTGGTAGAGCAAGCACGTGCTGCTGGTAACTCCATCGCGCTGGATATCAGTGATGCTCCCGACCCATCCGAGTTGGACACGCTGGCTACGCACGCCCTGCATCGGGTGGTTCAGGAATGCCTGACTAATGCGCGCAAGCATGCCCCCGGCCAGACCGTATCCATTACTGCTCGGCGCCGCAGTGATCACGGACAGTGGTTCTTTCTGCAGCTTTCGAACCCCTTGCCGTTGAATAATTCCGCGAACCGGGCCAGTTTCCTCTCGGATTCTGCCCATCTGGGCCTGACAGGTTTGGCGGAACGCGTGAAGCTCAGTGGCGGGTCTTTCGAGACCAGGGTGAATGCGGGCCAGTTCACGGTAGAGGTTAGGCTGCCGTTGGCGTCGGATAAAAAACTAAGCACCGCGACGAAAAAGGATGCGTAGATGACAACCAGTGGAGAAGCGACCCGAATTGCCGTTATCGATGATGAGGCGCTGTTGCGGAAAGGGTTGGTGCTGATGCTGGATGGCGCCGAGGGCATCGACGTGGTGGGGGAGGCCAGCAACGGCAAGATGGCTATAGAAGTCATTCAGCGCAAGCGGCCAGACGTGGTGCTGATGGACATTCGCATGCCGGTCATGACGGGCATTGAGGCGGTCGCCACGCTTCGAGAGCTGGGGATAGACGTGCCGGTCATTATGCTGACGGCTTTCGATACAGATGCGTTTATTCTGCGATCGCTGGAGGCGGGGGCGGTGGGATTCCTGCTGAAGACGACCGCTCCGGAGGCGCTGGTGCGGAGCATCAAAGCGGCTGCGGCAGGCCAGCAACTGCTAAGCGCCGAGGTGCTATCGAAGCTGGTTGGGATGGCTGGCCATGGACGGGATGGCGGTATAGGCGGTGGCTCGGCGGCGAGCGATGGGGGAGGGGAGCCAGTGACTGCGAAGACCGGTGCGGGCTTTGAGGGGTCCCCGGCTGCGCGCCGCTTGGACGTGTTGAGCCCACGCGAAAAGGAGTTGGCGCTGCTCATCGCGCAGGGAATGGGTAATGCCGAGATCGCTGAAAAGCTGTACATCAGCATCCCTACGGTGAAGACCCATGTCGCGCGGATTCTGGAGAAATTGCAGGTCAGCAACCGCGTGCAGATTGCGATCGCCGTTGTGCGCGATTAATTGCACCGGCCTAGGGGCGCCCGACGGGTGTCCGAAGTGTGAACTACGATCGAGCACATGGATAACGGGCACGGAAACCAAACAGCCAATGCTTCGCTGGGGCCGAGCGGGGCGGCGGGGGATATTCAAGATCAATCACCCGTCGTGGTGGTGTGTGGGTCCATCAACGTAGATACCTTTGTGGGCCTGCAACAATTCCCCACACCGGGAGAGACGGTGATCGGCCGGCGCGGTCTGCAGGGGTTGGGCGGAAAGGGGGCCAACCAGGCGGTGGCTTCCGCTCACATGGGGGTGGAGACCCTGCTGCTGGCTTCCGTGGGGCAGACCAGCGCAAATAATCCCACCGAGCCCTTGGATCCGCTGGCGCTGTTGGCGATCAAGGAGCTGCAGCAGCATGGCGTGAACACGGAATTCATTGCCCGGACCAACGAACCCACTGGTCAGGCTTTCATTATGAATGACGCCTCCGGGGAGAACATCATCATCGTCACATCTGGGGCGAACGAGCTGACCAACCCCGCAGCACATGTGGACCTGGTGAAGGAGCTTTCCGCCACCCGCCCAATGCCAGTGGTGCTGGCCCAGGGAGAGCTGACACCCGCTCATTCCGCGGAGCTTCCGGCGCTCGCCAAGGCTGCTGGTGCGCGGCTGTTTTTGAACTTGGCGCCCGTGACAACAAAGGATCCCGATCTCGTGGCGGCGGCTGATCCGCTGATCCTCAATGAGCTGGAAGCCGCCGATATCACCGGGGTGTCGCGCGAAACTCCGATGGAGGAAATTTTCACCGCGCTCACCCGGGTTTCGCGCAGCGCTGTCGTGACCTTGGGGGCTGAAGGCGCTGCGGTCATCGATAGCGATGGAGTGACCCGCGTGCCCGCCCCGAAGGTGGACACGATCGTGGACACTACCGGGGCGGGGGATGCTTTCTGCGGAACGTTGGCGGCGGCCGTTGCGACGGGTGCTTCGTTGGCGGAGGCCACGAGACTGGCTGTCGCCGCGGGTTCCCTAGCCACTCAAAAGCCCGGCGCGGCTGGTTCTTACGCTACGGGCCAGCAAGTACGTACATTGGCAGCGGACGACGCTGCCAAACTTGAAGGAGAAAACCGATGACGACCACCGCAGCTACTAGCACCCACGCAACGGGAGGCGGTTCCACCCCACGCCGGATCATCCTAGACTGCGATCCCGGCCACGATGACGCCATTGCCATGCTTTTGGCCTGGGGTAATCCCAACATCGACCTGCTTGCGGTCACCACTGTGGCAGGTAACCAAACGCTCGAAAAGGTCACCGCCAACGCGCGGGCTCTTGCCCGCGTGGGCAAGATCACCGGTGTGCCCTTCGCTGCTGGAGCTGACCGCCCCCTGGTTGCACCCCAGCTGATCCCCGAGGCCATCCACGGTGAAAGTGGCTTGGATGGACCGCAGTTGCCAGAGGCGGGCGTCGAATTAGAAAAAACCCACGCAATTGAGCTGATGGCGCACATTATCGAACAAGCGGAACCGGGGACAATCAGGCTGGTACCCACCGGGTCACTTACGAATATTGCACTCTTCGCACGCACGTACCCACACCTCGTGGAACGTGTGGCCGGGGTGACACTCATGGGTGGCGGGCACCACACCGGCAACATGACCCCCGCGGCAGAGTTCAACATCCTGGCAGACCCCGAAGCGGCCAAGATCGTGTTTGATGCCGCTTGGCCTGTGACGATGGTGGGATTGGACGTCACGCACAAGGTGCTCGCCGTGCCCGCGCGGATGAAGCAGATCCGGGAAGTGGGCACCGATGTGGCGGAGTTCGTGGCTGAACTCGTGGAATTCTTCGGCACGTCCTACATGGACCTGCGCCGCTACCCGGGACCACCGTTGCACGATGCCCTTGCCGTCGCCGCCGTTGCCGACCCAGAGGTACTAACCACGGTGGCAGCACCCGTCGCAGTAGAAACTCGCGGTGAATTCACCCGCGGAATGACAGTCGTGGACCTTCGCCGCACTTGGGGCGCACAGCACCAGACTGCGGAGAACCCCGGTGATCCTTCTGCGTTGGGCCTATCTGATGACTACGCGGCCGCGGGATTGGAAACTTACGGCGAAATGCAGGAACCGGTGCGTCACCGTGTGGGTGTGGATGTTGATGTGGAACGTTTCTTTGATCTTTTAGTCGACGCCCTACGCCGAATCGGCAACACAGGTTTTCGAGGTTAACGCTACGGCCCGGGGTGCGATAATCTCTAACCCATGACCACGCCAGCTGCCCTAACCACTGCAGATCCCATTGACTCGAGGAAAGGTGGTTTGCCGCTGCTCATGGCGGTGCTGATCACCGCCGCCGTCGCGTTCCAGCTCAATGCCTCCATGTTGTCACCGGTGCTTCGCACCATGGCCGAAGAGCTGAATACTGACGAATCCACCGTGGGCCTATCCCAAACCGCGTTTTTCACCGGCGGTGCCATGTGTGGCCTATTCCTGCCACGCCTGTCGGACATCATCGGCCGACGCAAGGTGCTGATCGTAATGCTGGCGGTGATGGCCGTTGGCGGAATCATCGCAGCTCTGGCCCCGAATGTGGGCGTGTTGATGGCTGCGCGCGCCATGCAGGGCATCGCCGGTCCCACCATCCCAATGACGTTGATCATCTTGCGCAGCCAGGTGAAAGAAGAAGTGCGTCTAGGCACACTCATGGGCCTTATCGCTGCCGTCAACGGTGGCGTGGCCGGTTTGGACGTTCTGATCTCCGGCTGGATGGCTGAGAACTGGGGCTTCCGTTCCGTGTTTTGGCTGATCGGCATTATCGGCGCCATCGCCACCGCGGTTGTGGCCATGTGGGCGCCCGAATCGAAGCCTTCCGACAACGTGAAGATGGATTGGCTGGGAGCGGTTTTGCTGGTGATCTCCGTGCTCTCGCTGACCATGGCCGCCAATGAGATCGGCAAGGCCTCCCTGCCCGCTGGTGCAAACTGGATGCTGGTGGGGTGGTTGATCTTGGGTGGCTTGCTGGTGTTTGCCTTGTTCTGGGCATGGGAAAACAAGCACGACCAGCCACTGGTTGCACCGAAGTACCTGCGCCTGCGCCAAACATGGGCGCTGCTGCTTACCACAGTGTTGACGATGACCGGCGTGTTCGCAGCCGTCAACGGCGTGGCAATCTCTCTGGCACAAAACGCCGATGCGGGATTCGGCATGAAGCCCGACTTCGCCAGCCTTGTGATGCTCACACCTTATGCACTGGTCGGCTGGTTCGTCGGCCCCTTCGCAGGCCGTCTAGCGCCAAAAATTGGTTACTCCCGGTTGATCCGCATCGCCAACCTAGCCTCCGCACTACTGCTGCTGGTGTTGGCCTTTGTGGGCGTGCACTCCAAGCTCACGCTCATCGCCGTGGTGATCCTGCTGGGTGTTACTTACGCTGGCATCGGAAACATCGTCCTGAACAACCTGGGTGTGGTGAATTCCCCGAAGGATTACGAGGGATTCCTGCCAGGTATGAACTCCGCGGCCTTCAACCTAGGCGCCGGACTATCCTTCGCTATCTTGCCGGTTTTCATGGTAGCCGGATCTCCGGCCGGATCGGATTCCACGGCGGGTTACACCACCGCGTTCATCGCTGGGGCAGTGGTGTTGGGAGTAAGCGTGCTGACCAGCATGCTCATCCCGAAAACCACCACCTCCGAACTCGATGGGGCACTAGTTACCGCTACCTCGTAGCAGCTTCCAGCGCCTTCTTGATTTCCTCGTCAGTGGCCAAGTGACCTGGGCCCATGTCGAGAATGGAGGTGGGGTTTGCGCCCTCTGGCAAGTATGGTTCGCCGTAGGCAGGCTGACCATTGTCATAGCGCCAGCCCTCCGACAACGGACCCGCATCGACCGTGCCGTAACCGATCGAATCCAAGAACTGGCGGACCTCGTCCTTGGCGGATTCATCATTACCAGCGATGACCAGCGACGTCCGTTCGTTGGCATCGGCCGGGCGGGCCAATTCACCCAGGTGACGGAAGTTGATGTTGTTGAAGGTTTTCACAACCTTCGCCTCCGGCACGCGGTCCTGCAAAATCTGTGAGGTCGTGATCTTACGGCTAGCGAGCTCCTCAATGAACCCATCGCGCTGCTCGTAGTAGTTACTGGTGTCAATGACAACCTTGCCTTGCAGAGACTCGGTCGGAATCTCTTTCAGGGCATTCAGGGGAATGGTCACCACAACGATATCGCCAGCCTGGGCAGCTTCTTCCGCGGTGGCTGCCCGAGCGTTGGGGCCCAGAGCCTGCGTTAGGGGCAGCAGCGTGCGAGGATCACGGGAATTACTCATCACCACGTTGTAACCCGCCTGCACTGACAAACGCGCAACCGTGGCTCCGATCAGGCCAGCTCCGATAAAACCAATCGTCTTCATGGTCTTCCTCCTTGGTTGGATGCAAATTGAATATGAGGTTTAACCCCAACGTCCGCAGAATTATTCCCATCCAATTCCATTTTTCCGACCCACGGGTGTGCAATTAAGGGGTTGAAAAGGCGAAACGGGGAGGCGTCGAAAAAAATGTTAGATACCCTGAGGCAATGAGAAAGTCCGATCGCACAACCCCCAGCGTGATCCAGCGGGTGCTTAGCTACCGGCCGGATCTCCTCATCATCCTCATTGTCGTCGCGGTGATTGCCGCGCTCATTGTTCCAGTTCGTGGTGAAGCTGCCGACGTTGCCGATTGGGTCGTGAAGGTCGCAATTGGCCTGTTGTTCTTCCTCTACGGCGCACGGTTGAGCCCCCAGGAAGCTCTGAAAGGCCTGCTGCACTGGAAGCTACACCTCCTGATCATGATCTTTACATTCGTTATGTTCCCACTGATCGGGTTGGCGATGTACCCTCTCAAAGCCGTGGTCGGCGAGGAAATGTACCTGGGTATCCTGTTTTGCACCCTCGTTCCCTCCACCGTGCAGTCTTCCGTAGCATTCACCTCTATCGCACGTGGCCACGTTGCCGCGTCCATCGTCGCCGCCAGCGTTTCTTCCCTGGTGGGTGTAGTGTTTACACCGCTGCTGGTGCTTCTTCTCATGAGCAACTCCGGGGGCCTTCATATCGACGCCTCCACGTTCATCAACATCGCCGTTCAATTGTTGCTTCCGTTTGTGGTGGGGCAGGTGCTGCGCCCATGGGTGCACAAGTTCGCGGCATCTCCACTGACGAAAAAGGTGGATCAGATCTCCATTGGACTGGTGGTGTACACGAGCTTCTCCGAAGGCGTGGTTGAAGGTGTGTGGAGCTCCGTAAGCTGGATGACCTTGATCGGGTTAGTCATTGGCTCTATGGTGCTGGTGTACCTGCTGCTATCAATCACCAGCTTCGTGGCTCGCACGATGGGCTTCAATTACCAAGACCAAGTGGCGATCCAATTTGCCGGGACGAAGAAGTCTCTGGCCTCTGGTTTGCCGATGGCTGCCGTGATGTTCGGTTCCGGTGGCTTGGGGCTACTGATTCTGCCGCTGATGATTTTCCACCAAGTGCAATTGATTATCTGTTCGATGCGGGCTTCTACCTACCTAGCGAAATGGGTAGACGAAGGCGCCGGCCCCGATGGGCGGGACAAGATCGCCGAGGACGCGCGGACGTGGTAGGTACTCACCTCGGATAGGGGGAGGAACGAGACGTTGCTAATGAAAGAGGCACAAGCTATTTGGGATGATGCATAGAGTATCCATTTAGTTGCTTTGACCAAAAGACACGTGCTTATTAGAGCCCGGTCCGCGTTAGAGTGCTTTGACTTAGCAAACGAGACGGAAAATCACTATGGCTGAACGAACCGAGAGCGCAAGATTAAGGGCGTCAGTGGCTAGGACTGTAGAACACGATGGTGGCGATTCTGCTACTGATCGTAAGCAGATGACTAAAACAATCATCGCGGCTTCCAGTGGCAACCTGGTGGAATGGTTCGACTTCTACACATATGCATTTTTCAGCGTGTACTTTGCCGAGAGATTCTTCGCCGGAACCGGCCAAACTGGCGCTTTGATGAGCACCGCCGCGATCTTCTTTGTCGGATTTCTTATGCGACCATTGGGTGGGTACATCTTCGGGCGGATCGCCGACCGGCAGGGACGTAAGAAGTCCATGCTCATCGCCATATTGATGATGTGCGCTGGTTCATTAGCTCTCGCTTCACTGCCCACGGCGGCGACCGTGGGTGCACTCGCGCCTGTTTTGTTGCTGCTTGTTCGCTGTGTCCAAGGACTGTCCGTGGGTGGAGAATACGGATCTGTTGCAACCTACATGTCTGAGATTGCACCCCCAGGTAAGCGCGGTTTCTATTCATCATTCCAATACGTGACGTTGATTGGTGGCCAGCTTCTTGCCAGCTTGGTAGCGCTCATCATGAGTACCGTGCTGACCGAAGACCAGATATCTAACGGATGGTGGCGCCTACCATTCGTCCTGGGTGCCATTGCTGCTCTGGTTTCCCTATGGTTGCGCAATACGCTGGAGGAGACCGTCGACGAAAGCAGTACAACAAAGGATGATTCCGGAAGTCTCCGGGAACTCCTGTCTTACCCACGCCCGGTGCTCGTCGTGCTAGGTATCACTGCAGTAGGGTCCCTAACGTTTTACACATTCACGACCTACATGCAGAAGTTTCTCATCAACACTAATGACATTTCGAAAGCAGAAACCACTCGGATCATGACCGCGTGCCTGTTTCTTTTCATGCTCCTGCAACCAGCCGTCGGGTGGCTCTCCGACAGAATCGGGCGCAAGAACACGATGCTGATCTACATCATTGCAATGGTTATTCTGCCGATCCCATTTTTTAAGATCTTGACGGGGCAGCAAAATGTCTGGATTGCAGGCGGATTAGTGTTCTTCGTTTTAGTTTTCGTTTCATTTTACACCTCAATTTCAGGCATTCTGAAAGCTGAAATGTTTCCCACACACGTTCGCGGACTCGGCGTGGGCTTTACCTACGCCGTGGGCAATTCCCTCTTCGGTGGGTCCGCAGAATACGCAGCTCTAGGGTTAAAGAACATCAATCTAGCGTGGGTGTTCCCCATTTACGTTTCGGTCGTTGCCCTTATCGGTCTCATTGCAGTCATCACTATGCGTGACGACCGCATCCACTCCACAATCGACAACCAATAATCTGGCATCAGCCCTTATCCATCAATGTGCAGTCTCTTGGCGAGCGTGAGCGTGAAAGCCCCTTAGCGATCCGCCACAATCACCACATCTAACTGCCGCGGCCCATGCACACCGTGCACGCGGATTAGTTCAATATCCACGGTCGCACTGGGCCCCGAGACCATCGTCATCGGTTCTGTGTGCAGTCCTTGTTCTCGCAGGTAGGAGACCGCTTCAGGGACCAGCTCTACGATGCTGGATTCCGCCACCACTACTACGTGATGATCCGGCAGCAATGTTGTGATTCGACGCCCAGATTCCGCACCCGCCAGCACGATCGTGCCTGTATCGGCAATAGTCACCGCAGACCCCGTCACGACGGCAGCAGCTGCATTGATTTGTTCCTGCGTTAGGAAATCTGCGGTGACTGCTCGCGCTTTTCCAAGCCGCCCAGCGTCATCAGTTAGCCCAGCGCCGCCAACTGACCCAGCGCCGCCAACTGACCCAGCGCCGCCAGCCAACCCCGCGCCGCCAGCTAACCCAGTGCGTTCGGAACCGTCGCCATCCCGCAGCACGCTAAGTCCCGCGCCCTCAAGCTCCCGGAACCACTCGTCCGGAACCGCCATGGGCGCAATGATCACATCATCGCGGGAAGCATCTGGCCCCGATTCCGCATCAGCATTCGATTCATGTTTCAGAGATCCCTGCTCGGACCTCCCACCAGTCACCAAGTCACGGATAGCACCCGGCAGGTCGGCTTCGTCGACGATGGTCACGGTGGCGTCGTAATCCTTCAAGCGATCAACCAGCAAAGACCGCAGCTCTTCACCTTGCCTGGCGCCGTCGCGGCGATAGGACCTAGATGGCTCAGAAGCGGGCCGCGATCCGGTGGCAGAAGGCCCAAGGGCAGAGTTGATGCGCGCGAGAATGTCCTGTTTCGCCGTTGTCTGCTTAGCGGCCATGATCAATTATCCTCTCCACGGTTTTTCCGCCACCACGAGCGGAAAGACTCCTTCGGCGGGGCAGGAATATCGCGCGATCGGGTCCATTCGCCCGCCACGCCCGGTAAGTTGAACAGGCCTTTCTGAGGCGCAAGCCCGCTCGCGATGGGCAACGCGCGCTCCACGGCATTCATGCGCGCACCATCGCTCATCATCCACGACGCCCCGGCCAGTGCCACATCCAGTTGCGACGTGGGTACGCGCCCGCCCAGCGGATGATTCTGCTCCACATCTTGGGCACGCAAGCGAACCAGCATCTCCGGAATGTTGATCTTCACTGGGCACGCATCGAAACACGCGCCACACAGGCTGGAAGCGTAGGGGAGTGACCCATTCTCGGAAGCATCCACACCGGTCAGGAGGGGAGTGAGGATGGCACCGATTGGCCCTGGGTAGACCGAACCATAGGCGTGCCCACCCGTGCGCTCATATACCGGGCACACGTTCATGCAGGCTGAACAGCGGATACAGTGCAGTGCCTGCCGGCCGTACTTATCCGCCAACGCACGCGTGCGGCCGTTATCCAGCAAAACAACGTGGACGTTGTGCGGGCCATCGCCCTCGGATACCCCAGTCCAGAACGACGAATAGGGATTCATGCGCTCACCAGTGCTGGAGCGGGGGAGTAGCTGCATGAACACTTCTAAGTCTTGGAACGTCGGCAGCAGCTTCTCAATGCCCATCACGGTGATCAAAGTCTCGGGCACCGTCACGCACATACGCCCGTTGCCCTCGGATTCCACGACCGACAATGTGCCGGTTTCCGCGATTCCAAAGTTCGCCCCGGAAATAGCCACAGGCGTGGTGAGGAACTTCTGCCGCAGGTGCTTGCGGCTGGCCTCAGCCAAAGCCTCTGGGTCATTGGTGAGCTCGGGGTTGACATCCTCCATTTGGCTGAGAAAAATCTGGCGAATCTCATCGCGGTTGCGGTGAATCGCGGGCACCAGAATATGCGATGGCTTATCCCCGCCCAGCTGCACAATTAACTCTGCCAAGTCGGTCTCTACTGCTGTAATATCGTGCTCTTCTAGGTACTCGTTCAGCCCGATTTCCTGTGTGGCCATTGATTTGACCTTGATGACTTCGCGCTGACCGCTCTCGCCAATCGGCGCGTGGTCCTCCACCAGTTGCCGCACGATCTGGTTGGCCTCTTCGGCATCCCGCGCCCAGTGCACATGGCCGCCACGAGCCGTGAATTGTTGCTCGAACTGTTCTAACAGCTCCGGCAACCGCGCGATCACATCTTCCTTGATGGCCTCTCCCGCGTCGCGTAGCTGTTGCCAATCTGGCATTTCCGCTACGCGCGCAGCCCGTTTACTCCGAATCGTCTGCGTGGCATGCCGCAGGTTGGTGCGCATCTGCATGTTGCCCATTTCGTGCTCGGCAACCTCCGGGAAGGGGTATTTTTCGAACAGATTCCCCTGTCCCCGCACCGATGGCATTCCCAATGGGGTGCCCTTGAACGGTGTAGTCTTGGCCGAATTCAATGATGCCTTCATCGCAGCGAACCTCCCGTCACTTTGCCCCCTTCTGCTGGCAGGCGCAGGGGGTTTTCTTTGGTCGACGCCAAAATCCGCGCCATATGCACCGCCGATGGAGTGTCGCGAACCCCCGGGGTAAGCCGTCCCTGGCGCGAGAGTCCGCCACCGATATGCATCAAACAACTGGCATCCCCGCCGGTGCACACATCGGCCTGCGACCCAATTACGGCCTCCACTTTGTCACCCAACATGGCGCCGGATACACCGGAGTTCTTCACGCTAAATGTTCCACCGAATCCGCAGCAAGAATCCTCGTGCTCAATGGGGCACAAGGTTAACCCCTCTACGCTTTCCAGCAGGTCCCGCTGCCGGTCACCCAATCGCAGCAAGCGCATTCCGTGGCATGACGGGTGGTAGGCCACCGCGTGTGGAAAGTAACTGCCTAGCTGGTCTGCCGCGTTGTCTACACCGCAAATATCCGTAAGGAACTGCGCCAATTCATAGGTGCGATCTGCAATTTGGGTGGCGCGGGTCGCCAGGTCTTCGTCCCCTTCATGCTGGGCGATCATGGGGTGCTGGTGGCCCAACGACGCCACGCAGGATCCACTGGGAGCCACCGCATAGTCCCACGATTCACCCTCAAACGCTTCTACGTGGTTTTTCACCACCGGATAGGCTTGAGCGAACTTTCCCGAATTGATGTGCATCTGTCCGCAACAGGCTTGCTGTTCGGGGAAGACGACGGTGTGCCCGAGCCGCTCGAGGATACGCACCGTATCTTTGGCGACCTCCGGATACATCGCGTCCACAATGCACGTGGCGAATAGCGCGATTCTCATTCTTCCTCCGTCATGAACGTGACCCTGGTTAGTGTTGTGTGCTTAATGAGCGTGGTTCCAGTTTGCAGCGCTGGGTTAATGGGTGTGGTCTTGGTTGGTTGTGGGTGCCCAATAAACCGGGTTTGGGGAAGCTGCACCCATTGAGCCAGCGTAACCCTGGTTAGTTGCGCTTGACGTAACCCATCCGGGGACGGAATCCCTGGGGGTGTTTCATCTGCGCAGCAGCGTCGGCGATGATCAACCGGAAACGCGGTTGCATGGGCGGCATGTTGCTGATGGGAAACCAACCCACGCGCGTTGATTCATCGTCGTTAACGTGCACATCAAATGCACCCGGCGCGTCCGGATCCGGAACCTCTAAGCGAATGGCCGTGTCCATGTAACTGACCACGTCACCGTTGGGGTATTCCACCGGCCCCACTTGGCCCACACCCAGAAGCGCAGCGGGCTCCACTGTCAGACCGGTTTCCTCAGCCACTTCCCGTACAGCCGCCCGGTGTGGTTCTTCCCGCGGGTCCACGATCCCAGTTACGGGAGTCCACTGCCCGTCATCGGCCCGTTGAACCAGTAATACCTCGGGAACGGCCCACAGCGGGGCGTCGTTCTCTACGGGTTTCAACACGATAGCCGTAACTCCCGGTAACCACAGTTCTGCGTGCCCGACCTGCTTGCGTAGATCGAGAATAAAATCCGGTGTTGCCATGAGAGTCAGCTTACGCCGAACACCGACAGCGCCGTTGTGCTGCTTCACGGCGCGAGTGGATCTGGGGAGTATGAAGCGCTAGTCAATGCATTCTTGATAATTTAAGAGCAGAAAACACTGTGCGGGCCAGCATCTTTTCTCAATGCGTCCGCCACCACGTAACGACACACCTCCCGGCCCGGGAGTAGCTGCGCAGATGGCGCGCACCAGAGAAAGGCTGACGATGCCCAAAAACGGTAATGACAACACCGAGCAGTTCCCGCACATCGGCGAACCACCGCACTACAACCGCGGTGGTCACGGCCAAAAGGGCCCCGGGCCGGCAAGTTCGGCTCAGGACAACCAGGGTTTCGGCAATCGAGATTACAATCCGAACGGCTCGTGGGGCGCCCCCGCACAAGGTTATGGAGCAGCAGGTCAAGCCCATTCCGGGCCCGGTGGCGACCGTTATATGCAGCAACCACAAGCCCCACGGAGCCCATATCAACACAGCCCATATCAACAGGGTGAACCTTCGCACAATCCGTACCAGCAGGGTGAACCTTCGCACAATCCGTACCAGCAGGGAAAGCAACCTGCTAACAATGGCGCCTACCGAGCCCCTGCCGGGGGGCCGTTGGGACCACACCAGCGCCCACCGCGGAATCCACCACAGCACCCACCCGCGCAAGGTCGCCCCGGGTCGCGCAATCGTGCCGATACCCCGCCACCACGGCGCAACACCTCAACAATTGTGCTGAGCATCTTGGTCATTATCCTCAGCTTATTGTTACTTGCTGCGGCGGCGTATTTCTTCTTTGGTGATCGCTCTCGTAGCGACGCCCCTTCGACCAACCGAACCAATTCCGCAGGGGGCGCTGGAGAACCCGCGGGCCCGGAGACCAGTAGGGCCGAAGACGAGACAACTGAGAGCGAAACGTCCACCAAACCCAGCGAGAGTAAGCGCGCTGAGGACTTCGAAGTACCTGGATCTTGGAACAAGTGCGCGGGTTCCGGTGCAGCGGGGGACCTTAACTTGACCTACGCCGAGGATTACGGTGGAAACACCACGACGTGTGGGTTCGCTACCAATGTGCGCGATGCCTTCGTGGATTACTACCGCAAGACCGATAAACTCAACGGCACTGTCGAGGCAACCAGTCCCACAACGGGCCAGACCTACACCATGTCCTGCCATGACAACGGCACCTATGTGACCTGCTCCGGTGGCAATAACGCACGGGTTCACATCCTTTAACATGAGCGAGCACAGTACTACATCAGCGTGCAGTCCAGCCTGGCAACCGCGCACGCCACCCGGTCAATCAGGGGAGGCCTATCAAGGGCATAGTGCTTCCCCGCAACCCGCTACTGGATCGATGGTCACCCGCGGCCTCGCGCTGGCAGCCGCGGCAACGGTCACGGCCTTGGTACTTACCGGCTGCACGATCGATAAGGAGCGCTTCGGTGGCTCCTCAGATTCTGAGCAATCCGCCGCATCCCACGCCGAACCCGATCCTCAGGAGGGCAGGGGTGGGGACCGGTCAAGCACGCGTAAGCCAAACCCAACACAATCGGCGCCCAAGACCACCGTTGGGGATTCTCAGCCCGCGCCGGGGGCAAACCAGGCGGGAGATCTCAACGCGGCAATCCGCCATGTGCAGAGCAAATACGCGGGCCAGCTTGGGTTAGCTATCAGTGATCCACGCGGGAACGGTTCTACCGCGCCGGTTAGCTACGGCTCGTTGGACGAGGGGCCCGCGTGGTCCACTGCGAAGATCCCCGTGGCTATCGCGGTTGCGAAGAACGGCGGTGTTACCCCGGCGATGCGTTCAGCCATCACCGTGTCGGACAATGCGGCAGCTGACAGCCTGTGGCGCTCCCTTGGTTCCCCTGCACAAGCCGGTGCGGCCGCCACTATGGTGCTGCGAGAGGGTGGCGACCAGGTAACCACGATCCACACTGCGGTCACGCGCCCCGGTTTCTCGTCTTTCGGCCAAACCCGTTGGTCGCTTGCGAACCAAGCAACGTTCGCGGCAAATCTGCAGTGCATAGCCGGTGGATCCGTAGTCAGTGACCTCATGGGGCAGATCGCCGCTGGTCAGAATTACGGGTTGGGTTCGATCCCCGGTGCGCATTTCAAAGGCGGATGGGGGCCAGACGAAAATGGTGGCTACCTCACCCGACAGTTCGGATTCATCCCAGGTGAAAAACCCGGCAGCTTCGTTGGCGTAGCTATTGCGGCGAAACCCGCGGACGGTACTTACGAAACTGGCCAAGCCATGCTCACAGAATTGGCGCGGGCTCTAACAAGTCTGCGCGGTTACGGCGGTACGTGTTAGTTCCGTTCCGGGTGTTCTGCCCACGTGGAAAACAGGTTCTCCGGGAATGGGCGGCGTTTCATCAACTGCCGCCACGTCTCACCCGGCTTAGAACCGAATACATCCTCGGCTACCGCGCGCTGGAACTGCACGGAGCCCTCGGCCAGCCACTCGTCCAATTCCGTACGCGCTAACTCCGTGAATCCGACGAATAGGCGCAGATTTTCCACCGGTACATCCCATTCCTGGTTCTCGGTGATCACCACCTGAGCCAAACGCTCCTCTGCATCGATCAGAAGAGCTCGCCCGTCACAAATCATCGCAGGTTGGAAAGCATGCTCGGAGGGTTGCTCCGTGCCATTTTCAGTCCCCTCTGCAGCATCATCTCCCGCACCCGTTGCCCTCCGGTCTACCGCACCCTCTGCAGCATCATCTCCCGCACCCGTTGCCGCTACATCGACATCGGCGGAAAGTTGGCCGATAGCCACTACTGCACCCGGCACATCCGCGCCACCGAGGAAGAACACCTTTGGCTTCGTCAGCTTCTGTGCCAGGGCGGGCAATTGGTTCGCGACCGCCTCTGTCGTCATCTGATCCAGATACACCCCTGCCACGTTGGCTTCATCGGCGCTGATGACCAGCAGAACCTCGCCGGCTAACACGCGCTTACGATCATCGAAGATCACCTGAGGAGGCACGTAGATCACATCACCCGGGCAAATATCAACGGCTCGCTGGGGTTGGGAGCCGCGGGGCTCGTTGGCGTCAGATAAAGAAGAAGTAGAACGGTCAACCATTAGTTAGCCTCCTGTTGCTCGGCCCACCACGCACGCAGCTCAGCGATGGCATCCTCGCGAGACAGCGGGCCACGATCTAGGCGTAGCTCCTTCAAGTATGCCCACGCTTTGCCGACTTGCGGGCCGGGCGGCAGATTGAGGATCTCCATAATGGCGTTGCCGTCGAGGTCGGGGCGTACCGCTGCCAGATCTTCCTGCTCCTGTAGTTCCGCGATCCGGTGTTCCAATCCGTCGTAGGTGCGCTGCAGGCGATCGGCCTTCCGCTTATTCCGTGTGGTGCAATCAGCCCGCACCAAAAGGTGCAGGCGAGGCAGCAATTCACCGGCATCGTTGACATATCGGCGCACCGCGGCATCCGTCCACGTCGATTCACCCTGCGGTCCACCATCGCTGTAGCCGTGGAAACGCATGTGCAAAAACACTAGCTGCGAAATGTCCTTCACTAGCTGCCGTGAATACTTCAACTTCTGCAGGCGCTTGCGAGTCATCTTGGCACCCACCACTTCATGCTGGTGGAAGGTTACAGCTCCAGATTCCGTGAAAGCTCGGGTCGCAGGTTTTCCTACATCGTGGAGTAGCGACGCCATGCGTAGCTCCAGATCGGGCTCCCACTGGTTCTTAGCTTCCAGCTCCACCGCGTTGCGCAGTACCCGCAGAGAATGGCGGTAGACATCCTTGTGCTGCTGATGTTCATCCTGCGTCATTTTTAGCGCGGGTAGTTCCGGCATGACGAACTCGGCGATTCCCGAATCCACCATCAGGTCTAGGCCCTCCCACGGAGCCACGCCCAGCATCAACTTGTTCAGCTCCACGGCTACGCGCTCCACGGTGATGCGCTTAATCTCCGGCGCCATGGCAGCCATCGCTTCACTGACACGGGGAGCCACGGCGAATTCCAGTTGGGAGACAAACCGGCATGCACGCAGCATGCGCAGTGGGTCATCATTAAACGAAATGTGGGGAGAATCCGGTGTGTCCAACAACCCAGCAGCGGCGTCCTCCAAGCCACCCAGCGGATCACGGAACTGGTGGTCGCCGTCGGGGTTTAACTCCAAAGCCATGGCGTTGACTCGGAAGTCGCGACGGATGAGGTCGCCTTCCAAGGTATCGCCGAACGTGACCTGCGGGTTGCGGGAATCACCGTCATATTGATCCGCGCGGAATGTCGTGATCTCAATCATCGCACCCTTGATCAGGGCAGAGACCGTTCCGTATTCAATGCCGGTATCCCAGATCTTCTCGGCCAGAGGCTCCACAACCTCGATGATCTGTTGCGGACGCGCATCGGTAGTGAAGTCCAGATCGTGGGACAACCTGCCTAGCAGCGCATCGCGGACCGAACCGCCCACCAAGTACAGCGAGAAACCGGCTGCATTAAAGGCCTTGGCGAGGGACTGCAGAGTTGCGTTCTGCTTACCCAGAGCCTGCCAAGCGTTCGCCATCATGGTGGCGGGGGTGCGGGGGTTTTCTGGCTGGTGGTTCACGCCGTTGATTCTACAAAAGCGTGCGACAGGCTTTACAGGTGCGGTCAATGGGGGATGATTAGCCCTTGTATGTTTCGTGGGTGCACAACGGGATCTGGGGAGCGTGCTTTGGTGACTTGACGCACGGGACCGGTTGGCGCGATAGGTTAGCGCGACGGGGAGGGCACGGCCATGTTTCCCATAAATTAGGTCAAACCGACTAGCCTAATAAGAATGAATGAGAACGAAGGTGCCGCGGACGGCCAGCGCCGTCGTCGGAACCGGCGTTCCCGACGACCGAACCAAAAACGCGCGCAGGGCAATCCCACCCGTGACGATTCCAGTAATAATGCTGCGCGCAACCACGGCCCCGATGCCGGCAACGGTAAGGGTGTAGCAAACGGTAAAGGTGGCATAAACAGGCCCAATCGTGGCAATGGTCATGCTGGTGAATCGAACACGAGCGGGTCCACAGGCACCGGACCAAAGACCGGCGGGTCGAATGCCCCTGGATCGAACGCGGGAAGGTCGAACACTGGCGAAACCACTACTGGTCACACTGAATCGGGGAACACAGGTGCCCGCCGCGGCGAGCGCCGGAACCAGAACATCCCCGGCCCAAGCAACGGAGGCAATAGTCGGCGCCGCCGTCGTGGAGGCCGTGGCCGTGGTGGTCGTGGCCCCGGAGGTCGTGGCAATGCCAACCACAACAACTCCATTCAGAATTCACAGAACCTGAATGAGTCCCCCAGCGCCCAGGGATCGCGGGAGCAGGGGAACAGTGGGGCATCGGATAAAAAGGACAGCAACCCCAACCACGGTGGCAACGGGGGCGGCAACCGCAAACAACGCAGCTCGCGGCGCGGTGGACGCAACCAGAACAGCGCCACACACAACGGCGGTGGCCGCAACGGTAATGGGCGAAACGGTGGTCGCAACGGTTCCAACCGTAACGGTTCCGGGCGGAACAATGCTGGGCGGAACAATGCTGGGCGTGGCGGGGCTGACAACCGTGGAGCCAACAACCCCAGGCGACCCAACGGCAAATCCCGCGATTCCGGTTTTGCTATCACCCAGCGCCCAGAACGCGATACCGAAGCATTCCACGATATGCATTCAGAGCTGCCCATTTCCGTGGAGACTTCAGCGGGTGGCCTAGTCCTATCCGGGTTGGCAGAAGCCGTGGGACCCAATGGAGACGTGGACTTGTCTAAGATCTACGTTGCCCTCATTGGGCGCTTGGACCGGCGCGGCCGCCTACTGTGGTCGATGCCCAAAGGCCACGTAGAACCGGATGAATCCCAACACGCCACAGCGGAACGCGAGGTCTGGGAGGAAACCGGTGTGGCCGGAAAAATCATCGGCGAATTGGGCACGATTGACTACTGGTTTATCTCCGAAGGCGTTCGCATCCACAAGACCGTCCACCACCACCTGCTGCGCTTCGTCGATGGGCACCTCAATGATGAGGACCCCGAAGTAACAGAAGTCACCTGGCTGCCGGTCAATCAATTGATCGAGCGTTTGGCCTATGCCGATGAGCGCCGATTGGCCCGGTTAGCCTTCGACAGTTTGCCAGACCACGCCCGCGCAGAAGCCGCTGCAGGACGGCTCACACCCCGTTAAAGACATCATGACCCCACGCCACACGTGCCCTAGCTACCACAGCCCGGAACGCGTTTCCACGTCGCGCCGACCCCGCGCGGCTCGTCGCGTTGCTGGGGCTGTGCTGGCTTCGGGGCTAATCACGGGAAGCTCTTGGGGTTGGGGAACACCGGGGGATTCCGCTGGCCACACTGGGTTTACGTTCCCCGGCGCCGGAGTTAGCGCCGCCCAGCCTGCACCAGAAGCGCAAGGCCCGGCCCCATCCAATCTGGATCGCTATTTCGGTGGTCAGTTACCTAGCTTCCCCGGCAATCCCGCCATACAAGACGACAACAGCGCCGGTGGTGCCGCCTCGGATAACACCAACGGCCTGCCCGCCCCATGGACGAACCCCAACGCTCGCTCCACGGACCCCCAGTTACGCACCGCGCTCACCCTCACAAAACTACCCCGCGTGCAGGGCAACACCGCCACATTCCACCTGCGCATCACCAACAACCGCACCACCGTGATCACCAACCCCACGGTTTCCTTCGCGTGGCGCGAAGCCGCACAAATCGAATCACTGCGCATCGCCCAATTGGCCAACCTGGGCGAATACCCACGTCAAAGCCCCGCTGTGGCGCTGCAGGGGTCTATCGAACCAGGGCAGAGCCGGGATATCACCGTGGAGGTTTTAGGTTCCGACGCCACCCCGGGCCAACCTAGCAACATCGCCCAAGGGGACCGGATTGTCCTGAACGCGCCGGGCCTACTGCAACCGGGTGCACACCCCGTGGTATTCAACGTGGGTGGGACGATCACAGGGGACGACACCCCCGAGGGACCCGTTGGTTCCCTAGCGGTGACGCGAACCGCGGTGAGCGTGGCGTCGGATAAAAAAGAAGCCCCGACCCCCGTCACCATGCTGTGGCCTCTAGCTGCACAAACGGCGGCGGTATCCGGGACCACCGGGGACGCGCCCACGCCCGCACCGCTGTACTTGCGCAACGAAAACCTAGCTAAAGAGTTAGGGACAGGCGGGCGACTGCGCGGGTTGTTGGATGCCTATCGCGATACCACCAGTGGGCAAGAAGGGCGCGAGCTACGCGCGGCAACGTGCTTGGCGATCGATCCCGAACTCATCGACACCGTAGAACGTATGACCCACGGTTATCGGGTTGGTCCAAAGGCACCGGAGGCTGTCCAGGAACAGCGCCGATTGCGCGATTCCTGGGGAGAGCTGCTGGGCGGGGACGAGGACAACTCCGTTGAGGGAACCGGGGTGGCGGCCGCCAAGGCGTGGCTGAAGGATCTGCGCGAGCTAGTCAAGGGCGGTTGCAGCGTAGCCCTGCCGTATGCCGGTGCTGATATCAACGCAGTGGCAGCCACGGGCAACGACTGGCTGGGGGTCCAGGCGTTCGGCACGGGTGCGCAGACCATTAAGCGAGTGCTGGGAGTAGTGCCACAACAAAATATCGTGGTGCCGAGTTCGGGTTACGTAGCACCAGAATCGGTTCCGATGCTGGCCGCCGGTGTAACCCAGGGAATCGACGTAGATTCGTCTACGCGGTTTGAAGCCGTGCAATCAGGGTTACCCGTGTTACCAGCCGCGGGTGCGGTGACAGCGCTAGTGGCGGACAACACGGTTAATCAGACACGCCCAGCGCGGCCGGTCGAGCCCGGTACGGGCGGCCCAGACGGGCAGGGGAGTGCCGAAGCGCAACAAGTGGCAAACATCGATAACAGCTGGAATCAGCGGATCACTCGCCTGGCTACGCAGCAGAGCGGCGAGCAGGGCGGGCAACAGGGCG
>NZ_KV786167.1:67916-186268 GCF_001806865.1 Corynebacterium sp. HMSC28B08
GTCTGAGTAGTCAGCAGAGCGGCGAGCAGGGCGGACCCGGTGCGCCCGCTGCATCCACTGTGCCTACTGCACCCACAGCGCCCGCCGGTCACCAGTTCACCACGGTGACATTTTCGGGAAACCTGGGAACCTTGCTACGGGCTACCGGTGCAACACCTGAAGTTGCGCCCTACTCCAACCCGGATTCGCGCTATCCAATGGAGCAAGACAGCTCAGCCGCACGCATGGGAACCGCATTAGCCGGTTTAGACCTAGAAATTGCCCGCCAGCAACCTGTTTTAGCCGTGCCTCCCGCAAACTGGGGAGTGACGGAAGAGGAGGCCCGCGCGGTCCTGCAAAACCTTTCGGGGCACCTCGCAAACGATTCGGCCAGCCCCGCTCCACTATCGCGCATCGCCGAGCCCCGAGGAGAGCTCAAGGACCAAGACCTCGCCAGCGGCGCAGCAACCGTACCCTATGGCGACCCGGGTGCTTCCTCGCCCGCTCTCAACGGTTTTGTGAGCAACATTGCAGGTCAACTGTGGGATGTCACGCTGATGATGCGGAACGATCCCAAGATCGCGCTGGACCGCGAAGTATTCACCCGGCCACTGTTCGATGACCTGGTGCGCAGCCTTTCGGGTTATTCAATGCGGGTGAAATCACAGTGGCAAGAACAGCGCGAAGGCCGTGTGGCCCGGGCCACACATGTAGCTGATGTGACCGATAAACTCCAGCGCAGCGTCACGCTGGTGCCCCCAGGAAACGTCTTTACCCGCACCAGTGATTCTTCCCCTCTGATCGTTGTCGCGCGCAATGGTTTGCCCCTGCCGGTGCGTGCGAAGTTGGAATACTCCACCGAGCAGTCCTCCGGGATTGCCATTGACGTTCCCGATGCCCAGGACATCCCAGCGCGCGGTTCCATCACCATGTCCCTCACCACAGAGATGCCTTCCGACCAGGGAGCACAGCAGATGGAGCTATGGTTGGCTTCCGCCGACGGCAAACGAATCTCCACGCCCGTGCGCCTCGGCGTGCAATCCGCGCCGGGATTGCGCATCTCCGGGTTGCTGATAACCGGCATAGCTCTTGCCGGAATAGTTGTGGCCGCTCGTTTGCCATGGGTGCGCCGAACCCGCCAGAAGAGCAAAAATCGCCTGCTAGACCTGCCTGAGAGACCGGTTAATCGATGACACGCCCACGGCACCATTAGGCATAACAGGGGTTGTGGCACAAAATGGAGAAGTGACTTTCCCCCAAGACAACGATGAGAACCCCCATCGCGGGCGAGAAGCGGATAACCCCGGACGAGCCCCAGCTGGCCAGCGTGGCCGGTTCCGCGGTCCTCGGCCTCCGGCGATCGTACCCGGAGCCAACGGTGGTCCAGCCCATAACGGTGTTGGGGAAGCTGGTGGCGTCGGTCATGGGGTAGAAAAAGCCGGCGAACCGCAACGGTCCGACAACCACAGTGCGGGTAGCACAGCTAAAGCTGAGCCCACACAGGCTGCTGGCGAGGCCCAAGCAACTTCCAGCGCCAGCAGCGTTGGAGTGGTTGAGGCGAAACGCTCTACGGAACCCAGTGCTCACAACGACGATGCCGATAATGAATCCGGCAAAAGCGCCGCCGATGAAGTGGTGCGTGCGGGTGGATCCATGGCGATCGCTACTCTGCTGTCGCGCATCACGGGATTCCTGCGCACAGTGCTCATCGGCTCGGCATTGGGCCCCGCGATCGCATCGGCGTTCAACACCGCCAACACGTTGCCCCACCTGATTACCGAGCTGGTTTTGGGAGCGGTGTTGACGTCCCTAGTGGTTCCCGTGCTCGTGCGTGCAGAGAAGGAGGACCCCGACGGCGGCGAGGCCTTCATTCGCAGGCTGATGACCCTCACGTTCACCCTCATGGGGGCCGTGACGGTGTTGTCCATTCTGGCCGCGCCATTCCTGGTGGAAGTTGGCCTGGATGAAAACGGGCACGTCAACATTGATATCGCCACGTCGATCGCCTACCTAGTGCTGCCGCAGATCGTATGCTTTGCGATGTTTGCGGTGTTCATGGCGGTGCTCAACACCAAGGGCATGTTCAAACCCGGCGCGTGGGCCCCAGTGGTCAACAACCTGGTCACATTGGGCATTTTGGTGCTGTATTACATGCTGCCGGACGAGACGAAGCTCAACCCCAACGAGTCCGTCACGATCACCAACCCGCACATCTTGTTGCTGGGCCTAGGTACCACCTTGGGCGTGGTTGCCCAAGCCGCCATCATGATCCCGTTCTTGCGCAAGGCCGGGATCAACATGAAGCCCCTGTGGGGCGTGGATAAGCGTCTCAAGGCGTTCGGTGGTATGGCGATTGCCATCATCGTGTACGTCGCAATTTCGCAGGCTGGCTGGATGCTGAATAACCGCATCGCCTCCCAGGCCTCCGATGCCGCGGTGACCGTCTACATGCAGGCCTGGCAGTTGTTGCAGATGCCCTACGGTGTGATCGGTGTGACCCTGTTGACCGCCATCATGCCCCGGTTGTCGCGCAACGCTGCAGACGGCGATGACCGGGCTGTGGTTCGCGATCTCACCAGCGCAACCAAACTCACGCTGCTAGCTCTCCTGCCGGTCATCGTTTTTTTCACAGGTTTTGGCACTCTAGTCTCCGCCGCGCTGTTCCAGTACCAAAACTTCGATCTGGAGACCGCGAATGTGCTGGGTTGGACAATCTCTTTCTCCGCGTTCACGCTGATTCCTTACGCGCTGGTCATGCTGCACCTGCGCGTGTTCTATGCACGCGAGGAAGTGTGGACTCCCACTTACATCATCGCTGGTATTACCACCACCAAACTGGCACTGGCGTTTTTGGCTCCTCATATTTCCACTGAACCGCGCCTCGTCGTGGTCCTGCTGGGCGCCGCCAACGGTTTCGGCTTCCTTACTGGTTCGATCATCGGTGCTCTTTTGCTGCGCCGTTCGCTGGGTAGTTTGCAGGGCCGCGACGTTGTGAAAACGGCGCTGTGGACCGTAGGGGCTTCCCTGGTTGGTGCGCTCATTGCGTGGCGGGTGGATGTATTACTCGCCACCTATGTATTCCAGACCCCGGCCAATCCATGGTTCCTGATTCGTATGTTGATCGTTGGGCCAATCTTCCTGATCGTCACGGGTCTGGTGCTGTCGCGGTCCAAGCTGCCGGAAGTCGACATGTTCGGCCTCATGCTGGCTCGCATGCCGGTGGTCGGTCGTTTCTTCACACCTCGACGCCCCGTCGATGCCGACCGCGCCGCCGCCATTGCAACTCCGGATTCCGCGGACCAAGCCCAAATGGCCATGCAGGAAACCGGTGTGCTCGGCGACTACGCGGGTACGTTCATGCCACCAATGTCCGCGGGTCGAGTCCGTGGCCCGCGCCTGGTGCCCGGCGCCCCCATGCTGCAAGGACAGTACCGCTTGCTGGCCGATCACGGTGGTTCTCCGGCAACCCGGCTGTGGCAGGCCCGCGAAATGTCCACAGGCAACATCGTGGCGCTGACGATCATGGACCCCGCGGCCTACGTTAAGAATGCTGTGAAGGCCGACGATACGCACACCACCAAGATGGTTCGCGTAGCCCGTGCGAAAGACGATATGTTACGCCGCTCCGCCACCCTCAAAGACATGGATTGCAAGGGTATGGCCACCGTGCGTCGCGTCATCGATAACGGAAACCTCGTGGTTATCGTCTCTGACTGGCTGCAGGGTTCCCCGCTGTCCACCGTGGCCCAGTCCGGACCGGATCCGATGGCCGCAGGTTATGCAGTAGCGGCCCTAGCCGATGCTGCCGATGACGCTCACAAGGCCGGCATCCCGCTGGGTATCGATCACCGCGATCGGCTGCGCATTACCACCGCCGGTCACGCGCTCTTAGCGTTCCCCGGTGTGCTTCCGAACAACACGGAGCGTCAAGATGCCCACGGTATTACCGTGGCGTTGGGATTGCTGTTGGAGCACCTGCCGGACGAAGAAATTCCGGAAGAGCTGGTGGAAACCTACCGCGAGCTCAAGGCCATCAATACGGATCCCGATAAAGAGGTGGATCTGCACAAGGTCGCCAATCATCTGCGCAAGCTCACCAGCGGCGATTTGGACGTGGAAGAGGACGACGTTCCAGAACCCACCAAGGTCGCCGGTTTCGGTGCGGAGCCGGCCCGTGCGCCACGATTGGCCCTCATCGCGTTCGTCACGTTCTTGATCGTGGCCCTGTTGGCGGCGGCCATCGCGGGAGTGGTAAGCGTTGTTGGCGGCGATAGGAATGATTCGCCGCTATCCACCAATTCCATCCGCCAGGGTGCGGGGCGACTGGGTGATAAGACCCCACGTCCAGTGCCCGTCGCCAACGTGGTCGCGTGGGCACCGGCAGATGCTGAGGTGAAGAAACCCGGCGACTCTGGCAACCCAGCATACGGGCCAGATAATCCAGATCGGGCACACTTCGTCATCGACGGCGACCCCAATACGGTGTGGTCTACGGAGAGCTACCTCAATCAATTGGGCTCCCAACCCCCGGCCTTCAAGCAGGGCACCGGTGTGCTGCTGGAAATGCCGGCGGAAACCCGCTTTTCGGAGTTGGATCTTTCTGGTTTGACGCCCGGCGCCCACCTAGAGGTGCGGATTGCTGGGGACTCGGCGGATTCGCTGGCGCAGACCCAGGTTCTCACTGGCTTCGACGTAAAGCAGCCCCACACGATTATCCGGCTGGATGATTCGCAGCGGCGTGGCGCGGGAGAATCCGCGACGGCCCAATCGTCTGCCGCGCAGCCAGGTAACGCGAGCTCGAACGCGGGTAGGTCTGGTCGGGCCACCAGCGGTGCTCGCGATGGTGTGCCTCCTGGAGCGGATGTCATCGACCTCCCGAAGAACGCGGATACCGAGGGTACGAAACTGATCATCTGGGTCACGAAGGTGGCGGAACCGAAGAATACCGCCAGCATCGGCGAAATTGACGTGCTGGGCACGTGGCGGGGCATGCCCGAAACGGAGGAGCCCGCGAAGGCACCCGCGCGGTAACAACGCGCGTTGGGAGGCTATCGCAGCTTTTGGGAAATCTTCGGGTGCAAGGTCATATTCTTCACGCGCGGTAACAACGCGCGCTGGGGGCTATCGCAGCAGCTCTCTCACCAGAGCGCTTCGCGAAGTACGTTCATCGGGTAGTTCGCGGGGCCCGTTCGTGGGTCCCGTTCGTGGTGAGTACGTCGCACCGGAGACGTCGCAGCTTCGTGAACAGCACCCACGGTAGCCCTACGCCCCAGAGTTATCCACAGATTCGCCGGTTTCATACCGGCTGGCGCGCCACTATAAGCGAGTTATCCACAGGGCGGGGAGAAAACTCCCCGCCCTGTGGTGTTACCCGCTAGACTTCGGAATCACGAGCTTGTGCAAATCATGCCTAAGCTTCACATTCAGATTCAGAGATACCAAGTTCAATTGGAGCAACACGAACTCTGGAGCGCGACGGGGGTTGAGCATCCAGAGAACTAGGGGGATTCATTGTCATGGAACAAGGTGGCGTCGACCCACAAAGAGCCGAAGGCACACCAACGGCAACAGCGTTGGCGACGGCGAGTGATGAACAGCTATTGCGGTGGCACATCGGCCGGTCCGCGGGAGAGGGAGTATGCCGGGGGACTGCGTTTCGGGAATTAGTTCAACGGCACCATCGGAAACTCTGGTGGGCCGTACGGCGCGTGGATATTCACGACAGCCACCACATGGATATATTTCAAGAGGGCCTCCTGCGGATACATCGCCATGCCCATCAATTTCGCGGAGAACGATCATCCGTTTCCACATGGATGACCTCGATTATGTACAACTGCGCGCTGACCTACGTGGCCAAATTGCGGCGCGAGGCCAGCCCGCAGCCGGTAGAATTGGAGGTCACTCTGCGTGAGATGCCGGCGAAAACTATTCGGGAAGAAAACACGGTGGAACGGTTGGATGTATACGCCAACCTCAAGAAACTAGATCCGAAAGTACGGCAAGTGGTCGCCCTGAATTTCCTTGCCGGGTTGAGCGAGGAGGCCACCGCGAACCGCCTGGGCATTCCAGTAGGGACTGTGAAATCGCGAAAAAATAGGGGGAAAAAGCAGATGCAGGCGCTGCTGGTGGCCGACGGGGGTGGGGAATACGCGTGTCGTTTAGCTAGTTAGACTGGGTGGGCGGAACGTGCTTTTAGTGAGCGGAACGTGCTTTTAGTTAACGATGCATAGCCCCGGCTAACGAAGAAGAGAAGGAAGTCATGAATCAGCCATTTCTGCAGGGTGGAGGCTTTTTGAAGGCCAATACGAATAGCGACGATAAGGTCGGGGCACCAGCAAATGAGGATGCCACCAACACGAAGGTGGCGCCGGGCCGGGGTGCTGGCGCCCAGTTTATCGGCGTGGGGGCAGCGGGTGTCGAGGAAGCCGGTGCACAGAAGGTAGGACCGGAATCGGCTAGTGCCGGGGCTGACGAGCAACCGGTCGATGGCAAGATTCATGACGTAATCATTGTGGGATCCGGCCCGGCCGGTTACACCGCAGCAATCTATGCCGCTCGCGCGGAACTGGAGCCCGTCGTTTTTGAGGGCATCGAGTACGGCGGTCTTCTGATGCAGACCACCGAGGTGGAAAACTTCCCCGGTTTCCGTGATGGCATTCAGGGCCCCGACCTCATGGAAGAAATGCGTGCTCAGGCTGAGCGCTTCGGTGCTGACCTGCGCGGCGAGGATATCGAGCGCATCGACCTGACGGGTCCAGTGAAGAAGCTATGGGCCTACGGTCAGCTGTACTTGGCTAAGTCTGTGATTCTGGCAACGGGCGCGGCGCCACGCTATCTGGGTGTACCTGGTGAGGCCGAGCTGCTGGGGCACGGTGTATCCGCATGTGCCACCTGTGATGGCTTCTTCTTTAAAGACAAGAAGATCGCCGTCGTCGGTGGTGGCGATTCGGCCATGGAGGAGGCCGACTTCCTCACGAAGTTTGGTTCGAGCGTCACCATTATTCACCGCCGCGACGAGTTCCGCGCTTCCAAGATCATGCAGGAGCGCGCCAAGGCCAATGACAAGATCGACTTCGTCATGAACGCCAAGGTCGTGGAGGTGCTGGGAAGCACCGCTATGACTGGCCTGAAGTTGGAGGATACCGTCACGGGCGAGCAGCGAGACGTCGAGATGGACGCGATGTTTGTAGCCATCGGTCACGATCCACGTGTAGCCATCTTCGAGGGACAAGTGGCGCTGAAGGAAAACGGTTATGTGCAGGTCGACGAGCCTTCGACTCGCACCAACGTTCCGGGAGTTTTCGCCGCCGGTGACTTGGTAGATTCCCACTACCAGCAAGCCATCACTGCAGCTGGTTCCGGCTGCCGCGCGGCACTGGATGTTGAGGCGTACCTGGCCGGCTTGGAATAGCCCACTTATTCGCTTCGGTGGGCTGCCGTTCAAGCACTGGTGGCGCGCCAGTACCCGGCAACGTTGGTTGTTACCGAACCACTGGGTAAACTGCCGATTAGAGACTGCATATTGATTTCTCGCTCATGTTTTGGGTTGATAATGGAAATCAATGGGTAGCCGGTTGTAAGGGCCATCATCTCCTGGTGGCTTTCGCACTGTGTGAATCGTCTACGTCCACAAAGAGTCCACAAGAGTCTTTGCGGAATTGAGGGATTTAGCAGAGCACTACGAAAGGAAGGACTCGCCAGTGGCTGATATTCAAAAGCTTAACCAAACGAACTTCGATGAGGCCATCGCGTCACCAGACAAACCCATCCTCGTGGATTTCTGGGCTGAATGGTGCAAGCCCTGCAAAGCCATGAATCCGGTACTCGAGGAGCTGGCCGCGCAGTATGACGGCAAGGTGACCATTGCTAAGGTCAACGTGGATGAGGAACGCGGTTTGGCTGCGCAATTCCAGGTCATGTCTATTCCCGCACTGATGATCTTCAAGGCGGGGGAGCGCGTAGCTGAATTCAATGGTGCTCAACCGATGAACAAACTCCAGGCCCACCTGGATAAGTGGGTGTAAACCAGTCAGCTCGGTTGCGCAGAAGAACACCGTGACCTGCTGACCCTGCAGGGGATAGGCCACGCACAGTTTGGCTAGCGCCGCCGGATTCCACCCCAGATGCTTGGACCCATGAATTCTGAGTACGCCACGACCACACCACCGAAGCGATACCGGCCCGATCAGCCCGGTGCGCAGACACAACCTGATTCGACCCCTCGGACCATGAGACCAAAGGAGTTTTAGAGGCACATGGAACGTTTGCTTCTTCAAGTCGGTGACAGCAGCCCCCGCGTCGCCGAGGTTCGGGGTACGTTGGCCCGTTTGGGTCTATTGGAGGGTTTTAAGGGCGACGCCACCGGACTCAGCAAACAGCGTTGGTCAGCAGAGGACCAAGTGTTCGACGCCGATCTTGCCGAAGCCCTCAAGGCATTCCAGCAGCAACGCGGCATCATTGCCGACGGGATGATTACGTCCGGTACTCTGCGCGCGCTGCGCGAAGCCTCTTACACTCTCGGCGCTCGCGTGCTGTCGTTGCAGAGTAATCAATTCGTGGGGGACGATGTTGCGCAACTGCAAACACAGCTACACGATCTGGGCTTTTACACCAACCGCGTGGACGGCCATTTCGGCCACAAGACGCACGCAGCGGTCGTTACCTATCAGCTAAATTATGGGCTCAACGACGATGGGGTCGTGGGCCCAGACACCCTGCGTGCGCTGTCATACTTGGGGCGTCGAATAACCGGAGGTTCCCCGCAATCCATCCGGGAGAAGGAGCAGATTCGCACAGCCGGGCCACAACTGTTCGGCAAGCGCGTGGTCATTGACCCGGGATTGGGAGGGGACGACAAGGGGTTCGCCGTACAGGGGCCTTACGGCGAGGTGACGGAGGAGGAGATCCTGTGGGATCTCGCGGGTCGCATTGAAGGGCGGATGATTGCTGCGGGGATGGAGACGATTCTGTCTCGCCCACGGTCCGCGAATCCGAGTAATCAGGATCGTGCGAGCATCGCGAATGCTTTTGGTGCCGATTTGATGATCAGTTTGCGGGCAGATATTTATCCGAATGAACTCGCCAACGGCTGTGCTTCGTTCTATTTCGGGTCCCTGTCTGGTTACTCCTCAATGGTGGGCGAGAAGCTCAGTGGCTTCATTCAGCGCGAGATTTCAGCCCGCACGCCTCTGCAGAATTGCTATAACCACGGCCAGACGTGGGACCTGTTGAGGTTGACCAGCATGCCGACCGTGCAGGTCGTGCCAGGTTACCTAACAAATCCAGCCGACATCACCGTGCTGACCGACCCCGCGATGCGCGACACGATCGCCGATGCCATTGTGGTTTCCGTCAAACGGCTGTACCTGCTGGATAAAGACCACCACCGCACCGGTACGTTTAGCGTCACGGAAATTATTCGGGACGAGTTACCGAACTAGGGCACATTTGGAAGTTTAGTTCGCGTTATCCTTGGGGCTGCCCATCCTCAGCGGACGCCGAGGGTTCGGAAACTTCCGACCGCAAGGGGCTAAGACGGCCGTTGTCACCACCTAACACAGTACGAATTTCCTCTGGCCCGTTGAGTTCTTGGTGCTCCGCCTTTTCGAACCTGGCAAACACGCTCATGGCTTCGGGCAGCTCACGGCGATAGCGCGGGTACTTGGGGTGGTGCGCCACCACGCTAAATCCCTCCGCTTCCAAGATGTCCTCTGACAACAATGGAGCCCATTCCAGCGCGTCTTCTAACGCGACATTCTGCACCTCTTGAGGGTCTTCCTGCAGCGCAGTCGGCGCTCCAGGCGAACCGCTAGCCAGCGATGGGGTCGGGGATGTTGTATCAACTGGGACCGGTGCTGCAGTCGATACTTGCTCACCCTCGTTCGCCACCTCGTCGGCCTGTGCGCCGCCCTCTCCTGCAGTGCCACCTAGGGGAGCCGATCGACTAGCTGCCGTTCCGCGGAGTGCCGCTTCTTTGGCTTGATCGTCGCACGAATTTCTGCCTGCGGTGTATTTTCCGCGTTGTTCTTCACCAACACTTTCTCCACGATGTTCTTCACCAACAATTTGCCCGCGTTGGTTTTCCCCTGCACTTTGCCCGTGTTGTTCTTCCCCAGTACTTTTCTCGCGTTGTTCTTCCCTTATACTTTTCTCGCGTTGTTCTTCACCAACACTTTCTCCACGATGTTCTTCACCAACAATTTGCCCGCGACTAGCCTTAGCCGCTTGACGATCCCACCCGCGATACGCTTCGGGAATGAACTGCAGCTCCTGCAACGGTGTCAGTGGCAGTGCCCGGCGACGGTTGGCATCGTCCTCACTGGCGACATGGATCGCCCCAGAGCGTTCACCGTCCTCTCCACCTGTAATTAGGTGGCCCTTCCCGTTCGCAGTGTCGCTCTGGTTTGACTGAGGGTTTTCAGGCGTAAGACCCATCGCCCGTTGAATTACCGTGTCATCAAATTCCTCTGCGCGCGCAAAAGCCTCGACTGCCTTCACACCGCGCCGAGTCGCCTCATTAAGAACGGTGTCAATCAACTGATGCTCCAAGTAAAGCCCCATGTACGCATCCGAAACGTGCACTGTGCTTAAAAGAATCGCATCGGGGGATACGGGTCCAGTGGGCAGTTTCCTCGCTCCCGGCATGTACGAAATCGGTGCGAAGAAGACCGTAGCCGCCGGTACAGGATTGGAATCGACGTCACCATTATCTACAAACGCCGTGTAACCGCAAATGCCCCAGGTTAAATGCGTATTTTGCATCCAGACCTGCTTGTCGAAGATCTCGTCCGCTCGACTTGACTGCGGATGCGGTGGCTCGGTCTCTCTCTGCCAAAACATATCGGACGACGCCCCCGGCTCCACCGAACGCATTGTAGAGGGGGTCACGGCATGGATGTTAACGCGCACCTAGACCTACCCTTCACCACGCTATGTTGGAACACTCGTTTGTGCCTATTTTATTGTTCACAACACAGGATAGGGATTGATTCGTCGAATTCTTTATTAAGAGTTTGCTGGCGATTAGTAGGGGCGCGCCTTATCAAGGTCGGTGTCCCTTCTACCATCAACGATGGACCGGTGAATCATCCCTTCGTCTAACCGTAGTGCCCCTCGAACCAATTGTTTCACGTGAAACATCGCCCGTCAGCCATTGCCAACTGCGTTAAGCCCACCGCAAACAGAAACCCACCGACGATCCCGGCCTATACCATGTTTAGGTCCGGGCTTTAGGCCCGGGCGCGGATGCGCCGGCTCTGTCAGCGGGGTTTCCCGGGTTTCCAACAATGTTTGGGCCCGGGCGCGGATGCGCCGGCTGGGAGTCTAAAACTTCCTAGCCGCGGTATTTCAGCAGATCGGTGATCCGATCGAAATCCTCTGGGCCACCGAATTCCACCACGATCTTGCCACGCTTCTTCCCCATTTGGACCGAGACCTTCGTATCCAACGCATCCGAGATGTCTTCTACCCACGAAGAGACCTCGGGCGCCAATTCCTTAGATGGGCCGGTCTTTGGCTTCTTGCGAGCGCCCTCGCCGCGGTTCAAAAGAGTTACTGCTTCTTCCGTCGCCCGCACACTCAACCCCTCAGCCACAATCCGATCAGCAATTTGGCCCTGGGCTCGGTGTACATACTGTGTCGCTTCATCATCCGCGATTTCCGATGGTGCCCGAACCCCCAAAAGCGCACGAGCGTGACCGGCGCTCAAGACACCGGCACCCACCCGACGTTGTACAGCCACAGGCAACTGCAGCAACCGAATCATGTTTGTGATCAGGGGGCGCGATCGACCTAGCTTCTGTGCCAGTTGCGCCTGTGTCACCCCGAACTCTTCAAGCAATTGCTGATAGGCCGCAGCCTCCTCCAACGGATTCAGCTGAACGCGGTGAATATTCTCCAGCAGCGCATCGCGCAGCATGGCATCGTCTTCAGTCTCACGAACAATTGCCGGGATAGATTGGAGCCCAGCCTTCTTCGACGCCCGAAGACGGCGTTCACCCATAATGAGCTCAAACTCCGAATCCCCGTGAGGGGAGTGCCGTACAACAATCGGCTGCATCAATCCAAACTCACGGATGGAGTGAACCAGCTCGTTTAGGGCCTCTTCGTCAAAAACCTGACGCGGTTGTTTTGCGTTGGTGCGAATCGCCCCAATGGGTAGCTCTCGATACTCCGCACCAAAGCTATTGGTTTTCCCGGCCTCCGCAGCGGTTGCCTTGACGCCATTATGATCTTTTTGTTCGTGACTTCCGGCTTGACCGATGTCACCCTGAATTACGTCACGGTGACGATATTTTCCCTCGCCCTTTCGCGATGCGGATGGGGTCGTTTGATCCGGGGTAGGGGAGTGGGTGGCGGAGCCATTCTCATCTAAACTCCCTGCAGTAGTCCGTGGGCCGTAAGCTCCCCCGTCCCTTCTGGAGGTTCCACTCTGACCCTGCGCTGACCTTCCCTCGGAGTTAACATCGGCCCGTCGCTGCCCCGCAGTCTGTTGGGCTTGTGAACCATTGGAGCTACCTGAACCGAGGATTACGTTTGCCGCACCGTCCCCCAAGGACGGCTTGTTATCTCCACTTGGAATTAGAGATGCTAAACCCCGACCAAGCCCACTGCGCCTGCTAGCTGTTTGCGGCATTGCCTTCGGCATTCTGGGCTTTTTATTATTGGAATCACCCATAATTAATTAATCCCATCGTGTAGTTCTGGTGCAATCCCGACTGGAGCAGTTGTAATCCCAGGCAAATAATCCCCTCGTTTTGCCATCTCAACTGCTGCATCAAAGTAAGCGAGAGCCCCTGGTGACCCTGAATCATATTGCAACACCGTCTGACCGTAACTCGGAGCTTCCGAGATTTTAACCGAGCGGGGAATGCGGTTATCCAATACGACAGAACCGAAGTGGTCCCGAACCTCGTCGTTGATCTGTGCGGAAAGCTTTGTCCTAGCATCGTACATCGTTAACAACACAGCCGAAATGTGGAGGTTCGAATTCAGGCTCTCACGGATCATAGATATGTTGTTGAGAAGCTGGCTCACACCTTCCAGCGCGTAGTATTCGCACTGAATCGGAATCAGCACCTCGTCCACCGCTGTCATTGCGTTGATGGTGAGCAAGCTCAACGAGGGTGGGCAGTCAATGAAAATAAAATCGAACCCGTATTCCTTCACAAATTCCTCGGACAGAGCGTCTCGAAGACGGTACTCGCGGCGAACCATACTGACAAGTTCGATATCCGCTCCTGCCAAATCTATGGTCGCTGGAATGCAGTAGAGATTGGGGTTGTCCGAATTCTGTTGCAATGTGTCAGCGGGGTCAACGCCCCCTACCAATAGCTCATAAGAACCAGGGGTGCCTACGGTGTGTTCAGCGTCCAATGCTGTGGATGCATTGCCCTGCGGGTCCAAATCGATCACTAGGACCTTCAATCCGTGCAGTGCCAGCGCCCACGCAAGATTGACGGCGGAGGTAGTCTTTCCCACGCCGCCTTTCTGGTTAGCCACCGTGAGCTTGCGACATTGTTCTGGTTTTGGCAGTTTAAGCCCGGACGTATTCTTCAACCGCGCGGCTTGCCTAGCAGCGCGCCCAATCGGTGTGTCATCCCAATCCACGGGTGCCATACACTTCCAATCTCAAACCTGTTTGAACTGTTCCTACGGTTTCACGTGAAACAAAATAGGATCCAAAACATGTGTTCCGGCGAAGTGAAAACGCCGTGACACTAAAGGAGCAACAACTAATAGATTATTCTACCGATGCGACAACGTCGAACCCGCCGGAAAGGTCTCAACTGTGGCCGAAGCGGACTACTTCCGCTTCGTGACCCATTAAAAAGAGTCACCAACTACCCGCAACAACGTATAACCACATGTATGCGCGCGTCTGCCGTGAAAGCCAGCGGTCTCATCTCCATGACCCTCTCGTCGATGTGCACAAGACTGTGCGCTCGTCGATGTGCAGAAGCCTGTGCGCTTGTTCCTCTCAACCCAAGCACTCATAGCAAGCAATAACCTGAAAGCGACCATGCGAACAGGGAACTGGACACCCTGGTAGCACGGTGATCTCCCACAGCTGCAGAATTTAGCTTCAAACGATATGTCGCTTCGAGTGTGCGCTCTAGTAACAAAGTGACCATTACTAATGGCCGAAGACCACGAGGATAGGCCGTAGGCCGTGACAACGGCGATGGAGAAATCAGGACTGACGCACCTTTCTGTCATGCAAACGCCCCAGATTGTCCAAAACCTGCTGATCGAGCGTCAGCCGGGGACAGTTACGTCAGCTAGGGATAACTACCTCAGCCACGCGCTCTACATGAAATCCATACGCTATCAACAACTAATATTCGGCGAAGGAAACAGAAAGTGGTCACAACCGAAGTACTCCCGGCCGCTTCCAGGCCATCAGCCACCGCTGCACGGATACCCAAGGTCCAAACGCGCCCCTTCAACGACCCTAACAACAAGGAAATGTCATGACTAAACGACGAAAGGGATTCTAGGAAACCCGGGGAATTGAGACCACAGACGAAAAGAGTTTTAGGAGACTCGGGGAACTGAGACCACAAAAGTCGATTGCTCCAGGACGCCCATGCCAACGCTATGCACTTCTGGCTGTCCGCCCCCGGTCCGATAAATGACGGCAGCATCTCGCTCAATTTCCTCATGGACTGAAGATCCTTTGATAGCCACCATTGCGCCTCCAACGCGCACCAAGGGCAGGGACCACCCGGTCAGCTTGCCAAGCGGGGCTACGGCTCGAGACGTGGCCACGTCTGCACCTCCAATTGATTTTCGGATCTGCGGATCCTCCGCGCGACCACGGTGAACGGAACAATCCAGTCCTAGTGTGGCCACTGCTTCTTCTAAAAACACAGTGCGTCGTAGCAAGGGTTCAAGTAGCTGAACCTCAAGATCTGGACGTGCAATCGCGAGCGGAATGCCGGGGAGGCCCGCACCACTTCCCACATCAATGACCCGAGCATTCTGCGAAACAACCTCACCCAAAACCGCGGAGTTGAGCACATGGCGCTCCCAAATGCGGGAGACTTCGCGGGGGCCGATTAATCCACGCTCAATGCCATCGGTTGCAAGCAATTCGGCATAGGCTTTTGCTAGATTAAGGCGGTTTCCAAAAACCTTCTTTGCGATCGAAGGAGTGGGACCCAATGAGTTCTGGATCAGTTCATTGTCGGACATGAGGCGGCTACCTTCCTAGTTAAAAAGCAAAACTTCCCACCGCGATGTTTCACGTGAAACAAACCTCAAGAGCCCGCGGTGTTCGAAGCGAATCGCTTTCCATAGTTTACGTTCTTTGGTACTCATTTCCCTCACTCGGGTAGGAACCAGACCGAAGAAGCGGCCTATAGAACGACTACAACTGCGTGTTGGCAAACGAACGCCCCGGGCCGACACTCAGGAAACACAAAACCTCTGGGCCATAACGACACTGTGACACTTAGGGCCGAGAAATTGCTAATCCTTGAATCCACACACCCAAGCATCACCGCACACAAACCCGGACAGCTACGGACCAGATTGGCCATGCCGACCATCGTTCCCCGACCTTGGGACGCATCCAAATGAGGACTGTAGGCGTGAGCACATCGTTGTTTTCAGAACGGGTCCAAAGCCGTCCGAACTTTACTTTGGGAGCACGCTCGCATGGAATTCAGCTAGAAGATGAGTCGGCATCCAGAGAAGTCTCGGTTCCTCATCCATAACAACGGGAGCCGTGCAGGCGTCGCCTCAACGATTGAACAACCGTCGGATGGTGAACGAATAGCAAAGTAAGAGGGGGTAATCAAAAGGAAGACGACCGGCAAGAGAAAAACGGCTTCTGGGGATAGCCCGAAGTCGTTAAACCCGAGATGACTCAGCTTGATCAACGGGTCTCCCCACGGAACCGCTAAAACAAGGCCGAGTACAGCCCAGTAGTAGACTCTTCCGCTTGGTTTCACGTGAAACGTTGGCTTATTGAGCTGATCACCAGGCACCGGGGGTATCACATGGCGATGAAAAGGCTGTCCCGAACCATCCGTGGGAAACATTTATCAGCGGGGCCGCACAACACGACCGTTGGGAGATGCCCCCTTTTATCCAGATGTGCGCCTCATTATCCGGACGTGTGCCCCCTTATTGGGCAAAAGAAAAGCCCGCACCATTGCGGTGCGGGCTGGTTGGAGTTCAAAGTCGGTCTAACGCTTACCCTTCTTCTTTGGGTTAACTGGGCGGGCGCCAACCTTTGGGGCGGACGTGCGACGGGCAGCCAACTTGGCCTCCTTCTCTGCCTCCTCCTCACGATCCATCTTTTCGTAGAGAAGCTTCTGCTGAACCAAGGTCCACGCATTGTTCGCGAACATGTAAACAGCCAAACCGACCTGCCACATGAAACCGCCCGTCAAGTAGAGGACAGGCATAACCCACAGCATCAAGCGCTGCATCATGTCCATTTGCATCTGCATGGCCTGAGCCTTTTCATCGACAGGCTTCTTTGGATTTGCGGCTTGACGCTTTTTCGTCCGATCAATCGACATGCGCGCAGTGAAGTGCATCATCACTGCCGAGGCCAACATCAACGGCACGATAAGCAGGATGATATTGGTGCGAGTGAAGTCAATCCCCATCCCCTCGGGGGAGAAAGCATTGTAGTTCGCCGGATCCATTGAGATGTAGCCAGACAGCGGGCTTCCAAACAAGCGCGCATCCAGGAACGACTGAACTTCGTTCACGCCGAAGAAATAGTTCGGGGTATTCCTCGTCTCTTCAACGGACATGCCCGGAGCGCCGAATGTGGTGCCGGTGCGGTTGAAGGAACGCAGCACATGGAAAAGACCCAAAAAAATTGGCATCTGTACCAATGCCGGCAGGCAGGAAGCAAGGGGATTAACACCCATTTCCTTTTGAACCTTGCGCATCTCAATCGCCAACGTTTGGCGATCATTCTTGTACTTGCGCTGAAGCTCCTGCATCTTAGGCTGAAACTCTTGCATTCTACGGGCTGAGCGCATCTGGTTGGCCATGGGTTTGACCAGCAAAACACGAATCGTGAACACGAGGAACACAATCGCTAGCAGCCACGTAATGCCGGAAGCGGGATCCAACACAAAGCTAAACACTTTGTGCCAAAACCAAAGCACTCCCGAGATGGGGTAGTAAATAAAATCAAGCACGTCTAGAAAAACCTCCAAGGCAGTGCATGGACACGGTGAAAAGTCGTTGTCGGTGGAAAATGGTCGCGAGCCCTCCCGACGAAGCCGGGAGCACCCTGGTCGTTTACGGCGACCTATCTAGTGTCGACGCCGCGGTGGGACTGGGTCCCACCCACCCGGGTGCCACGGACCACATCGAGCCAGCCTCCCGAGAGCAAGTAGCCCTCCTCGGAACAACCCGTGTCGACCGAGGGCAATCAGAGCGTAATTGCTGCAAGTGGGATCAAAACGACACGTTGGACCCATTTTAAGGCCTGAAACGTGATCTTGGTAAACCAAAACCGCTCGGCGTGCCCACTTAGCGCGCGGTGCGGAATCAGAGTGCCCGTCGGATGCAGCTGTACACATCTTTCACAAGCTCCTTGTAGGTTGTTGATGCTGCAGCGGGCAGAGCTCGCAGAACGATCGTAGTTCCCGGAGCACATTCCCTTTCGAAATCAACAAGGGCATCCCTCACCGCGTGGCGTAGCAGACGAGAAATTCTATGGCGGGCCACTGCATTGCCGACAGCTTTCGAAACCACTAAACCCACGCGTGGATGGGGGGACAGGGCCACCGCGTCTGGTGACAGTGTTTCACGTGAAACATCATGAAACCCTCTTACCAATGCTTCCGGATAAGGAACTGATGGGGACAAGATATAAACGACCACCGACCGAGAACCCTTTTTACGACCCCCTCGGACGGTGCGCCCAAAATCAGTAGAGGAACGGAGCCGATATTCCGGTGATAACATGCGCCCTCGTTTCTTCGGTCAACCCTCGGAAGTAAATTCTAGCGAGTTCCTAGCCAATCAATCGGAATTCATAGTCCCAGACTCCTGGCATGCCAGTCCATACCGAGTCGATACGGCAGCCTAGGAACCGACTGCAGGTGTCACACCCAAGACGAAATACGAATCTAAAACAAAACCAGCTCGGAGACGGCCTACGCTACATGAGCGTAGAACCACCTCCGAGCTGGAGAAGGAAACCGAGGTTTCAATTAAGCTGTCAGAGACTTACGACCCTTACGGCGGCGTGCGGAAACAATCGCACGGCCGGCACGGGTACGCATACGGGTACGGAAACCGTGAACGCGTGCGCGACGACGGTTATTGGGCTGGAAAGTACGCTTGCCTTTGGCCACGGTACTTCACTCCTTACATCGGTATATGCACGCGAATAACGACAAACTCTGAGGGGAGACCCCACTCAACGTCATCGGTATGCCCGTGCATTCAAAGCTGGACATACATACCAAACCGGGTTCTCACTCTTGCTCGACGCGATCGGAGCGAACAGACAACATGAGAACGAACTCTGTTCAACGCGAGAGCGAAAGGCTACCAACGAGAATCCTTGTTGCTCCCATTCATCACACGGTCGGGCGCGAGGAACCAGCAGCTTGGTACCACTTGCGGCAGTACGCGAACAGCGAGGTGGAAATGCTGAAGCGCGAGTGCCATAGACCCGTTAAGGATACGCCGAAACAGGGGCAATAGACAAATTTTGGACTGAGGAGGTGTTTCCCCAGTACACAGGGCAAATACCACAGAACCGTTACACCCTGTGGATAACTCATTTACCCCCAAACCCTAAAGCCTTACTTTAACCCTCATTATTGCTGGTCAAATACCCTTTTGCCTGTCAATTCGAGTTATCCACATGCGACGGGTACCTTGGGGATAACATGTGAACAAAAGTTATCCACAGGTGTGGATAAAGGTGTGGAAACGCAAGTCAGTGGTGAAATAGCCTTGTGAACCGAACGGAGGAAGAACAGTGGACAGAAAGGGCGACGTAGTACCGAAAATTCACCCCCAACCACCCGTCGGCACCGCCCGCCTGCACGATGTTTCCGCTCATAGTTAACAACTGCCCGCTAACCCCCTAATAACCACTCCAAGCATCAACCCCCGAAAATACGTCCGAGCTACTCCTAAAGGACGAGCTCAGCACCGATAACAACAGATCCCAACAGCTAAGACTCTTAATAACAATCACCATGACTGATCCAACGAACTCCTCCTCCCTCGAAGCCCACTTTCCAGGCCTATGGAACGCAATCATCAAAGAATGGGTAGATGAGAACGCCCGCGCGATCAATCAACCCCCTGATTCTCCTATTGGCAGGCGTTATCCTGCGCTCAGCCCAAAAAAACGTAGTATGCTGCTCCAGATCACTCCGATCACCTTGATCGGAAATATTGCTGTGCTCCAAACACCAAGCAAATGGATCAAAGAAGAAGTAGAGCGCGATCTAGCCCAACCCATCAAGGACGTTTTAGCTTCCCGTCTGCAGATCAACACAACTCTTGCGATCTCTTCACGCGAAGATGGCAATTCTAATTCGTCCTCGGAAGACCGCCAGAATTCGCAAGCCCATGAGGAACACCAGCAAAGTTTTGACACTTCGACCGGCGATAATGCTGTTAAGCAGCAATCCAATTCCGCAACGAACTCAAACCACGGCGCATCGGCGCACAACCTGCTCGCCAATCGCGACAACCGTAGCGCTCGCGAAGAAGATCCCAACACTGCCGAGGGCGATGTAATTGGCGCACGAAACGACAGCGGGTTTTCTGCTACCGAACACTCGCAGCAGCAACCAAATAGTCGCACTTCGAACCGAATCACTGCCTCTACCAGCCGTTTCGCGGGTCATTCGAGCCGAGGGTTTAACGATTACGACCGGCCGAGGGCGTCGAGTAGAAGGGGCCAAGGCGGGCAGTCAAACGACGCCTTCTCCTTGGACGAGTGGATCGACATTAAAGAGCCAGAGGCCCAGGCAGCCGCGATTGCCAATACGAAACGACGCAACGAGTTTCTAAGGCAGGGAGGCATTGAACCGCAAGCGCGACCAGGCGCGACTGCTCCCATTACCGGGAATCCCGGGCGGGAGACAGAGCCCGAAACGTTGCTGAACAAAAACTATACATTCGAGACATTCGTGATTGGCTCCTCCAACAACTTTGCGAATGCGGCTTGCCGCGCCGTGGCTGAAAGCCCAGCTAAAGCCTATAATCCGCTGTTTATTTGGGGCGAATCGGGACTTGGTAAAACACACCTACTGCATGCCATTGGGCACTACGCCAAAGAGCTGCGACCGAACATGCGAGTGCGTTATGTCTCCAGTGAAGAACTGACGAATGACTTCATTAACTCCATCGCCACGGACACGCGCGAGGCATTTAAGCGGCGCTACCGCAATGTGGATATGTTGATCGTAGACGATATTCAGTTCCTAGAAGGCAAAGAATCCACGCAGGAGGAATTCTTCCACACGTTCAATGCGCTTCACCAGGCGAACAAGCAAATCGTGTTGAGCTCGGATCGTCCTCCCAAAAAGTTGACCACACTAGAAGATCGTCTGCGCACTCGCTTTGAGGGAGGTCTAACGACCGATGTGACCAGCCCAGATCTGGAAACCCGTATTGCCATTTTGACCAAAAAGGCCCAGATCGAGGGCATTCAGCTCCCAGAAGATGTGAAGCAGCTCATCGCAAACCGGTACGACACCTCTATTCGAGTGCTGGAGGGTGCGCTGATTCGCGTCATTGCGTACTGCTCGCTGGGCGATGAGCCCATTTCTCTCGAAGCAGCCGAGATCGCTTTGCGGGATATCAACAACGGCTCGGTCGAGGTCACACCACAAGCTGTCATCGAAGTCGTAGCCCACTATTACAACCTCACCACCGACGAATTGGTTGGAAAGGGCAGGTCAAAGCGTTTTGTACACGCTCGGCAGATCGCTATGTACCTATGCCGTGAACTCACAGACCTGTCGTTGCCGAAGTTGGGGGCCGCATTTGGCGGGCGTGACCACACGACAGTGATGTACGCGGAGCGACGGATTCGGGAGTCTCTGACGGAGAACAAACAGGTCTTCGATCAGGTGCAGGAGCTCACCCAGAAAATTGAAAATCACGCGCGCAACTAACCCCCGTTGCACCCATAAAAGCATATGTGCAGCCAAGTTATCCACAGTTAGCGGTGGTTATACACAGCGCAACTGGGGATAACTTGGGGTGCCGTGACCTTGATCGGACCCAGTTATCCACATTTCCACAGGGTTTTCCACAGATGTAATTACAACCTTGTAATTTCGGGGGCAGAGCCAGATTCGCTCTCGACGATGACAAACATGTAATTTCAAGATTGTGACTGGGGATAAGCCCCGAAAAACTGGGAACGAGACAGTGGAAAACCTGTGGATAAGTACGACCCCGGGCGAGTTGTGCACAGAAGCACTGAGTTATCCACAGAAACATCCACCACTCCGCCAACAGGCGGAAAATAGCTCCGAACAGCACTAAACTTCTGTTATCCACAGAAACCACAGGACCTACTACGACTACTGAATCTATAACTAGAAAAAAGATCAGAAATAGAGCTTGTGGGTAAAGTTGACGACCGAAATGACAAGCAAAGGATGAGGGACCAACATATGGACAACAACAACGTTCGCTTCACCGTGCCCAAAGATGATTTTTCAACGGCACTGGGGTGGGTAGCACGTTCCCTTCCATCCAAGCCCACGCAGCCCGTACTGCGCGGAGTACTTATCGACGCCAGTGACCAAGGGCTCACACTCTCGGGATTCGACCGCGAGGTGTCCACTCAAATCACAATCAACGCCGAGGTCGATGAGCCCGGGCGCATTCTCATCGCGGGCAAATTAGCCAACGACATTGTGGGATCGTTGCCCGATAAGCCCATTACTTTGGAACTCAGGGAAACCAAGGTTCTCGTAACTTCCGGTAATTCCAGGTTCGAGCTACCAGCCATGACCATCGAGGACTATCCCGAATTGCCTGGTTTGCCTGGAGTAACAGGGACCATCGATCCTCACTTGTTCTCTGAGGCCGTTAGCCAGGTGGCTACGGCAGCCGGCCGAGATGACACTCTTCCTATGCTCACTGGTGTTCATGTAGAACTCGACGGCGAAAACGTCACTATGGCCGCCACGGACCGTTTCCGGTTGGCTGTTCGAACCTTGCAGTGGAATCCGGCCCAAGCCGATGGTAAAGCCACTCTTCTGATTCCTGCTCGCACGCTGTCGGACACGGCACGTAGCCTCGACGCCCACAATTCTGATCCCATCGAAATTGCAGTGGGGTCTGGCGAGTCCATTGGCCGGGATGGCCTGCTCGGTATCGCCACCGAATCGCGACATACCACTACGCGGCTGCTCGATGCCGAATTCCCCAAATTCCGGCCGCTGTTGCCATCAAGCCACACTGCTGTAGCGAGCGTGGAAATTGGTCCCCTCCAGGATGCGATCCGTCGCGTATCCCTCGTGGCCGACCGCAACTCGCAGATTCGCATGCAATTCGAGGAAGGTACGTTGACGCTTTCCGCTGGTGGATCCGAGGTTGGATCAGCAACCGAGCAATTGCAGTGCGCCTTCGCTGGTGAACCTCTTGAAATTGCTTTTAATCCGGGTTACCTCAAGGAGGGTTTGGCAGCGATTCACACATCGCGAGTAATTTTCGGATTTACGCTTTCTTCCCGTCCCGCGATTATGATCCCCGATGCAGGTAACCTCCCAGAGGCAGATGCCGAAGGAAACTTCGCTACCCCGCGAACCGATTTCATTTACCTACTGATGCCGGTACGTATTCCGGGATAAGTCGCTTCGGCTAGACACTGATCGCCACTGGAAGCGCCACGCAATAGGTTGCAGCTAGTGTAGGCCACTAGACTGGCAGCGATATGTACATCAGGTCATTACAACTAGAGGATTACAGGTCGTGGCGCACCCTCGACCTGGCACTAACCCCTGGTGTGACCATTTTTTCGGGCCCCAACGGGCACGGCAAAACCAACATTGTGGAAGCACTGGGATACCTAGCCCATCTTGGATCACACCGCGTTTCCACTGATTCAGCCCTCGTGCGCGAAGGCCAGAAAGTGGCTTCCATTTCTGCTACTGCAGTCAATGAGGGTCGCGAACTCACAACGCACTTGGCGGTACGTGCTTCCGGGGCAAATCGTGCACGCATCAACCGCACCGCCATGCGCAGTCCTCGTGACATACTGGGAATTGTTCGAACCACACTCTTTTCGCCCGAGGATCTGGTTTTGATTCGGGGGGAACCCGAGCAGCGGCGAAATTTCCTCGATTCCATCATGCTGGCCCGGTACCCTCGCCTAGCCGGTGTGAAAGCTGACTACGACAGGGCCTTGCGCCAGCGCAACGCCCTGCTGAGGAACTCTTCTTTCGTATTACGGCACTTTGCTAACGGTGTGGCTGCGGGTCCAGGGAACACATCCAGCTCGACTGGTATCTCAAACTTTAGCTCGCCCTCGGACACGACACCGGGTGAAGCGCAGTCTGGAGTGGGGGCCGCCGTGGGCATGGCGAGGGCTGGATCCTCTTCTCATATCTCCGACGCTGAATCCGCCCTCGCCACGCTGGATGTGTGGGATGGACAACTAGCCGCACTGGGAGGACAATTGATGTCCGCACGAGTGCAGATCGTTCACGATCTCGCGCCTCATGTGGCAAAGACCTATCAGCGGTTAGCACCGGAATCCCGCCCAGCCCACATGGCTTACACGTCAACGATAGATAGTGCCCTACACGAGGTGGGAGTTCAGTTAGGACACAGCAAGCCCGGTGAACCAACGGCGTTATTGAGCCCCGATGTTGCCGAAGCAGTGTTACTGCAAGCATTCGCTGAAAAACGACCGGCCGAAATTGATCGCGGAACCACTCTGCTCGGGCCGCACCGAGACGATGTGGTTTTTACTCTGGGCACACAACCCGCCAAGGGATTCGCATCCCACGGCGAATCCTGGTCGTTTGCATTGGCTTTGCGATTGGGCGCCTACTTCCTGGGGCGTGCAGACGGGGCAGAACCGATCGTCATCCTGGATGATGTTTTCGCGGAATTGGATAAAAACCGCCGGCGCAAACTTGTCGATTTGCTACAAGACGCGGAACAAGTGTTGATTACAGCTGCTGTAGGTGAAGATATTCCCGTGGAATTACGCGCTCAAGCTACTATCTTCGACATTTTGGCTTCAGTCGACGAAGAAGGGCAGCGAATCTCCCAGATTTCCGCCGTTGACACGGATGAACCACAGGCTAAACACCAAAAAACCGAAGAATTAGGCCCCCAAAGTGTTGTCGACGACGCTGGGACCGCGCAGGATGAGATCGAGGAACATGAGTAATCCCGGTTTGAACCCAAATGATCCAGTGGCCCAAGCACTGGCACAACTGCGGAAGGCCGGCGCCAACCCACAGGTTGACTCGGTTCCCAGGGGGGCGTCGGAAAGAAAAGAAAAAAAGTACAACAAACGGCGAATCACCACGCGCCTGGATGGAAGAGCCGACCGCAGCTATCGGCAGCCAAAGCGGTTCGGGGCTTTGATTATGCCGGAAATCAAGCGGAATGGGTGGAACCAGCACTATGCCGTGGGGTTGATCATGAATTCCTGGGAAGAGCTGGTGGGGGAGAAGATTGGGTCCAAAACCAAGCCCATCAAATACGATCCCGAGACGAAACAGCTGTTCATCCAATGCGAATCCACACCTTGGGCCACACAGCTGCGATTGATCCAGACAAAAGTGCTGCAAACGATCGTCAATCGGGTGGGGCCCAACGTGGTGGCTGAGCTGAAGATCCTCAATCCAGAGTTCAAAAGGCCCGGAAAGGGAAAGCTACGCGTCCGAGGTCGCGGGCCGCGTGATGATTTCGGGTAAGCGGCGGGGTAGACTGGTGTGGTTACAAATAGCGTGCTTGGTTAACGCTGAACGAACGCTTTACCGACAAAGGAGCTTGACCCGACGTGGGTGAACCAGAGAACAAGAACAATTACGGTGCCAGTTCCATCACCATCCTCGAGGGACTGGAAGCGGTTCGTAAGCGACCCGGCATGTACATCGGTTCCACCGGTGAGCGTGGCCTACACCACCTCGTGTGGGAGGTCGTTGATAACTCCGTCGATGAGGCAATGGCGGGGTATGCAAACGAAGTCACCGTGCGATTGCTGGCAGACGGCGGTGTAGAGGTTGAGGATAATGGTCGCGGTATTCCCGTCGAGAAGCACCCATCCGGCCCGCCGACCGTCCAGGTTGTCATGACGCAGCTGCACGCTGGCGGTAAATTCGACTCGGATTCCTACGCCGTGTCCGGTGGTCTGCACGGTGTGGGTATCTCCGTCGTGAATGCGTTGTCCACCCGCGTGGAAACCGAAATTAAGCGCGATGGATATCTGTGGAGCCAGGTGTTCAATAACGCAATTCCTGAAGAACTGGAGCAGGTCAAGAAGGCCCGTGGCACCGGTACCAAACAACGTTTTTGGCCAGACCCTGAGATATTTGAAACCGTTGAATTCGATTTCAAGACGGTGGCGAAGCGCCTCCAGGAAATGGCCTTCCTGAACAAAGGTCTGACCCTCAACTTGATTGATGAGCGGCCCCATGAGGAACCCGAAGAAGAGCTGGCTGATGCAGCTGAAGATGCCGATGCTCCTAAGTCTTCCGCCGAGAAGGCCGAGGAGGAAAAGGCCAAGAAGGGCCCTACCAAGAAGACCTTCCACTACCCAGAGGGACTAAAGGACTACGTCGACTTCATCAATAGCAAAAAGACCGCTGTACACCCCACCATTATTTCTTTTGAAGCCAAGGGTGAAGATCACGAGGTTGAGGTGGCTTTGCAGTGGAACTCCGGTTACTCCCAGTCCGTGCACACCTTCGCGAACACCATCAATACCTTTGAGGGTGGTACGCACGAAGAAGGCTTCCGTGCGGCGCTGACGTCTTTGATGAACCGTTACGCACGTGATCACAAGCTGCTTAAGGACAAGGATCCAAATTTCTCGGGCGATGATGTTCGTGAAGGTTTGGCAGCCGTTATCTCCGTGCGCGTAGGTGATCCACAGTTTGAAGGTCAGACCAAGACCAAGCTGGGTAACACAGAAATCAAAGGCTTTGTGCAGCGTGCCGTGAATGAGCACTTATCCGACTGGTTGGATGCCAACCCTGCTGAGGCGAAGGTCATCGTCAACAAGGCAGTATCCTCTGCTCACGCTCGGATGGCGGCCCGTAAGGCCCGTGACCTAGTTCGTCGCAAGTCAGCTTCCGACCTGGGTGGACTGCCAGGCAAGCTGGCGGATTGCCGTTCTAAGGATGCGACCCTCAGTGAGCTGTACATCGTGGAGGGCGATTCCGCCGGTGGTTCTGCGAAGTCTGGCCGTGACTCCATGTTCCAAGCTATCTTGCCGCTGCGCGGGAAGATTTTGAACGTGGAAAAGGCCCGGATGGACAAGATTCTCAAGAATGCCGAGGTCCAGGCGATTATTACCGCTCTGGGTACCGGTATTCACGATGAATTCGATATCTCCAAGCTGCGGTACCACAAGATTGTGCTGATGGCGGATGCCGATGTTGATGGTCAGCACATCGCGACGTTACTTTTGACCTTGCTATTCCGCTTCATGCGCCCACTAGTTGAAGAAGGCCACGTCTACTTGGCTAACCCGCCCCTGTACAAACTGAAGTGGGCAAAGGGTGAACCAGGATTCGCCTTCAGCGACCGCGAGCGTGATAAGCAATTAGAGGAGGGCCTCGCTGCTGGCCGAAAAATCAACAAGGATGATGGCATCCAGCGCTATAAGGGCTTGGGCGAGATGAACGCTAAGGAGCTGTGGGAGACCACCATGGATCCCGAGTACCGCGTTTTGCGCCGCGTGACTCTGGAAGATGCAGCTGGTGCCGATGAGCTGTTCAGCATTTTGATGGGTGACGACGTTGTGGCACGCCGTAGTTTCATTACCCGGAATGCAAGGGACGTTCGCTTCTTGGATGTCTAACGTAGGTTGGAACCGAGGGCTGCCCGTAGTTACACGGGTGGCCCTCTTTTTTGGTTTCGCTTCAGCTCATTTAGACATAAAACGATAGCTTGCTGGATACACTGGGCGACGTGACTAATTCTGATTCCATAGATTCCATGAACCCTCGCCAGGCCGCACCTGCAGAATCTCATCGGGATGCTGCAAGGAACAAGGATGAGGTGAAGGGAACAGAGACCATCGCAACGCGGATGGCGGATTCCTCTACCTCCATGATCAGAGTTTTCCCGGCTGGAGAGAATACTGTGAGTTCGGGTGCGGACAGCGAAGGGAAGACTGGAGCGACCCAGCCCCCGCTGATCGTTATTTGGCCTGGCTGGGGGATGGGTGCGCGCTACTACGATCCAATTGGTCGCGAGCTGGCATCCCGGGGTTATAACGTTGCAACCGGTGAATTACATGGTCAGGGAAGCAGCACGGCACGGGCTACACGGACGAAGAGATGGGGATACCACGAGATGGCATCTCAGGATTACCCACGCACTATTCGGGCCGCCAAAGAGCGATTCAATCTTCCCGAAACGCATCCTGTCGTGTTGCTATGCCACTCGATGGGCGGCCAGATTGGATCCCTATTCCTGGCGCGGCCCGAGGCATCCGAGCTTAATGTTGTAGGAATGATCGGAGTGGGCGCAGGCACACCGTTTTACAAGGGGTTTTCGGGTGCTCCCCGATATCAACTGCAATATGGTGCCCCAGTGATGAGATTGGTGACGAAGGCACTGGGTTATCAGCCCGAGGGGAAACTAGATTTCGCTGGATACGGTCGCCAATCTGGAGTACATGTAGGGGAGTGGTTCCGCCTTTCCCGCACCAACCGGTTTATCGACCTCAGCGGTGCGGATCTGAACTATGAAGCCGCCCTTCAAGAAATAACCACGCCTGTCTTGCTGCTGCGGTTCCGTAATGATTACGACTGCACAACGCGATCCGCGCACAATTTGGCGTCAATGATGCCGAAGTCAAAGACCTTAAAGGGGCGAGGTTCGGGGCCGGAGGTAAAAACGATTGAAGGAAAACTCGGGCACAATCGGTGGGCCCGAGAACCAGAGCAGGTGGCGACGCGCGTTGAGGAGTTCATCGCCGATCTAGAAAAGTGACGACTGAATCTAAACTGCGAGTGTGGAGCCACAAAGGGAGGTTGTAAGAGGGTAGACTGGATTGGTCAGAGACTAGTTCAGAAAGGCTTCACACGACGTGAGCGACGATACAACCGGCAGCGAGAATCTCTTCGATCGGGTCGAACCCATTGACCTGCAAAAGGAGATGCAATCTAGCTACATTGATTACGCCATGAGCGTAATCGTCGGCCGCGCACTTCCGGAAGTCCGCGACGGGCTTAAGCCCGTGCACCGACGTATTCTTTACGCGATGTACGACAACGGCTACCGGCCCGAGCGAAGTTATGTAAAGTCTGCAAAACCAGTAGCAGACACCATGGGTAATTATCACCCACATGGTGACTCGGCGATTTACGACACTTTGGTTCGCATGGCCCAGCCATGGTCGATGCGATACCCGCTTGTTGATGGCCAAGGTAACTTTGGTTCGCGCGGTAACGATGGCGCCGCTGCCATGCGTTACACCGAGTGCCGGATGACACCGTTAGCTATGGAAATGGTGCGCGATATTCGCGAGAACACCGTTGACTTCCAACCAAACTACGATGGTAAGACCAAGGAACCGGTCATTTTGCCATCGCGAGTGCCGAACCTATTGATGAATGGCTCCGGCGGTATTGCCGTTGGTATGGCGACGAACATTCCGCCTCACAACTTGAATGAGCTGGCCGATGCCATTTTCTGGTTGCTGGATAACCACGAAGCCGAAGAAGCAGAAGCCCTTGAGGCTTGCATTGCGCGGGTTAAGGGTCCCGATTTCCCAACGGCCGGTTTAATCGTTGGCGATAAGGGCATCCAGGATGCGTATCGCACTGGTCGCGGTTCCATCCGTATGCGCGGTGTGACTTCCATTGAAGAAGACGGTAAGCGGCAGATCATTGTGATTACCGAGTTGCCTTTCCAGGTGAACCCCGACAACTTGGTTCACAACATTGCTGAACAGGTTCGCGATGGAAAACTTGCCGGAATCGCTCAAATTGATGACGAATCCTCCGACCGAGTAGGTCTACGGATTGTTGTGACCCTCAAGCGTGATGCAATTCCACGTGTGGTTCTAAACAACCTGTATAAGCACTCCCAGTTGCAGACCAGCTTCGGTGCCAACATGCTGTCCATCGTAGATGGAGTGCCGCGCACTCTACGCTTGGATCAGATACTGCGTTACTACGTGAAGCACCAGATCGAGGTCATCGTTCGCCGCACTCAGTACCGCTTGGACGAAGCTGAGAAGCGGGCCCATATTCTGCGTGGTTTGGTCAAGGCACTGGATGCGTTGGATGAGGTTATTGCCCTGATTCGTCGTTCCCAGACTGTGGATATCGCGCGCGAGGGTTTGATGGACCTGCTGGATATCGACGAGATCCAGGCGAATGCGATTCTGGAAATGCAACTGCGCCGCCTGGCTGCGCTGGAGCGCCAGAAGATCATTGATGAATTGGCGGAAATCGAGAAGACGATTGCCGACCTGAAGGACATCCTTGCCCGTCCGGAGCGCCAGCGCGATATCGTTCGTTCTGAGCTAGCCGAAATCGTTGAGAAGTTTGGCGATGAACGTCGCACAAAGATTGTTGCTGCCTCTGGCGAGGTTTCCGAAGAGGATCTTATTGCTCGCGAGAATGTGGTCGTGACGATTACCTCGACTGGATACGCTAAGCGTACGAAGGTTGACTCTTACCGTTCCCAGCGTCGTGGTGGCAAGGGTGTGCGAGGTGCTGAGCTGAAGCAGGATGATGTGGTTCGCCACTTCTTCGTTTGCTCTACCCATGACACGATTTTGTTCTTCACGAACTTTGGACGGGTTTACCGACTCCGTGCGTTCGAGCTGCCCGAGGCATCAAGGACTGCGCGTGGGCAACACGTGGCGAACCTGTTGGAGTTCCAGCCAGGGGAGCAGATTGCTCAGGTTATCCAGATCCAATCCTATGAGGATGCACCGTACCTGGTCCTCGCTACGGCGCATGGACGGGTAAAGAAGTCCCGTTTGACCGATTACGATTCTCCGCGCTCCGGTGGGTTAATCGCCATCAACTTGAATGAAGGCGATCGACTGGTAGGCGCGCAACTGTGCACCGCGGAGGACGACTTGCTGCTGGTTTCCGAAGAGGGCCAAGCAATGCGCTTTACCGCTGATGACGAGGTGCTCCGCCCCATGGGCCGTGCAACTGCGGGTGTGAAGGGCATGCGCTTCCGTGAGGAAGACCAGCTGCTGGCTCTCACTGTTGTGCAGGAAGATGCCTACCTATTCGTCGCTACTAGTGGCGGATACGGCAAGCGCACCAAGATGGAAGAGTATCCGGCTAAGGGTCGTGGTGGACTTGGTGTTGTGACGTTTAAGTATGACAAGAAGCGCGGAAAGCTAATCGGCGCGCTGACGGTCGGTGAAGACGATGAGATTCTGGCCATCACTTCTGCTGGTGGTGTGATTCGTACCGAGGTCAACCAGATCCGCCACACGTCACGTGCCACCATGGGTGTCCGTTTAGTTGATCTTGGCAAGGATGTTGAGCTGGTTGCCGTTGACCGCAACATCGAGGCCGAGGTGGAGGAGACCGCGGAAGCTACTGCCAAGGCAGAGGAAGAAAAGTAGTCCGGTATGGCTGAAAAAAACCTAATGCCTGAAGGTAAGCCTTCCGTCGCGCCAGGGACTGCGAACCTGGCGGACGGGGCCACGTCGGGCCCACCAGGTGCCTCGAATACCTCAGATTCCTCAGATTCCTCGAGGCGGGGTAATTCGGTGATGCCCCCGCGGAGCAATGCAGTGAAGTCACAGGGCACGGATAACCACGGCAGCCAGGCACCTACTTCCGAGACCTCGGCCTCGAGCTCGGGAATTCGCAGCAGGTTTGAGAAAACAAAATCCGCTTTGTCGGCGCAGGAATCTGGGTCGTCACGTGAGACTTTTCTCACCCATATTGACCCGATGAGTGCGTTCAAGGTTGGCTTCGTATTTAATCTGGCTTTGTTCGCCATTTGGGTCGTAGCGATGATTCTTCTCTGGATTGTCCTTAATGTCGCCGGAGTGTGGGATCGTTTGAATTCACTGGCTGGCGATTTGGCTGACGGTGAATTCTCGGCGGGATTGTACTTTGGCGTTGTCTTCGGTCTCGGCTTGTTTGAACTGGTGGTCTTCACCCTGTTGGCGCCAGTCTTGGCCGTAATCCTTAACTCGGCCGCATCCTTGTTCGGTGGCCTGCGTATTGGTCTCGGTTCCACGTGGGATAATCAGAACGATTCGCAAGCAGGCCGCGGAGAGAGCTAACACGCTCACTTGCATGGCTCTCTTGGGCATGGCTAGGCAACGCCGGGGCGTTTCCAACGGCGTGGCTTTGCATCTGGGTGAAGGTTTGATCCGCTTTCACCCGCGACCCTATGTCCATCAGGTGGTTCCCACCGAACTTTTGGGGGCCGGGTGGTTGTTTGCCCGGAGTTGGGCGCGTGTTCCCTGGGAGAGTAACTGCGCCATTTATCCTTTCGACTTTTGGCATCGTCAGTTTGAGAGTGGACATGCTTGTCCACCAGCGTGAGGTTATCCAGATCGGTTCCACCACCTGATTCCCAGCTCTTGATGTGGTGAATATCGCAGAACGCGGCCGGTGCGCTCGTACCAGGTGCCGTACTAATCCGTTCCTCGCCAAGGAGAGCTAGATACTGACTCAAGGACCCAAGTCTCCGGGATCGTCCTAGGTGCAGGGTTTGACCTTCAAGATCCAAGATTTGCAGATATAGGTCGTTACATTCGGTGCCACCTATGAGGGATTCTAAAGAACAGTGAATGCCTCCATCGGTAAAAGCGTCTCCGTGTCCCTGTAACAATTCCTGGAGGGTCGTCACCGCGACGATTGTGGTGGACCCCCTCCGTGTTAGAAGACCGTCAGTTTTCAATGCGGGAATGCTGTCTGCGGGAGTTCCCTCTTCCCCCAGTTGACTGCTCCGATCGTCGGCCCTGGATGAACCTCCAGAGGATTTCCTGGGTGACAGACGATTAAAACCACCAAACACAGCAGCCTCGAGCGCATCGTGGCGCCGTTGTTCGGGTGATCGCGGGTCGGAGAGGGAATCAAAAGCCACGTTGGCATCTTCAGAATCCGAAGAGCTTTTGTGACACATGCGATCAGCCAGATCACCAGCTTTCGCATGATCAGCGAACAATCGCTGAAGGGCCGCGGCAAACCGTGGGGTAACTTTGCCACGGATGGAGCTCATCCCGTCCGCCCCTTGTTTACTAATGGTAATTCCGCGTAGGCGCGCCCGATCGGAATCATCGTATTCATCCTCATTGATCAACCTACGAAGTTGCATCGCCAAATCATCAACGGTGTTCGGACCGCCCTGTGCGATGAGTTTGGCTACGGGCTCGTCGGCTGCCTTAGTCGCTTCATCTTGAACTTTCGCTGGCAGGCTACGGATGGCGCGGTCCACTTTGGAAACCGCATACTGCCCGGCATGACCCGTTCGCGACTGAGTGCTCAACTGAGGCATGAAGTGCCGGGATATTGTGCCGTCGTCTGTCCCATCTTCGAGCCGGGCGTCAATCGGTCCTGTATAGATCCGCCGGGCTGCCTGGATACGTTCTCGAGCATCCCTCATAGCAACTCCGCACTCACGGTTCAACCACTGGCATCGCTTGTGATCCATGAGCGGAAGCTCTTTATCGAACGCATGCATAAATTGAGCATCAACTAGCACCAACCGATTACGCGCGGATTCCAATCGGGTGTACATTTCACGAGCTTGCTGCAGCGACAATGATCCCCACGCGGAAGAATCACCCTCAATTAATGCTTCTACTAAAGATTCAAGAATATGCATGCTCGTAAGCAGGTCAACACCAGTTCCGACGCCACGTTGTACCCCGTTAGGTGAGCTACTTTGTCCTACGCTTGAGTCAACCATGTTCCCCTCCTGATCCTTGACCCCGTTTGGTGAAGGCAGCTATTGCGTTGCGTTCCAGTCACCATCCCCCATCCACCCCTAGCCTATACGTTCGAATCCCACCCCACAAAACCCTATCTTAGATTTTTTTATCCGCCCTGATGTTTGGGGCGAAAGGAAGGTACGGCAACCAGATCACCCAAGCGGGGTGCCCTAGTTATGAGTCACTCTGTCTCCACCTCATCTCGGGCCCGTTCCCACTCCGACGTTCAAAAACCAAAAACAGCACACCGGCGACTCGCTAAAAACATAACTTGACCAGCCGATTTGGTTCTAATTGAGTGTTATGGGTACAGTATCTCTTGTTCGAAGGGCCTATAGCTCAGGCGGTTAGAGCGCTTCGCTGATAACGAAGAGGTCGGAGGTTCAAGTCCTCCTAGGCCCACAATTCGAACACCTGGATTTTGAACTAGCGATCCTATCCGCTAAGGTTTCAGATCTATGGGGCATTAGCTCAATTGGTAGAGCATCTGCTTTGCAAGCAGAAGGTCAGGAGTTCGATTCTCCTATGCTCCACAGAATAAACCGGTTCACCGCAATGGTGGACCGGTTTTCATTTGCGTCAACGCCTCCTTGCGATCCTCACGAGAGCTGTTGCTTTAAGCGAGGATCCCTCACATCACTGGTTACACGCACACGTCTCTCCCTACTGCCGGTCTGTAGCAGCTATCTCGCTTTCTACGACCCACTTATGGTTGGTCATCTTCTTTCCGTTCGCCTCGTAATCAACCACGTACACAGTCTCATCGGTCGAGGAAGCCACTGTGCCCTTCGCTCCCTTCATTCCGTCCATGTGATCTGCTGTGATCGTCACTGCGGCACCATTTGGCAACCGGTCACTGCCAGAATCGGCCAGTTCCTCCTGCACAACCCACTTGTGGCCCATTACGCGATCTCCGCCACCGACGGGCGTGTAATTTACAGCGTAGGTGTGCGTCTTATAAGCACCGACAATGGTGGCCTTTGCCCCATTCATATCCGACATGTGTTCGGCCTTCAACGTCACCGCCTGACCGACGTGGAATTGAGGATCCGTTGCTTCCTTCATTCCCGCAGGAACAGGCCCTCCATCGCTGGGATGATCCATGTGGTGCCCGGTCCCGTGCTGCTGTGGCGAGTGGTTTCCCTTCTGGGCATCAGTTGCCGAGCCTCCCCCTTCCTCGTCGTTGTTCTGTTTCCCGCCCTGGCTTTCACCGCTTGCCTCTCCGCTGTTCTCAGCGCGACCCTGCGCATTTGTGAGTTCACTGGTCGCACTGCCACCGACGTTCTTCTCGTCATCCGCGTCGCTGGCACAGCCCGTCAACCAGAGCGTCCCCGTCAAAACCCCCGCTGTCACTGTAAGGCCGATTTTCTTATTCACAATTTACTCCTCCGTTTCGGGGTTCCTACTGCTGGATCTTAACTAGAAATCCTAAAAAGTCACATAAACAATGCGTAAAAAACCTGCTGTATCGCTCCTTGTTCGTGGTTTTTGCTTTTGGTGTCTTGTTTTCTTTTTACTCGACGCCGCCCTCCGCATCATCGGCTCCAGCCAAAGTTGCAGAGATCACCGCACCAAGGCTGGCCGGCGCCATCACATAACAAAACGCCCCCGGGATTCCCAATGGGAATACCCGGGAGCGTCTCTGGATAACCGAATACCGCGGCAAAAGGAAGGCCAGGAGCCCCTGCAACCTACCCGCGCTTTTCCTTCTGCGACAGACCCTCCAGTTGCGTACCCAGCACGCCGAACTTCGCCAGACCTGCGGCGCCACCCAATGCCGAGTCTTCGAAGCGGGCCAGCATCATCTGCGTGAACTTCTCATATTTCTTTTCGGTCAGGGGGTACCAGTTCGCCTCCAGCTTGTCGCCGTCTTTGTCCACAATGACGGATTTGACGTTGCAGAATCCGTGTAGGCCATCTTCTGCCTTGTGGCGCCCGAATCCGGAGTTTTTCACTCCACCGAATTGCAGTTCAGCAGTAGATTCAGTAGCCATTACGTTGTTGATCGACACTCCGCCACACTCCAGGGCACGAGAGACCCTTCGCGCCCGGTCCTCATCCTTGGACCATACGGATGCGGTCAGCCCGTAGTCGGACTTGTTCGCACGGGCGATGACCTCTTCTTCGGTGGAGAACGGGAACACTGGAATAGTCGGACCAAACGTCTCTTCGGTGGCTGCCAGGGAATCCTCTGGCACATCAGTCAGCACCATGGGAGGGATAAGGCTGCTCTTGCGGTCCCACTCGTTCCCGGTCAGGATTTTCGCTCCGCGGGCCTCGGCATCCTCAACGTGCTTCGCGACGATCTCCACCTGCATGGGAACAATCATCGGGCCTAGGTCGTTATCGCGAGAAGCTGAATCTTCTTGCTTCATCAGGTTCACTTGTCGCACCAGCTCCGCCACGAACTTATCGTGAATGGACTCGTGAACGTACAACCGCTCCACGGAGGTACAGGACTGGCCCGTCGCCGTCAGACCGCCGAACAGCAGGCCAGAAACCGTCCGTTCGATGTTGACGTCTTCGAACACGATCATCGGATCTTTGCCACCCAGCTCCAATTCCACGGGAATGAGCTGCTCGGAAGCTTGCGCCATGATTTTTTTACCCGTGCGGGTGGAGCCGGTGAACATGATGTAGTCGGGGCGTTGATCGATGATCTCGGCACCAACTTCACCTTCGCCGTAAACAATCTGCACCCAGTTCGGGGCGATTCCGGCATCCTCGAGCAGGGATTCCAGTAGGCCATGCAATGGCGTGTGCTCGGAGCCCTTGTATACCACGGCATTCCCTGCAGCCAGGGCGGCGGTGATAGGCACAATTGCTTGGAAGAACGGGTAGTTCCATGGGGAAATAATGAAGACCACACCGCGGGGCTCGTACCACAGTTCGGACTTCTTGCCCATCATGGTCAAGGGAGTCGGCACCTTCGTGGCCTTCAGTGCCTTCACAGCGTTGTTTTCGAGCCATTGAATGTTATCGAGCGCGCCGAACAGTTCCGACATGAGGATCTCTGGCCGCGCCTTATGGGTGTCGTCCTGAACGCGATCGAGAATCTCCTCGCGGCGTCGCAGAATAACCCGCCGCAAGTTGGCAAGGTGCCCGAGGCGCTCTTCAACGGTAAGCGCCCGGATAGCTTTCTGAGCTTCGCGGGCCCGCTCTACGGTGCCTTGGAGCTGGTCGGCTGGGGTGGTCACAAACTTCTGGTCAGTCATGTTTAACCTTCGCTTAGTTGGGTTGTTTTTTCTCGACGCCAGGCTCACCCGACTGTGTTGTCAAGTGGGCTTCGTAACTCTCAGTGTTGATGGTGGGGTTGTAGCCCATTCGCTGGTGAACGTCGCCTGACGAGGTATCGAGGTCGGAGTAGTACAGCGAGTGCACTACGCCCTTGATTCCGAGGTTAGCCAAACGGAACACACCGGCGAGTGGTTCTGGGACCTTCTTGTGTGCTGAAACGAGTGCAACAAACCCCGTGATCAGCGGTTGTGGAAGATAAGCGAAAGTAGTCATCAGAATCTTAAAGGGATCCCGGTCAGCGCCGTACATGTATGGCAGCATGCGGTCAGCGCCTTTGGCGGCATTAGTTTCGGAGAAACTGGGGAACCCGTCGCCACCAGGAATCATGACGTCGCCCAAGCGGTTGAGTCCCTTCAACTGGGTGGCGTTCAAGCTGAACTTGTTGGGGCCTACAGAAGCGGCATGTTTATCAGTGTTTGCAGTGCTCATGGGTTTTTCCTAGCCTTCCGCCACGATGGTTTCGCTGGCGCGTAGGGACAGCGCCATGATAGTCAGGGCTGGGTTGATGCCGGGAGCGTTCGGGAAGATTGACGAGTCCGCGGCAAAGATACGGTTGCTCCCGTGTACCTTGAATCCCGGGTCAACAACAGAACGGTTCCTATCGGTACCGATGGCACAGCCACCCATGAGGTGCAAGCCGATGCCCATGGCACCTTCAATGATGCGATTCGCACCGGTGGAGTTAAAGATGTTGCGGATTGCATCCATACCCGCACGCTTGCGACGTTGATCTTCCTTGTTCAGCGACTTCTTGATGACGGGTTGTCCCTTGCGGTTGACCTTGATCTGCCCAGGGTTAGTATCGCGGACACATACTTCAACACAAGCCAGGTTCTCGAAATTAGACATGACGTCGCGGTGTGTGGCGCCGAATCCCGGCATCAATAAAGCGATAGAGGAAGGACCGGCAAAAACATTCTCCAATTTGAAGCCTTGGCGGCGGAAGCCCGGATCGTCTGACTTGTAGTTCTGCAGGGGGCCTTCAAAAGAACGTACCTTGTCCTTGTACACTCCCACATTCATGTACTGCGGGTGGGTGAAGAATTCCTTGCCCAGTGCAGGTAGCTGGCCGCCGAAGCCGGAGCGCAGCAGCAGGGAGGAATTACCAATGGCTCCCGATGCCAGGATTACCCGGGTCGCAGTGTACGTTTCCTCCACCTGTTCATCCAAGGGACCGCCTTTGATGGCGGTGACTTCTACGTGGTCGGGGCGTTCGGTAATGGTCCGGACCTCGGTGTGGTCCTGCAGAGTGAAGCCGTGGGATTCCGCGACGGACAACGCAGTAACGGCCGTCGACTGCTTGGAATCGATCCGACAGCCGGACAGACATTCAATACAGCAGTTGCCGTCCTCAAAACGGCAGTCGGACTGACCGCGGCGCAGGGGAGCACACTGGTAACCGTTGGCTTCGAAACCTTTGGCGAAGATCTCCGCGTTGCGGTTGCGGTGATCTTCCGGCACGGTCTGCAAAACCATGTTGCCTTCGGCGCGGGCATACCAATCGGACATGTCGTCGCTGCTGAGGAACGAGACCCCAGATTTTTCGCGCCACGGGTCCAGCGCGGCGTCGTTGAAACGGTCCATCAAAGCCTGGTTGACGATAGAGCCGCCGCCCACAACCTTGGGTCGTAGGATGGCCAGGCTGGTTTCGGTGTTGACCTCCACGCCGCCTCCCCAGTACAGCTGGGCTGAGCCGTCCACTTCGGTCGTTGGGTAAGTTTTGCGGTCATAACGCTTGCCGGCTTCTAGGCCTAGGACGTTCCAACCAGCTTTGGAGAGCTCGCGGGCGACGTTGAGGCCGGAGGTACCGGCACCGATGATGATCGCATCGTAGCGCTGATGTTGAGACATGTACCCAGAGTAGCCCTCCACCTGCTGGTACGCCGGGTAATTTCTGGAATTGAACTAAAAATATGAAAGACTAGCCACCTCCGAAGGGGGGTAGCTAGTCACGGTAGATTCGGCGGATAGGTCCTAAGGGGATAGGTATCAGGCCGATAGATAGGCCAGCGGTGAGGGGCTTTCACCGCATGCCCCGCCAGCAGCACGCTGGCCGCGTGCTCTACCTGCCTGCGTTCTCAATAACCCACCAATCCATTGATCTGCTTGCCTACTGTTTATTTAATTGCTCCATGACCCTACCGGTGCAGGTCGAAGCGGTCGGCCTCCATTACCTTCACCCAAGCAGCTACGAAGTCATCGACGAACTTGTCGGCAGCATCGTCGGCACCGTAAACCTCAGCCACCGCGCGCAACTCGGAGTTGGCACCGAACACCAAATCCACACGGGTGCCTGTGAAGTTGGTACCGGTTGTTGGGTTGGAGCCTTGGTAGCGGTTGCCCTTCTCGTCCAGTTTTTCCCACTTGTTGTCGATATCCAGCAGGTTGACGAAGAAGTCGTTGGTCAGCTGGCCTGGACGATCGGTGAAGACACCGTCGCGAGAACCATCCCAGTTCGCATCCAGCGCGCGCATGCCACCGACCAAGACGGTCATTTCCGGAACGGTCAGGCCAAGCAGGTCGGCCCGGTCGATGAGCAGGTATTCGGCCGGCACATCTAGCTTGCCACTGTCGTAGTTGCGGAAGCCGTCGGCTACTGGCTCCATGTACTCAAAGGATTCAACGTCGGTTTGCTCTTCCGTCGAATCACCGCGTCCCGGGGTAAACGGCACGTTGATGTTTCGGCCGGCTGCCGCTGCTGCCTTTTCGATTCCGACGCCACCCGCCAACACGATCAAATCTGCGATTGATACATTAATACCGCTTTGAGCACGGATTTCCTCCAGCTGGCCCAGAACGTTGCCGAGCTCAGCCGGGTTGTTGACGTCCCAGTCTTTCTGTGGGGCCAAGCGCACGCGTGCACCGTTGGCACCGCCGCGGAAGTCGGTGCCACGGTACGTGGATGCAGAGGCCCAGGCTGTGCGCACCAACTGAGAAACCGTGAGATCGGAAGCTGCAATAGCGTCCTTGAGACGCGCGATTTCGCCCTCATCGATGACATGTTCTGGTGGAATAACGGGATCCTGCCACAGGAAGGTGTCCTGTGGCGCTTCCTTACCCAGGTAGCGCTCCTTAGGTCCCAGATCGCGGTGGGTCAGCTTGAACCAAGCCTTAGAGAAGGCCTCGGTGAAGGCCTGGTGATCGTCACGGAAGCGGCGAGCAATCTTGTCGTATTCCGGATCCATACGCAGCGCGATATCGCTGGTGAGCATCCGTGGCTCCTGGAAACCTTCGCCGTGGGCGAGTGGAACCATGTCCTTGCCACCACCATCTTTCGGGCGCCACTGCTTGGCACCGGCCTTGGACTCCATGAGTTCCCACTCGTAGGCGTAAAGAATGTGGAAAAACTCATTATCCCAGCGGGTGGGGTGGTAGGTCCACGTGACTTCGGGGCCACCACCCAGAGTGTCGTTGCCCGTGGGGCCTTGCCAACCGATCCCCTGGTTCTCCAATGGTGCTGCTTCAGGCTCTGGACCGATTTCATCAGGGGTGGAGTTACCGTGCGTTTTGCCGAACGTATGTCCACCAGCAATCAAGGCAACGGTTTCCTCGTCATTCATTGCCATGCGCTTAAAGGTTTCGCGAATATCGCGTGCAGAAGCTACTGGATCGGGCTCTCCGTCCGGACCCTCGGGGTTCACGTAGATAAGACCCATTTGTACAGCAGCCAAGGGGTTATCCAATTGACGATCGCCCTGGTAGCGATTGTTGGCTAGCCATTCGTTTTCAGGGCCCCAGTTAACCTGCTCCGGTTCGTAGGTATCTTCGCGACCACCAGAGAAACCGTAGGTTGGAAAGCCCATGTGCTCCAGTGCCACGTTACCGGCTAGGACGATAAGGTCGGCCCAGCTCAGCGCCTTGCCGTACTTCTTCTTGACGGGCCATAGAACGCGCCGGGAACGGTCCAGCAAAACATTGTCCGGCCAAGAATTCAAGGGGGCGAAGCGCTGTTGACCGGTGCCTGCTCCACCACGGCCATCTTGTACGCGGTAGGTGCCGGCGGAGTGCCAAGCCATACGAATAAATGCACCACCGTAGGTGCCGAAGTCTGCTGGGTACCAATCCTTGGAATCCAGCATGGCCTTCTTGATGTCTTCCTTAACTGCATCTAGGTCGAGGGATTCGAAAGCCGCAGCGTAGTCGAAGTCTTCATCCATGGGGCTGCGTTCGCTTGGATTGAACGCAAGCAGGTTAAGATTGAGCCGACCTGGCCACCAACGATCATTAGAATCGCCATTGGCGGGCAGACTCGTCTCACCGTGGACGACCGGGCATTTGCCACTGTCAGCATCCGATTTACTGACGTCCTTCATTGTGGTTTCGTTGTCGGTCATTTCGTTGTTGCTCATGGGGTTTGAGTACCTCCTACATAACGTTTCGCTTGCTGGTTTAGCCGTGGTCGGCGCAACCGAGCGTCGTTGGCTAATACCCACAGTAGTAGTTTTCCCGACACGTGGGGGAAGAGCACTAGTGCAGCCACGCGCGGCAACATTTCCGCCCTCACCGCCCAGCGTGGCCCTCAATTCTGCTGCTCAGTTTTGCTACGCCACCAGTCCTACCACCCAGTGGCACACTTAACTCTGCTGTATTTTTGCTCCGAGCGCCTCCAACAGTGCCCGTGCCTTGACCATCGTTTCTTCGAATTCGTCGGATGGATCCGAATCCGCCACGATCGCCCCACCCACTCCGAAGGTCGTGGCGTGTGGCGAGCACACTAACGTGCGAATCACAATGGATAAATCGGCGTATCCATTGGGTGACACCCACCCCACAGCACCTGAATAGAACCCCCGAGGCCGCCGCTCCAATTCTTCGATGATTTCCATGGTGCGAATCTTCGGCGCACCGGTCATTGAACCACCAGGGAAGCACGCGGCCATGCATTCCAACGGGCTCACCCCAGGCTTCAACCGGCCTTCGATTGTGCTCACTAATTGATGCACGTGACTGTAGGACTTTACGGCGAAAATCCTCGGTACCCTCACGCTATCTACCTCACACACTCGCCCCAAGTCGTTGCGTAGTAGGTCGACGATCATCAGGTTCTCGGCGCGGTCCTTTGGGTTGGCTTTTAACTCTCGACGCCTCGCCGCATCTTCATCCGCATTTGCCTCTCGTGGACGGGTTCCTTTGATGGGCTGCGCGGTAACGCGCCCGGCAGTGATCTTCAGAAACTGCTCGGGCGATGCACTCAGAATGTGGAAGGGTGCGTAGTCCGCTATCGGGGGATGGAACTGGAGGTAGGCACCATACGGCACGGGGCTGGTATGTCGCAAAGCGGAGTAGGCATCCCGTGGAGTAATTCCCATCTGCGCGATGCTTGGCCCTTGCGCGGTGTTGGTGAGGCACACCTCGTAGGAATCTCCTCGGGCTATGTATTCCAAGCTGCGGTGGATGGATTCAATGTATTCGGCTTTGGACTGATCCAATACGAATTCGGGCACCCCGGAATTCTGGATGGTGGGGATAGCAGCTGGCCCGGAGTGTGCAGTGGGAGGCTTGGCTGCGGCGCGGTTAGTTGTGACCACGTCGACGGCGGTATCCAGCCACGCATATTGATCGCGCTCTGCTTGGGCTAACCATGCTTGCGGATGTGATTGGCCTTGCGCGGGGAGCACGTCCTGGGCGGGTAGTGCATCCTGCGCGGGCAATAGGAAGAGTAAGTGCGTTTGATGTGTTGTGTGGTCGATGACGACCGCCCGGTCGGTGTAGATGAGGGCTAGGTCGGGGAGGGAGTCACCGGTCTGAAAAGTTCTGGAATCCCCACCGGTGTGGGTTGATTCGGGGTCACCATTGCTGCATGTGGGAGCGGAGCTGGCGAGGGGGTCCACCGCGGATCTCGGGTTGGAGTGACCACGGCGAAGCCACCCAACTAGTCCGGCAGAGTCCACCGCGGAGCGTGGGTTGGTGACTGCATCCGCGTGTGTTCTCAATTCGTACCCAAACGCGCCCACGATACCTAAGGCGAATTGGCAAGGTAGATCAGCGGGGATTTTTACGTGGTAGGAGTCGAGGAGATCCTGTGCCTGGGCGAAGGCGTTGGGGTGGGGGTTGTGGGCGTCAGCAAAAAGAGAGCGAGCGAAGGGACCGGTGCTGTCGCACAGAATGGAGAAGGCGGCACCTGGGGAATCCAGCCAGATGGCGTTGGGCGAGCTGGCGAACAGGGAGTTAAACGTGGAGAAGCTGTCCGCCTCGACTGGCAGCGTGCGGTAGTGCAAGCGCAACGCGAGCCGGGGATTGAGGGAGGAATCCGAATGCTCTGCCACGTGGGGATGGGAGGGATGGTTCGCGAAGCGGTCGGCCGTCATGGTTTCATCCTGCCGTTAGGGGTATAGGCATAGCAAAATCTCGGATTGTGGTGCGGAAAATCCGTGATGAATGGCTCGAACTGATTGATGGATATGGGCATGGCGTAGAGGTATGGGCATGGCAAAACCCCGGGTGTTTTTGTGCGTGCGTCCGCGACGAGCGCGATTGCAGGCTCAAAAGACCCCGGGGTAAGTGAAACGCTATGGGTGCCCGAGGGCGCAGGTGGCGCCTCGGTTCTCGGATACCCGATTACAGGCTGTGGCGGCCACCCTCTTCTGGACCCTTGCCTGGGCCGTCTTCAAGTGGGAACTCTTCGGCGGGATCCTCCGCGCCTTGAACTGGGGCGTCGAATCCAGCATCGTGTGGCATGTCCGCAGGGGTGGGGCCTCCGGTCTTGGGCGCGTTTTGCTTGGGCGCTGCGGCCTTAGGTGCATCAGCCTTGGGAGTATCTGCACCGCCAGGTGCTGCAGGGGCAGCGAAGGAACCGGGATTCACTGGCTTGGGCGTACCCGCGCCGGGGGCAGCAGGCTTGGTTGCGTTAGGGGCGCCGGGGGCGCCTGGAGCGCCTGGAGCAGATGGTGCGGCGGGAGCGGAGGACTTGTTGTCATCGCCAGCTTCAGACTTTTTCTCAGAAACCTTGTTCTTCGCGTCAGCCGCTACATTATCGGCCTTGTCCTTGGCTTCTGCGGCCTTGTCCTGAACCTTGTCCTTAGCATCGGCAGCGACATCCGAAGCCTTATCCTTGGTCTCTGCAGCTTTCTCCTTGGCCACCTCCGCAGCTTCGGAAACCTTGGCGGCAGCGGTGTTCGCAGCGGACTTCGCCTTGTCAGCAGCACCGGTGGGCTTCTGACCTGCGACATCCTGAACCTTAGGCGAGTTCTTTGGAGCCTGCTGGCCACGGCCCTTGGCGATGGCTGCACCAGCAGCTGCCAATGCGCCCAGCAGTAGGACGATCAGGCCCCAGTTCTTGCCCTTCTTGTCGTTCTTCTTTTGCAGCTTGGCGGCCTTCTTCTGAGCCTTTACCGCTGCGCGATTGGTCTTCTTGTTGACCTTGCGATCAAGTTTCTTTCCGCGGCGCAGAGCATCCTTCTTGGCAGCTTTGGCATCCTTAGCGGCCTGTTTTTGAGTCTTACGGGACTTCTTTGCCAGCTCCTTTTGCTTTGCCTCGGTGACCTGGCGAGCGTGTGCAGCGGAATCTGCAACGTTCTTCTGGGTTTCCTCCAAACGATCCGCGGCGGTGTCTCGCAGGTCAGCGGCATTGTCGCGTAGCTTGGCAGCGGTTGCAGCACCAGCGGCGAGTACACCGGACAGATTCTTCTTCGCATCCTCAATCCGAGGTGCAACCTGCTTGTTGTATTTCTTGTTAGCTTGCTTGCGGAGCTTCTTCGCCTGCTTCTGCGCTGCCTTCTGGCGCTTTTGGGAATCCTTATTGGCCTGCTTCTTCAACTTCTTGGAGCGCTTCTGCAGTTCGTTAGTGCGCTCGTTCAGGCGATTGCTGAGGTCCTCGCTACGGCCCTTCGCCTGGGATTGCAGGTCAGCAAGCTGGTTCTGGGCAACGGTTGAGGCATCGGCCAGGCGTGCCGTCGCGTCACCCTTCAGCGCTTGTGCACGGCCCTGCAGCTGTTCTACGCGCGCTTGAGCCTTGGCATTCTTTTTACGCAACTTGTCCTCCTTCTTCCTCGCCGCAGCGAGTTCTTTTTGTTGCTTCTTCGTTAAGGGCTTTCGTACCGACGCCAACTGCGCTACATCGTTTGCGTTCAACTCGGAAGTTTCCGCGCCCTCGGCTACCGCGCGGGCCGCAGCTGCTGCGCGAGCTTTATTGAGGGCCTCAGCAGCGCCATTTTCCTTACGCATCTGCTCTGCTACAGCGTGAACGTGAGCTGGGGACTTGGCGAGTACCAGCTCTCGCTCCGGATCATCCTGCAAGCTCTTACGCAGGGCCTCTAGGGAGTCAAAGTGTTGATTACGAGCCTCATCTTGGCGCTTCTTCAACGCTTGACGTACCTGCTTGGCGCCTCTCAGCGCGAGCCGAAGCGTGGTGGGGTTCATCGGTGCGGTGCTCCTTTAATGGTTATGAATAACTTGCAATCCATACTAGGCACGAAATCGGACATGTGCCGTGAAAATTATCAAAGCGGGTGAAAGGGCCCGCGGGGATGAGTGAGGACAAGAGAGTATGGCAGCAGGCGAAGGAACGGGCGCGACGCGGTCGGCGTCGATAAAAATGACCACCTGCAAGCGTTGTGGGGAACAGATCGGTACAATCGGCCACGTGACTAACAAGACTGCAACCGCAATTCTGCACACTAACCATGGCGATATCGCCATCGACCTGTTTGGCAACCACGCGCCAAAGACGGTTGAGAACTTCGTGGGCCTGTCCAAGGGCACCAAGGAGTACTCGCAGCCAAATGCTGCTGGTGAAAACGAAGGCCCGTTCTACGACGGTGCAATTTTCCACCGCATCATCGATGGCTTCATGATTCAAGGTGGCGACCCAACCGGCACCGGCCGCGGCGGCCCAGGCTACCAGTTCGAGGACGAGTTCCACCCAGAGCTGCAGTTTGATCGCCCATTCCTGCTGGCGATGGCTAATGCGGGCCCAGGCACCAACGGCTCTCAGTTCTTCATTACGGTGACGGCAACTCCGCACCTGAACAACCGTCACACCATCTTCGGTGAGGTCACCGACAAGGAATCCCAGAAGGTCGTGGCCAAGATTTCCCGCGTATCCACCGGCCGTATGGATCGCCCAGTGGATGACGTTGTGATCGAATCTGTGGAGATCCAGGAGTAATTCCCCTGAACTCCATTAAGGAATTCTTTAAAGGCGCCCCGCTCACCGCGGGGTTTTGCTTTGCCTGCATCGCGGTATTTGTGGCGGAAGTCATCACCTCGGGCAGTGTGATTAGCCCGCTGGGCAATCGCGGCGAGGGCATTGGCTGGCAAATGGTCTTTGATCCGGGTTTCGTAAGGGCCTACGACCAGTGGTACCGCGTATTCTCGGCCACCTTCGTCCATCTGGATATAGGGCACCTGCTGCTCAATTTGCTGATGATTGCTCTTGTGGGTCGCGAAGTCGAACGCGCTTACGGCTGGGTTGTGATTCTGGCCTTGATTATCGCGTGCTCTATTGGTGGGGCGCTATTCGTGTGGTGGATGCAACCGCTGTCTGCAGTGGGTGGAGCATCGACCTTCGGATATGGTTTGTTCGCGATGTTGTTGCTGCTGTCATCCGCCCGCGGACAGGGACTGGCGGGCCCTGCGGTGTTGTTGGGCGTGAATCTGATGTACAGCATGATGCTGACCAGTGTCTCCCTGTGGGGGCACATTGGTGGCCTGGTGGGTGGCGCGGTTGTGGCACTGGCCTTGCGTGTTCGCGGGGTTGGCCCGCGCAGTTGACCAGTTCTCCCGGTACCTATTGACCCAGGGGGAAGTTGCGTGGCTACTTCCACCCCATCGTCATCAGCAGGCCAATAATCATCAGTGCAAAGCCGATCAGGTAATTCCACGCGTGCAGCGCACTCATGAACGGAATCTTGTCACCGGCGATGTAGTTCACAACCAGCCAGGCCAGCCCCAGGATCATCAAGCCCAGCATCAAGACCACATACCAGCGCGGTGTGCCGGTGGAATTCAGCTTGACCGGGGTGCGCCGCTCCGTGGGGCTTGTGGGAGCCGAGTAGTTCTCGCTACCGCTATTGACCTTTGACTTCGGCATGGGTTCTCCTAAATTCGCCAGGTTAGTTGTACTCCGGTGATTCTAGCAGCACCCTGGACACGCTAGAATCGCACGCATGCGCATCCTCGTCATCGATAACTTCGATAGCTTCGTCTACAACTTGGTGCAATACGTTGGCCAACTTGGGTTCACCGGCGAGGAATGCACGGTGTGGCGCAACAATGCTGCGGAATTGGGGGATACTTCCGAGCAGTTGCGATCTACTCTTTCTTTATTCGACGCCGTCCTCGTTTCCCCCGGGCCTGGTGAACCTGAGGCCGCTGGTCGCACGTTGGAGGTCATTGAGGCCTGCACGCAGCTGCGCAAACCGTTGTTCGGGGTGTGTTTGGGCCACCAGGCCATTGGGCAGCACTTCGGGGCAAAGGTCGTTCGTGCCGATGAGCTTTTCCACGGCAAAACCTCGCCGGTCACCCACGATGGGACGGGGGTGTTGCAGAATATTCCTAGCCCCTTCCGCGTCACGCGTTACCACTCTCTGACGGTTGATCCGGCTACGGTTCCTGACGAGCTCATTGTCACCGCGCATTCGGATTCGGGCATGATCATGGCCATGCGGCACCGTGATCTGCCTATTCACTCGGTACAGTTCCATCCCGAATCTGTGATGACACAGTATGGTCACCGCATGCTAGCCAATTGGCTGGCGGAGGTCGAGGGTGCAGAATTAGATGAATCCCGCGTGCAGCAGTTGGTCACTGATCAGTTGCGGGTGACCGGTGCCATCAGCGCTGAATCGCACATGCTTTGATGCGACTGCCACCCTGGGTCTAGGGGTGGAGGGAGCCGGTGGCGGTCGCAGGTTCGACCTGGTGTTAAGGCAAGAGGTCGAATACGTATACGCGTACCTCGATGGAGGTATTTCTTTTCACAACCTCACCTGCATGGACCGATTGGCCAGCAACCTCATCCTGGCGGACGAGCTCCCGTGTCTTGACGTTCTTGCGCGTGACATCCGATGGAGATCCGCGCCAGCCGGCCTGTTGCAGCAGCGATAGGACTTGGGAGTACTTCTTGCCCTCTAAGCTCGGCATCCGGAACATATTGCCCTTGGATACTTCCAGCTTGATGGTGCTGCCCTTCTTCAGCTCCGAGCCTTCGCCAGAAGCCGACAAAACCTTGCCCTCTTCCTCCATGGAATCAATGCCGGTTTCCTCCACTGTAAAGCCAGCGGACTCCAAGTTCTTGCGTGCGGTATCGGCATCCTGACCAGTGACGACCGGAACACGAACTTTCTCCTGGCCTGTGGATACCGTGATGGTTACTTTCGTGCCCACGGAGACCTGCGAGCCCTGCGCTGGGTTCTGACTAATCACTTGGCCAGCCGGAACCTCGTCACTGGATTCCTCCTGCACAGTCGGGTTCAGCTTCAGCTTCGCTTTCTTCAACGCGTTGCTTGCCTCTTCGGTGGTCATGCCCGTCAGGTCAGGGGTATCGGTAATCTCACGACCAGAGGAGATTACCAGTGTGATCGCAGTGCCGTTCGGCACCGTGGAATTCGGTCCAGGCTTGGTGGTGATGGCATTGCCCCGGGGGATTTCTGGATGGGTAGCCTCCGTCACCCGCACGTCAAAGCCCGCATCGTGTAGGCGCGTTTCGGCGTCCTGGCGGCTGAGGTTTTTAACATCGGGCACTTTCACTTTTGGTGCAGGTGCCGCTGTCGACGATTGCTGATTGCGCTCGCTGAGGAAGTGGTAGCCGGCGTAACCCAGTCCACCTAGCAGCCCCAAGGTAAGTAGCGTGATTAGAGCTGGCTTCCAGAAACCGCGGCGTTGTTCATCTTCGTAGTACTCGTCGTACTCGTCGTAGCCATCGTCGTAATCGTCTGGGTAGCTTTCGTCGTGGCTATCGTAGCGGCCGGGCTCGCTGTAGCTGGCGTTGTTGTAAGGCCCACCGTTGTACTCGCCGTAGCCACCCTGATCGCCGTTGTTGTAACCAGGGGCTTGTTGGGGGTTTGACGCCCCAGAGGCGCCGTGGGCCGCATTTGCGCCCATAACTGCCCCTGCTGCTCCGGCGGCTCCGGCTGCCGCACCCGCGGCGGGCATGACGGAGGTTGACGTATCGTCGTCTGCATAGGTCTGTGCCACTAGGGGCAGCTGGTCCTCCGATAGGCGGCGTAGATCCGTTGCCATTTGCTGGGCATCGTCGTAGCGATCGGCCGACGCTTTCGCCATGGCCGTCAGGATGATCGAATCCAGCGAGAGGGCCTCGCGCTTAGATAGGTGCATCCCGGGAACTGAACTGGGCGCCATCGGATCGTCTTGAACGTGCTGAAATGCCACCGAGAAAGGTGATTCACCCTGGAAAGGGGGCTGGCCAGTGGCCAGTTCGAAGAACACGCATCCGGCGGCGTAGATATCGGAACGGGAATCCGCCGATTTGCCACGTGCCTGCTCTGGTGACAGATATTGCGCGGTGCCAATAACGGCAGCGGTCTGGGTCATGGCTGCCGAAGAATCGCTAAGAGCACGGGCGATGCCAAAGTCCATGACCTTCACTGCGCCGGTGTTCGTGATCATGATGTTGGCGGGCTTGATGTCGCGGTGGATGATGCCCGCTTCGTGGCTAAAGTGCAGTGCCTCGCATACCGAAGACATCACTTTCGCGGCATCAGTCAGCCGCATCTTCCCCTCGTCGTGCATGATATCGCGCAACGTTTCCCCGTTGACGCGCTCCATGACGATATAGGGAACGGACCCGTCTTCCTCAGATGTCTGACCGGTATCGTAGACCGCCACGATGGCGGGATGATTCAGTTTGGCGGCATTTTGTGCTTCGCGACGGAACCGTTCTAGGAAGGTTTGGTCGCGTGCCAAATCCGGCCGCATCATCTTCACAGCCACATCTCGCCCCAGCAGTTCATCGGTTGCGGCGTAGACGTCGGACATGCCACCGGTGCCGATCTTGGCCCCTAAGCGGTAGCGGCCGCCGAGGGTGGTGCCGGTTCGCTCCACGGGATGACTCCTTGTTCTCTACTTACTCTCGATGGGACTGATTGGGTGTGGGGAAAGTGATGAATCACGGGGTTGGACAGTTGCAGTTTTTCTATATTAGTTGACGCTGGTAGCTAAACCTAGTTGCATCTCCCACATTATTCACATTATTCACACCAGCAACGACAATTGGGGCGAACGCATCGTGTTGACCATAAAATCCATGGGCGCCTGCCACCGTGGCGGTTGGTTGGACCCGGTTTCCGGTCAATCCTTCGGCCGTGCTGGTCGTGCCACCACCGGTTGAATTCGTTGAATTCTCGCCGGTATTCCCGTTTCCGTTGGCTTGAGTATTACCACCCGCGTTTGGATTGGCATTACCCGGAACATTGCCCGGCGCATCGTCATTGCCATTGCCTTGCCCGGGCCCACCGTTGGTGTTTCCGGGGTTCGTGCCACTATTGCCCTGACCGGGTTGGGATGTACCTCCCGGTTGAGGTGCGGGCTGGGAGCCCTCGGGCCGATCAGACGGGCGGGAATCCTGATTTCCGTCCCGCGGCGTGGAGGTATCCGTGGGAGATTCACGATCTCCGTTGCCCCGATTGCCCCGGTTATCACTTGACCAGCCGTTATCTTCCCCGCCACTACCTTCATCATCACCATTCGGCAGGCCCGGGAGCGGATTGTTGGGTGTTGGGTCATCGGTTGAGCTGCCGGGAGGGGTCACACGGCTTGTAATAGTGCGCGTTTGCGTACCCGGCGCCTTATCGTTGCCATCGCCAAGTAACAGGTATCCGGCTACACCCACGGCCAAAGCAGCCAACAATCCCATAATGACCAGTGGGGCTGAGGTGCTTTTCTTTTGCGCAGGGCGCTGCGGTTCCGCCGGAGTGGCAGTTACCCGCCCCTGAGGTGGCCGGGGGTGGCTGGGCCCGGGGTGGCGTCGGGAAGAAGCTGCTGCACCCGTGGCTGCCATAGAAGGGCCCTGCACTGGCGGAACCCTGGTACCTGGGCCATGGGCGACCGCGCCCAATTGTTCGGTGAGCGGATGATCGGCGTAATCCTCCACTGCTGGAACCCGGTGCGGTTGGGGAGGCCGTTGCCCTTCGGCAACGAGGACGGTTGCGGCGGCCAGTTCCTCGCCATCGGCGTAGCGCGCGTCGGGGTTCTTGCGCAGGCAGATCCCGATCAGTTCCCGCATATTCTGCCCCACGGTATCGGGCAACGGCCGTGGGTCTTCAGAGATGTGTTTAATTGCCACCGAGACGGTGGATTCTCCCTGGAAGGGCCTCTCGCCAGCCAGGATCTCGTAACCGACCACACCCAGGGAATAGATGTCCGAAGCCGGGCCCACGGGATTGCCCTGGGCCTGTTCCGGGGAGACATACTGGGCAGTGCCGACCACCATGCCCGTGCGTGTCAGCGGCACCGCCGCTGCAGCCTTGGCGATGCCCAAGTCCGTGACCTTCACCACACCATCGGAAGTAATCAGTAGGTTGCCCGGTTTGATATCGCGGTGGACCATCCCTGTCGCGTGAATTACCTGTAGACCTCGGGCAGTTTGAGCCATGATGTCCAAAACCAGCGGCTCGGGCAGCGTGCGCTCGCGATTGAGAACATCCGCCAGCGATTCACCGCTCACGTATTCCATGATGATGTAGCAGAACACCGCACCGTGATCGCGTACTTCACCGTAGTCGTAAGTGGCTACCACGTTGGGGCTATTCAGCTGCTCGGCGGCACTGGCCTCGTTGCGAAACCGCGTGCGGAATTCCTCGTTTTCGGTGTACTCCGGCTTCAGGATCTTCACGGCGACATCGCGCTGGTGTTCCGTATCGCGCGCCAGCCACACGGTGGACATGCCACCGCGGCCGATGATCCAGTTCAGCTCGTAGCGCGATCCGAGCAGCCTTTGTACCCGCTCGAAATCGGTCCGATCCGGCTGGAGGTTGTGCTCTGCATCAGCTGAATTCTCTAATCCGGGTGAATTGCCGGAACCGCTATTGCGTCGATTATGTGGGTCAGTCATGGTTACTTCAGCTCCTGCCTGGCCGCATTGATGACTTCGCGCCCAATTGGGCCGGCAACTGAACCACCAGTTGCCGCCTGGCCACGGTCACCACCATTTTCCACGAGCACTGCTACTGCGACATCCGCTTGGGTGGAAAAAGCGATATACCAGGCATGCGGGTTAGAGTTTCGCGAATCCTCGCCGTGTTCTGCAGTACCGGTCTTTGATGCAATTGTGCTGTCCTGTCCACCCGCGTAGCTCTCCGCCTGCAACATCATCTTCGTTAGTTGGTCGGCGGTTTCCCTTGGCATGGCATCGCCTGCCTTCTTCGGCTTCGTGGACTTCAATGTCTTCAAGTCGGAACCGGTGATCTTTTTGATCAGGTGAGGTTCCATCCGTTTGCCACCGTTGGCCACCGTAGCTGCGATCACAGCGTTTTGCAGCGGGGTCAGGGCCGCATCGCGCTGTCCAATTGACGTTTGACCTAGCGCGGCATCGTCAGGGATCTCGCCCAAGGTTGACTTCTGCACGGGCAGACCTACGTCGTCCATCTCTTCGCCCACACCGAATCCCTTGGCCGCCTTGCGTAGTGCATCGGCACCGTGCCGGGTGGAAAGATCCACGAACGCGGTATTGCAGGACCGGCGGAAGGCTTCCATCAACGTGACCTGTCCACCGCCACCGCAGGAGGTGCCTCCGTAGTTCTCCAGGGTGGCAGCAGTCCCTGGCAAGGTGATTTGGTTGGCGCCGGTGACCATCGTGTTTTCATTATCGCCGGCCATCAGTGCGGCCGCAGTGGTCACGACCTTGAAGGTGGATCCAGGGGGCTGGGTCTGTTGCGTGGACCGGTTGAGCAACGGGGCATTGTCGCTGTTCGACAACTGTGCGAAATTGGCCTCGGCTTGGTTCGGATCATCGGTTACGATCTCGGATGGGTTGAAGCTGGGGGTGCTGGCCATCGCTAGGATCTCGCCATTGCTTGGGCGAATCGCCACGACCGAACCGGAATAACCGCGGTTCGCCAACTGCTCGTAGGCCACTTTCTGCACATTCGGCAATAGGGTGAGGTCCACGTTCGCACCCTTGACTTCCTTACCCGTTAGCGAGTCCCACGCGCGCCGGGCGAACAGTGAATCGTCGGTGCCGTTCAGGATCGAATTCTGGCTGGCTTCTAACCCCGAAGCGCCAAACCGATCGGAAAAGTATCCGACCACGGCCCCGTACTGTGCCGGGTTCGTAGGGTAGTACCGGTGGTAGTACCCATCCTCATCTGCCTCGGAGCGCGCAACAATTTGGCCCCCTGCGGTGATCTGCCCGCGTTCTTGCGATTTCGCTTTGAGGTATTGGCGCGCATTGCGCGGATTCTCCGCCAGGCTCTCGTGCTGGAAGGCTTGGATATACGTCAGGTTGGCAATCAACGCCACAATTAACAGCGCCGAGAAAATGGTTACGGCACGGATGGAGCGGTTCATGGTTGGTAGCCCCCGTTCCACTTGGCTTGGTTGGGTAATTCTTCTTGACGCCCCGCGCCCACCACCGGCTGGTGATTAGTTGCACCATCGTTTGGTTCCAATTCAGCGGGTGCGTAGCCGTCCCTCGCAGCGCCAGCCGCGTGGGCAGGGGCGGGTTCAGGGGAATAAGCGGCGTCGGAAATCCGCAAAATAATGGCCAACAAGATGTAGTTCGCTAGCAAGGAGGAACCACCGTGGGCCAGGAAGGGAGTGGTGAGGCCCGTCATGGGCAGGAGGCGGGAGATTCCACCGGTGACCACAAAAACTTGTACGGCGATGGTCAGGGACAAACCAGCAGCAACGAGCTTGCCGTAGGAATCCTTGACTAGCATGGCGCTGGTGAATCCGCGCGAGACGAAGAAAGCGTACAGGATCAGTACCGCGGCAAGGCCGATCAGTCCGAGCTCTTCGCCAATAGCGGCCAGAATGAAGTCCGAGTGCGCGACGGGGACTTGAAAGGGGTAGCCGGAACCTAAGCCGGTACCGGTCACTCCACCAAAGGACATGCCGAAAAGTGCTTGGGCGAGCTGGAATCCCTTGTCGTCATAGTTGCCGATGGGGTCGACGAAGTTTGCCACCCGGTCTTGAATCTTTGCAGAAACTTGGTAAACGGCCACGGCACCGATGGCGGCTAGGCCGAGGCCCAGAACCAGCCAAGAGGCGCGGTTGGTGGCGATGTACAACATGCCTAGGACGGTGCCGAACAGCAACAAGGCCGGGCCGAAGTCGTTCATCGCAGCCATGATGACCAGCGCGATACCCCATACGAGCAGCAGGGGGCTGAGGTCACGTAAGCGCGGGAATTGCAGACCGAGGAATGATTTGCCTGCCACATTGAATAGGCGGCGCTTGTTGACCAGGAGGGTGGCGAAGAACAGCAGCAGAAGGATCTTCGAGAATTCCCCGGGCTGGATGGAAAATGGGCCAATGCTGATCCACACGCTGGCATCGGCGTTGAGGCTGGTGGGCCACACGGTTGGCAAGGCCAGCAGAATTAAGCCCGCCAGACCCATGAGATAGGAATAGTTTTGCAGTCGCCGGTGATCGCGCAGGAATACAAGAACGGCGCACATCATGGCCACGCCGATGACCGTCCACATGACCTGGGACTTCGCCAGGCTCCTGTCCGAAGCCAGGTCCAAACGGTAAATCATCACCAATCCCACGCCGTTGAGTAGAGCCGCGATCGGCAGCATGATTTGATCTGAATTCGGCGCGATCCAGCACATCACCGTGTGGGCGATGAGGAATACCAAGAAGAATCCGCCAACCAGGGCGAAAATGTCGGAACCGATCTGGTTACCTTGGGACAGTTCCAGCGCCACGATGGCGATCATTAACACGAGCGCGGCGAGTACCAGCAGGCCGGCTTCTAGTCGTCGTGAAAACAGTTTCATGTGTTACTTCACCTCACGGCACGACACACCAGGGGTGGTCAGGTCGGAGTTTTCGGCGGCGTTGCGGGAGTCAGACGGTTTGTTGTTGGCGGTGGGCTTGGTCGATTCGGAAGCGCTAGTGGATTCCGAAGCATTGTTCTTATCCGCCGGAGAGCTGGAGTTAGCCTCGGGCGGCTTCCGGTCCGAATCGCGCTTGACACACACCGGGAGAGTTTGCTCTGCAAGGCGCTGGACTTGCTGCGAGACCTCGTCGTAGTTGCCCTCCGGCAGGCTGGCCAATACACCGCGAGCTGCGGGTGTGAGGTCTGCGGTGTTGAAGCGGTGGCAGGAATCATCGGAGTTGGCGGGCAATAGTCGCACTGCCGCGTCCTCATCTAGGCACACGTCGTGATACCGATTTTTCAGGGATATCCCCAGGATCGTTGCATCTGCACCGTTGTTGACCACGATCTGGTCACCATCTTCGGCGACGAAGTAGTTGTCGCGGATCTTGTTGTATCCCAGCAGACCTCCGATGCCGAGCAGAGCCAGCACCAGGAGAATCCCGATGACGGTGACGAAAGGGAAGCGCTTATTTTTCTTTCTCGCCTGAGCCCGCGCTTCGGAGGGGTCAGGCTCAGATTTTTTTGTCGACGCCCCGTGCCTCGGCTTAGCGTTGACCACTTGCACACTTGCTGCGCGCGAGGCAGGGGAGTTCGGGCGGGGCATTTCCTCGGTCTCACCGGCAATGGCGCCAGCAAGGACCTCGTTGGCGGGCAATGTGATGTTTTCGTCGACCGCGCGGTTGGTCTCGGGGTCGAATTCCACCACGTCGGCCACAACCACGGTGACGTTATCCGGGCCTCCACCACGCAGCGCCATCTCAACGAGGCGACGGGCGGCTTTCTTGGGGCTGTCGATCGACAGGATCTCGCGGATCGTGTCGAAGCTCACTGGGTCGGATAACCCATCGGAGCACAGCAGGTAGCGATCACCGATCTGGGCGGAGCGGTAGTTGATTGTGGGCTCCACGGGCCGGCCGTTGAGCGCTTTGAGAATAAGGGAGCGCTGGGGGTGGCTGCTGACATCCTCGGGGTCCAGCTTGCCTTCGTCCACCAGGGATTGCACGAAGGTATCGTCCTTGGTGATCTGAGTGAGTTCACCATCGCGCAGCAGGTAACCGCGTGAATCACCAACGTGGCATACACACACTTCGTCACCGCGGAAGAGCAGTGCGGACAGCGTGCATCCCATGCCTTCTAGGGTGGGGTTTTCCTCTACGTGCGCGGCGATTTGGTTGTTGCCGTCTTCCATCGCGGTGGCCAAGAGGGTGCCGAGGCGCTCATGGTGGCTGGGTTCATCGATTAGTGGTGAATCCAGCGGACGCAGCGAATCGATGAGGAACTGTGAGGCTACTTCACCGGCGGCGTGGCCACCCATGCCGTCGGCCAGCGCCAGCAGGCGGGGGCCGGCGTACGCGGAGTCTTCGTTGTTGGCGCGCACTAGGCCTCGGTCGGAGCAGGCCGCGAAGTTGAGAGTGCGGGCGGGGGAGGAGCTGTGGGTCATGCTTCCATCCTCACGTTGGTTTGGCCGATACGAACTTCGGCGCCCGCGCTGAGGCGTTCGAGTTGATCGATGCGTTGATTATTGAGCCACGTTCCATTGCGCGAATCTAGGTCTTCTATGAACCAGTCCGATCCGCGATTAATGAGGCGCGCGTGGCGGCCGGAAGCGAAATCGTCTTCCAGCACAAGGGTGCAATCCTGCGAGCGGCCTAGCGTGACCTCGTTGTATCCCTGCAGGTTCAGGTAGGTGCCGGTGAGGGGACCGGAGATGAGCGTAAGGGCCCCCGGAGCCTTGGCGCGGCGGAACCCCCGGCCAATTCCGGGACCACTCGGCTGCTCTCCACCCATTCCGCCTCCGGGGATAGCTGGCGCGGCAGCGACGGGAGCGGCACCGGCGTGCAAGCCCGACGCACGGTTCGCCTCCTTGCGCAAAGCGCGAACGCTCATCCAAATGAAAAACCACAGTAGGATAAGCAGAGCGACCTTCGCCAGGAGCAGCAGGGTAGTCTGCACAGGATTCAACCTCTCGTTGGTGGCAACCGAACGTTAAATACCTTAGTTTAGACGGCGCCGAGGGGGTAGAGGTTGCGTGGTACGTAGACGCACTGATGAACCCTGCTGGTTCAGCTGGATTCATCCTGCCCAGTGGTGTTTCACCCCTGGGCTTCATCCCTGGCTTAATTCTGCGTTTAATTCTGCGTTTAATTCTGCGTGAAACGCACCAGGATCTCGGAGTGCCCCACGACGATCAGATCGCCGTCGGCCAAGAGCCAGTTTTCTACGGGTGTATCGTTCACAGTCGTGCCGTTGGTGGAGTTCAGGTCGGTTAACACCGCGTCGTAACCGTCCCAGACGATATCCGCGTGCTGCCTGGAAACTCCGGTATCGGGGATGCGCAGATCCACTCCATTGCCGCGCCCGATGATGTTCGAACCCTCCTGGAGCCAGTATTTTCGATCGGAACCATCTCGCAGATGCAGGATCACGCGCATGTCGGATTCTTGGTCCGCGTAGCCCTCGCCACCGTTGACGGGCGTGTCGGGTGCGGCTTGCGCAATGATCTCCGTGCCGGGGTAGCTGGGCTGTTGTGCTTGTGGTTGGTCTGGGGTTGGGGATTCTGTTCCATCGACGCCACCCTGGTCCCCATCCCAGCCTTCATTGGCACTCAGGGAATCCCCGTGAGCGCGGCGTGCGTGGTCATTGTCATTGTGGGAATCGTTGTTTTGGGGTGCGGCAGTAGATGCGCCAGCGCCTGCCGAAGCTGCGCCAGCAGAACCGCCATCGGCAGCATCAGCGTTGCCCGCACTACCCGCACTGGCATGACCCGCACTGGCACCGGGAGCATCAGCACCAGCCACATCGGCACCGACAGCATCAGAGTTGCCCGCACTGGCACTACCCGCACTGGCTGCAAAAGCCGAGCCCATACCAGCCGCGTGCGCACCGCTAGGACGAACTACATCTGCTAAACCGCGATTTCCTCTACTTGCGCCACGATTGTCGTCCGCGTGGCGATCGTCCTCGATACTTGTCGAAGGGGAATTCGTGGCGGACTCGCGTGCGTAATTCTCCCCGGGCTTCTCCGAGACCTCGTCCGACCTGGCGTATTCCGAATCCGGCTCCCGGTACGTGGCTTGGCTAAACGCAGTGTCCTCGTACACACGCTCACCCGGGGCGCTTTCAAAGTGCCCGCTGCCGGATGTTGGGTTGTTTTCGGCACTGTCATCGGTGAATCCGCGAGCGTTGGTGCTCGCCTTGGCATCGTCACTGGGACGGCCAGATAAGTCGTAGGCTGCGGAATCGTGCGCATCGTATTCACGTGCGGTGGCTGAGCGCTGACCATTGCTGTTGCGCTGTGGCCACTGGGCCGGAGAGCTCAATTGCTGCCCAGGGTAAGAATCTGGGTAGCTGCCGTCGGGCGATCCACCTTGTTCATCAGCGCCATATTGCCCGTTGGCGGACTGGTCGGATGCCTGGGCAGAGGCGTCGCTGCTGGCGGTGGGGGCGTCGGGTGAAGAAGACCGACGATCCGGTTCACCGAACAGTGAACGGGCCCGCAATTGACCGCTGTGGAGGTTCCGGTGAGCGACGATTTCCACGGTGATGGGTTGCGGGGTGGTCCAACCGTTGTTGCGGGTGAAGCGGGTGAGGCGGTCTGCGAGATCGCTTTCGAGGTTAGGGCGATCCTGAATGAGGCTTTCGTGATCATCAGCGGAGACCAAGACCGTGTAGAAACAAGGTGCGAGCTGCTTGCCGTAGTTATCGGTCATGACGGCTTCTTCGGCCTGCTGCTTGAGCAGCTCATCAATCTCCGTCGGGACAACCTCGCCACCGAATACGCGCGCTAGACCGTTGTCTAAGCCACGTTGCAGTGAGCTATCCAGTTTGCGGAAGCGACCGAAAAGATCCATCGGGTTTCCTTTCTTATCTTTATCCAACGCGCGGTCTGCGTAAGTCGTGCGCACGAGGCCGGGTGGGCCGTGCTGGGTGGGCCGTGCCGGGCGGACGAACGAAGCTGTACATCAATGTGGATCATCCATAGGGGCGGAAAACTCCGCAACTGTAACAGCTGGTAATCCGAAGTCGATAGCTCGGTGGGCAGGACTCTGGATACGGGGCTTCCCCTTGGATTCGTTAAAACCCTCTTGGGCGGGCCCTCACGCCAACCGCACGCGACGGCAGGTGAGGCCGCCGTCGAGTGGTTGCAGCCAGTATAGAGCACAATATGGGCATAACTACATTTGAGACACCGTTCCGAAGGTCCTTGTGTTCGATGTTTGCGCAGTTGAGGCGCGTATTTTGTTTAGATTTAAGAAGCCGTGCTAAAGTTTTGTCCTGTCGCGAAAAGCGGCACCATGCGAATGGACATAACGCAACTCGGGCGAGTGGCGGAATTGGCAGACGCGCTGGCTTCAGGTGCCAGTGTCCTTATAGGACGTGGGGGTTCAAGTCCCCCTTCGCCCACGAAAAACCGGAAACCCCGGGGCATCGAAGTGATTCGGCGCCCCGGGGTTTGCGCATTGTGAGGCAGGGGTAAGGCTGTGGCCAGTTGGTCCTGGCAACGAGCTGGCACGTTAAGTGCTTGGTTTCTTTAGAGCGATCGCCAGGCCAGTGGCAATAGGTACTAACCCGACCACCACAAGGTATGCCAGCTCCGTTTCGGCGGAATAGAACGTGGACAAACTGCCGGCCAGGGAGGTGCCGATCGCCAAAGACAAGAAGAACAGGGCGGAGAAACGGGTGGCGAATGCGGTAGGGGCGTGCGCAGCCGTGGCTGCCATGCCGATCGGGCCGATGAATAGCTCGCCTAGGCTCATCAAGAGGATGCACACTGCTAGAGCTAGAAACGGCACCGATGCGGAATGAGCAAAAGGTAGGAGGGATAGGATTCCGGCGCCGGCCAATGCCAGCCCGCCACCCATGAGGCGGTTGCGGCCGGGCATCGCACGTGTAGCCAGCACGCCAGCGATGGGCAGCGTGAAAACCAAGATGTAAAAGGGATTGAGGGATTGGGTCCATGCGGCGGGGACTTCGAAGGATCCGATAGTGCGATCAAGGCGCTGGTCCGAATAGACTGCGAGCACGCCATAAGTCTGTGATTGCAAAGCCCAATACATCGTTGAGGCCACGAAAAGCGGAATAAAACCGACTACACGGGTACGTTCATCAGCGTTCACCTGCGACGAGGTAAGCATCACCACAAACAGTGCTACCGCCACGGTGACGGTTGCGATGAGCAGGCCAAAAGCCATGCGATTCGGGGTGATAACCCCGGTAGTGATAGACCAACTTCCAGCGGCGATAGCTACTGCGGCGAAGACGAAAACAAGGACTAACCGGCGCGGTGCTAGCGGATTGGCTGGCTGTGTCACCTGTGCTCGCCCCGCGCTATCCAAGTTCGATAGCATGCGTGAGCGCAGGGCGAGGTACATGGCACAACCGATAGCCATGAGCAGAGCAGCCGCACCGAAACCGACATGATATCCGCGGGTCTGCGCTAACCAGCCGGTTAGCATTGGCCCAAAGAGGGCACCAATGTTGATGCCCAGATAGAAGATCTGAAACGCGCCGTCCCTTGCGCCAGCTTCCGGGGGGAAAGCGGCTCCCAGGATGGTGATCGCTGCAGTCTTGAGCAACCCCGAACCCAAGGCCAGGGGCAACAAACCTGCAAACAACCCGGGGAATCCCGGAATGAGGGATAACGAAAGGTGGCCCGCGATCAAAAGGCCCGCGCCCGTGAGCAGTGTGCGTTCTGCACCGAGCACGCGGTCTGCGACCCAACCTCCCGCAAATGTAAACAGATACAGCAGCGCACCATACGCACCGACTAGTGCGGTGGCATGGGATTGTTCGAGTGCTAAACCCTGTGCTTGGTCGTAGAGGTAATAGGTAAGGATGGCTTGCATGCCATAGAAGCTGAAGCGCTCCCACATTTCCACACCCGCAATGGCGGGCAAGGCGGGTGGAACCGATTGAGTTGTACGGTGTTCAATTGTTGTCATGAAAAGTCATTATGCATCACGACGGACTGTGCTACAGATGAATCCATGAAGTTTTTGAACAGTGTTCAAGTCGGTGAGGTAGATGCCGCCCATATTTGGCATCCCTATGCCGCCCCCGGGTCGCCTGCCCTCCAAGTGGTGGGCACTGAAGGCGCGTACCTACAGCTGGCCGATGGACGTCGGGTTATCGATGGCATGAGTTCTTGGTGGGCCGCCTGCCACGGGCATTCCCACCCACGGCTTGTAGCAGCGGCAAAAAAACAGATCGATAGCTTTAGCCACGTCATGTTCGGCGGGCTCACCCACGAGCCGGCTGCGCGACTGACAGCGAACCTCATGGACCTCACTAACAACCAGTTCGCACAGGTCTTTTACTCCGATTCCGGATCGGTTTCGGTGGAGGTTGCTGTGAAAATGGCACTGCAGTATTCCCGTGGTATTGGTAAACCCCAGCGCACCAAGTTATTGACCTGGCGCTCGGGCTATCATGGCGATACCTTCGCAGCCATGAGTGTGTGTGACCCGGACGGCGGCATGCACTCGCTATGGACGGGAATCCTCGCCGAGCAGATCTTTGCACCGGCACCTCCCGTTGCAGGTGCGAGCCATGAAGAACACTCCACTTACCTTGCGCAGATGGGACAACTCATCACCGATGAGGTAGCGGCAATCATTATCGAACCAGGTGTCCAAGGCGCCGGCGGTATGCGCTTTCACGACCTGGACTTAGTAGCCGGCGTGCGGCAGCTGTGCGACAAACATGGGATCCTGCTGATCGCCGATGAAATCGCCACTGGGTTCGGCCGGGCAGGGGAACTGTTTATGACTCAAGCCGCGGGCGTGGTTCCCGACATCATGTGCGTAGGAAAGGCCCTGACCGGCGGGTTTATGTCACTGGCCGCGACCCTTGCCACCGCGCGTGTGGCGGAGGGCATGCAACCGCGCGCACTCATGCATGGCCCTACGTTCATGGCCAATCCCCTAGCGTGTGCGGTTGCAGCCGAATCTACAGAAATGATTGCTGAGGGTACGTGGCGCACCCATGTCCCCCGTATCGAGGCCGGATTGCGGGCCGGGATTCCTCGTGCCCGGGTACGCGGAGCCATTGCCGTCCTAGAGATGGACCACGAGGTGGATATGGCCCGTACCACCACCGCCGCCCTAGAACAAGGTGTGTGGCTGCGCCCATTTGGTCGGCTTATCTACACGATGCCGCCCTTTATCTGCACCGATGAGGAAATCGCGCGCATTTGCCGTGCGGTCGTCGCAGCAGGGGAGGCCGCATGATTTACTGCATTACCGGAACCAACACGGACGTGGGAAAAACCATCGCCACGGCGGCCCTAGCTGCGCATTACACCGCTCAAAGCCTCCGCGTCACAGTGGCCAAACCAGTACAAACGGGTGAACCTCCCGGGCACGGCGATACCACCACGGTCGCCCGACTGACCGGTGTGCAGACCTGCGAGTTCGTGCGCTATCCAGAACCACTAGCCCCAAACCTTTCTGCACGGCGCGCTGGGATGCCCCAACCGGACCGCGAAGAATTGGTGAACTGGATTCGGGGTATAGAGGCCGACATCGTCCTGGTCGAAGGTGCCGGCGGGTTGCTGGTGCGCCTCGCGGATGATTTCACGCTGGCTGATGTCGCCGCTGATCTAAGCGCACCGCTCATTGTGGTGACGAGTTTGGGTTTGGGCAGCCTCAACGCTGCGGAACTCACCGTGGAAGCTGCGCATTCCCGGGGCCTAAAGGTGGCGGGGCTCATCGGTGGATCGCTGCCGGCCACACTCGACCTCGCCACGCGCCTCAATATCCAGGAACTGCCACACATCACGGGCGTACCGCTGCTCGGGTGCATCCCGGCTGGTGCAGGAGCGCTGAATCAGGAGGAGTTCCGCTCCCACGAGTTCTTTAACCCTGCTGCACTGCCTCTACTAGCGCCTTCGCCAGCTTCTCCGAAGATTGTGGATTCTGACCGGTAAAGAGGTTGCCATCGCGTACCAGCTTTGGACGGAATGGGAGGGTGGCCTTTTCGTACTTCAGGCCGGCTTCCTTCAAACGATCCTCCAGCAGCCATGGTGCCTTGGACTTATCCGTGACCATGCCTTCTTCGGTGTTAGACAGCGCGGTAATCTGCTTCCCCGCGAAGGGGGTCTGGCCGGTGGCGTCGTCAATAGTGGCCAAAAGAGCAGCCGGCGAGTGGCACAGTAAACCCAGCAGCTTGCCGGAGGCCAGGCGCTCGGTGAGGATTCCACCGGAAATCTTGTCGTACGCCAAATCTTCCATGGGACCGTGGCCACCGGGGTAGAAGATGATGTCGTAGGAGGCAGCATCGACCTTGTGCAGGTCCTCTGGGTTGTTCAGCACGTGGGACATCTGCTGTACCTTGTCCGCCATTTTCTTGGCGGTGGTGGGCAACATGCCACCCTTTACGCTAATGCTGACGGGATCAACCGTGGGGGCGACCGCGCCGGGAGTTGCGATGGTGACTTCGAAGCCCGCATCGCGGAAAATGTCGTACGGCACCACCAATTCCTCAGCCCAAAACCCGGTGGGGTGGTGGCTGCCGTCGTTCAACGTCCAGTGGTCGGCCGCGCTCACGGCCATCAAAACGGTGGTCATTATGGATTGCTCCTAAAAATCTAGTACCGGGAATTCGGGATAGAATGGATAATTATGAAATCCGAGTCCACAGCTAACACCACACACTCGGGCACTGTACACCTCAACAGCGTGACCAACGCGAAAATTCCACAGGGATTGGATGATCTCATCGGCCATACGCCGCTTGTGGAACTGAGCCACCTTGCCCAAGCTTTCAACCGGCCTGACGTGCACATTTATGCCAAGCTGGAGCAATTCAACCCGGGCGGCAGCGCGAAAGATCGCACCGCCCGGGCGCTCGTTCAAGCAGCCGTCGAAGCCGGCATGCCGGAAAACCCAACCCTGGTGGAATCCAGTTCCGGGAACCTAGGCATGGCGCTGGCCCGGCAAGCGCAGATGCGTGGCTGGAATTTCTACTGCGTGGTGGATCCACGGGTTAATGATTCCACTGTGGCCACCATGCATGCTCTTGGCGCGCACGTGGAGCTCATCGAGGAGCCCGATCCAGAAAACGGTGATTGGCTGACGGCCCGTCGCGCCCGCGTAGCCGAATTGATGCGCACTGTGGATGGGGCGGTCAACTTGGATCAGTATTCCAACCAGGCCGCGTTCACTGCGCATGATGAAGGCACGATGGCGGAAATCATTGGTCAACTGGGCTATGCTCCGGATTGGTTGTTCGTCGCAATGAGCACCACCGGCACCATCGGCGGTTGCATTCAGCGACTGCAACGAATTGGGGCTGCTACTTGCACGGTGGGCGTGGATGCGCACGGTTCGGTGCTCTACCAGGGTAAACGCGGCGAACGCATGTTACCGGGATTTGGTGCAGGTGTGGTTCCGCATCTCGCGACCATTAATGAGCCTTCGAGGGTCCAGCGCGTGCACGATATTGATTCCGTCATCGGTGCTCGCGCTCTCGCGCGTACTGAGGGGCTGATCCCTGGCGCATCCGGCGGGGCGGTCATCTCTGCGCTCCATGCTTGTGTGCCACACATCCCGGAGGGCGCCAGCGTTGTCATCGTGCTTCACGATGGCGGTACCAACTACCTCAACACTATCTACGATGACGGCTGGGTGCAGGAGAATCTGCAGGTCAGCGCGGAAGACTTGGAATCACGAATCAACGCGATCACCGGGGAGGGCTCAGTTCGATGAAGGTTGGCCTTATCGGTGGCGGGCCTCGTGCGCTGTGGGCGGCGGAGGAACTTGTTTTTTTGTTCCGACGCCACAAGCTGCCCCTCACCATTGTGTGCTGGGATCCTGAAGAACCTGGCGGTGGAAGGGTATACCGAGCGGATCAGCCGTTGTGCTGGCGCCTCAACGTACGGTCGGACATTGTTCGTACTCATATCGGCGCCTTCCCCAACTGGTTGGATCGCAATCTCACCCGCGATGCGCAGGGGCGGGAGACCTATCGCGGGAAAGTCTTCACGGCGGAGGATAAGGTCTTTGCCCCGCGTGCAGTGGTGGGGGACTTTCTGCGGGATAGTTGGCGGGCGCTCGTTGATGGGTGTGGGAAGGATGAAAAGGAATCACCCTCCCATGGCGGTCCGAGCATCGCGATCGCACACATCCCTTCCCGAGTGGTGGAGGTCCATTCCGTAGATGGCAAGGGTGTAGGTAACTGCCGCATCGTGGCTGCGGATGGCAGTGAAGAGTTCGTGGACGAGGCACTAGTGGTCACTGGGCACGCTGCCAGTTGGGATGGGCAGCAAGAGGACTTCATTGCTGCCCACGATCACCACAGCTTGGAGAGCATTCCTGCCGGCGCGGACGTGGATATTCGCGGAATGGCACTGACTTTCATTGATGTGTGTTTGGCCCTCACTGAGGGGCGTGGCGGGGTGTTCGTGCCTGCTGGTGATGCTGCGGTCGATGTCACTGGTGGAAGCACGCCAGCGGGTACACATGATGCGGCCCATCCTGACCCCGTTCAACCGGGTGGTCCGGCGCACCAGCCATTGCGCTACATTCCATCGGGCCGAGAACCTGCGCACTTGTATCCGTACAGCCGCTCGGGCCAACTGATGCACGTGAAGCCCGACCCATCCAGTCCGTGGGTTAACCTGGAAGTTCCAGGCCAAGAAGAGTTCGAAAAACGTATTCGGAACTGCGCCGATGTGGCGGAGATGCGCGCGATTCTGGATGAAGTGACCGACGTTGTGATGGCGGCGGCGCGCGAGCGGGCCGAGGAGCTCCAAGCAGCGCGCAACCAGGCAACCCACTACCCCGGTCGACAATGGGCACGGGGAGAAGCATGGCGTCGAATATATGGAGCGATCGTCGACCGCGCCAGCTACCTAGCCCCCGGTGATCTAGAAGGTTTCTACGAACTAGGCCGCGAGCTGGAAGCCATCGCTTTCGGCCCGCCACCGGTTACAGCAAAGCGAGTCGACGCCCTCGTGGCCGCCGGAATCGTGGTGTTGCCGCAGGGTGGGGGCGAACCCAAGGGCGCTCCGACAGATGCGATCCATGTGGACGCGGTCATCGCACCGCCGGGATTGCAACCGGGAACGGTTTTGGAGGACCTCGTGAATCGCGGTGATGTCCACATGTTGCCACAGGGCGGGCCGAATATTGGCCGCGATGGGATGGCTCCTGGCAAACACATCGCGGTCATTGGGCGGGATGTGGAACCGCGCGTTATTGGGCACGATACGTTGAATCGAGCCATGCATAAAGAGATTCCCACCTGGGCTTTCACCGTTTTCAACCGCGCTTTAGATGCGCAAGCAGAAACTAGCAATAATGGGAGGCATCATGACTGACAAAACCCTCGATAACCGGCGGTTCCCCCGCCACATGCACGCTACCGTGCCAATGACCGCTCGGTTGGAACCGTGGATGCAGCGTCTACTTGCCGATCCAGCGCAGTGTGCAAACCTGCTACAGACGTATGATTCCCCGGTCAACGTGTTAGCGCCACATGTCCTGCCACGGAATGCCGATGAGTTGGTTCGCGCCGGGGAGGTCAACGGTGTGGAAGTGCGCGTGTTTTATGCGCGCAAGGCCAATAAAGGTTTGAGTTTTGTGGATGCGGCCCTAGCGGCAGGTCACCGCATTGATGTCGCCAGTGAGCGCGAGTTGCTCCAAGTCCTGTCCCGCGGGGCCGAACCGGACCACGTGATCCTCTCGGCGGCGGTGAAGCCGGATCGCTTGCTGCAGCACGCGGTGGGTGCGGGTGTGTACATCAGTGTTGATAGCGTGGCAGAGATGCAGCGCATTCAGACCGTCGCCAGTGCCGCGAGTGCCACGGCGCGGATCGTGCCACGCATTGCGCCGAATCCCAACCGCTTGCCACCCACGCGTTTCGGTGAGTTGGCGGGGACGTGGGAAGCGGCGTTGCAGCAGGGTCTGCCCGAGAGCGTGCAGGTCCACGGTGTGCACCTTCACCTGCACGGATACTCGGAGGCCGATCGCCGTATTGCATTGGCTGATGCCATCGCGGTCGTTGATACTGCGGTGTTGGCTGGCCATCCGGTGAACTTTATTGATCTGGGTGGCGGGGTGCCCATGAGTTATCTCGACGCCAAGCCGGAGTGGGACAACTTCCAGAAAGAGTTAGCGGCCGCCCGCGCCGGGGAGCGGGAGCCATTCACCTGGAAGGGCGATCCCCTGAACAACACGTACCCATTTTGGCAGGAGCCCACGCGTGGGGAGTGGCTCAAGCAACTGCTTGCCGGCCAGTTGGGTGGTGATGTGGAGGACGCGACATTCGGGGAATCCGCCACCGCGCACGAATCCTTTGCGGAGCACTCAATTGACAGCGATTCCACGGTTCCCGTTGCCGAGGCATTGCGCAGCCGTAACCTCCGTCTGCACATGGAGCCCGGTCGCAGTGTGCTCGATGGCGGCGGTGTCATTCTCGCCCGCGTGGCATTCGTGAAGAAGCGCAGCGACGGTGTGGATATCGTGGGCTTGGAAATGAATCGCACGCAGTGCCGGACAACCTCTGATGACATTTTGTTGGATCCGGTGTTGGTTCCCGCGGCCGCGCGCCCCACCGCGGCCGGCTCCCACGAGGCCGAAAATGGGTCGCAAGCTGCAGTGGCCGAAAATGGGTCACAAGCAGCGGCTGTAAATGGGCAACAAGTAGCAGCGGCCGAAAATGGGCAACAAGCAGCAGTGGCCGATCTACGCGAAAACGCTGGGCTGAATGCTTTTTTGGTGGGTGCGTACTGCATCGAGGACGAGGTGATTATTCGCCGAGCCATGCACTTCCCCGATGGTGTGCAACCCGGTGACGTTATCGCGATTCCCAATACGGCCGGATACTTTATGCACATCCTGGAGAGTGCCTCCCATCAGATTCCCTTGGCGCGCAATGTGTTCGTGGATAGTGCGGGGGCGAATCCCCTACCTGATGAGATCGACTTGATCACCGCCGCCCGTGCTAACGCTGATTCCGCGCGTGGCAACTGATCGTGTACATCCACCGGGAGGCGATACCGTGCCTCTCGGGGTCATCCCGTCGTTCCGCTTTGCGTTTCGTAGCCCGCAACGGTTGCGTATGGAGGTTTTCGGCGGTATCGCCGTATCGCTGGCGCTGATCCCGGAAACGATTGCGTTTTCGGTTTTGGCTGGTGTGGATCCCGCAGTGGGGCTGTACACATCGGCCATCATGGCTATAGCTATTGCCTTTACCGGTGGGCGACCTGCCATGATCACCGCTGCTGCCGGTGCAGTTGCGTTGGTTTCTGCGCCACTGGTGAAAGCCCACGGTGTGGAATATCTCATTGCAGCAGCTTTGCTGGCTGGAATTATCCAGATCATCTTGGGCGTTGCGGGCGTGGCCAAGTTGATGAAGTTCATCACCTTGCCGGTGATGAGGGGATTTGTCAATGCGCTGGGTATTTTGATTTTTACCGCGCAGCTGGAGCACGTTATCGACAAGCCGTGGATAGTGTTTGTGCTGTTGGCAATCGGTATCGCGCTGATGCTAGTGGTGCCGCGATTCCTGCGCGCCATTCCCGCCCCGCTAGTTGTAGTGGTGCTGGTGACGATCGTCGCGGTCGTGGCGGGGTGGCGCGTACCGACCGTGGGGGACATGGGGGATCTGCCACGCGCTTTGCCGCATGTCCATCTGCCACAGGTGCCCCTGGAATGGCACACGTTCCGCATCATTGCGCCGTATGCGGTTGCGATGGCGATTGTGGGCTTGGTGGAATCACTTTTGACGGCACAGCTGGTTGACGAGATCACCGATACTCCCTCCAGCAAAACCCGGGAAGCGTGTGGCCTTGGCGTCGCGAATATCGCTGGTGGTGTATTCGGCGGTATGGGTGGCTGCGCGATGATCGGTCAAACGATGATCGGTGTGAATGATTCTGGCGCTCGCACCCGTCTTTCTGCCTTTGTTGCTGGGTTGTCGTTGTTGGTGCTTTTGCTTCTTTTTAACGACGCCGTCGGCGCCATCCCCATGATCGCCCTTGTAGCCGTGATGATGGTGGTGGCTGTGCGAACGGTCAATTGGCGGTCCGTGGATCCGCGCCGCGTTGCTCGGATGCCGTGGACTGAAACAGTTGTCATGGTGGTGACTGTGGTTCCCACGTTGTTGACCCATAACCTCGCGGTGGGCGTGGTTCTGGGTAGCGTGCTCGCGGTGGTGTTTGCCCGGTGGTAGCGTGCTCGCGGCCGTGGTTGATCGATCTTCGTGCACCGTCTAGCTGCCCGCTCACTGTGGCCACTTTGATGTGCATCGGTTCCTGCGGGCGGGTCTCGATGGGGTTCCTATGGATGGCGCTTTCCCGCACGTCACGTACCCAGTCCCAGCGCGTCATCTAGTACCCGCCGCCCATGCACTCGTTCGTGCACTTGTTCATGCACTAGTTCGTGCACTCGTTCATTCAATGTGCAGCAGAACTCTGACAAAATGGCGCGTTTTTGTTGGACTTCTGCTGCACATTTGTCGTCCTGGGGGAGTATTGGTTGATTTGTGTGCGGGGAATGCGGGCGCCGAGGCGTTCGGGAGAGCCCCTAACAGTCCTACAGGCAGCCGATTGCGCACCAATCCCAATCGGCTCTCAGGCATCCGGAAAGCAATATCGGCAACGGAAAGCAGCGGAATTCCCACACGCCCGGCAGCCTTGCTTGCAGAGTTGACGACCCATACAGGATCGCCCCGGCAGCCTTGCTTGCGGAGTTGGCGACCCATGCATGAACGTCCCGGCAGCCTCGCTTGCAGGGTTGACGACCCATACAGGAACGTCCCGGCAGCCTTGCTTGCAGAGTTGGCGACCCATACATGAACGCCCCTGCCACACAAGCGGGCATGATTGTCATTCTTATTGAAAACACCCCCGCGCGGGGGCTGCCGCGAACTGCAACAATGACAACTATTGAAATCTAATTGAAAACCAGTAAGGTGGAGGTTGACGGCAGGGCCCCTTCCTCGAAAAGGCCCGCCCCCGGCGGTGAATGGTCTGGTGAAGGACCAGGGCGGCGTCGGAAAGAGAAGAAAAAGTAGAGGCCGGTAATACCCGGCGCAAACGTGCTTCACACAGCACCACGGCGAAAAAGGAGACAGCAATGTCCTGCAAGACTCACGAAAGCCACGACCACCAGCACGGCCCAAACTGCGGCCACGTAGCGGTGCCTCACGGCGACCACGTTGACTACGTCCACGACGGTCACCTGCACCGCAACCACGATGGCCACTGGGACGAATGCGAGACGACTGAGCACCACGCCCACGACGATCACGACCACGAGCATGGCCCCAACTGTGGTCACGTTGCAGTTCCTCACGGCGATCACGTGGATTACATCCACGACGGTCACCGTCACGCGGCACACGATGGCCACTGGGACGAGCACTAATCGCAGCTAGCGCGGGGTGAATCCATCGCCCCTCACAGGGTTTCACCGGCCACTTCCTACGGAGCTTTCCTAGGGAGTGGCCGGATTTTGCTTTAAGCTGGGTTGGTCAAAGAACTATTGAGGAGTGATTCGCCCATGGGCAACCAGCCGAACAACAACCGGAACTACGGGCAGGGCTATGGTCGCGGATACGACCAGGGTTACAGCGATGATCAGACGCAGGTTTTCAACAACCAAGCTGGCTACAACCAGGGCTACGATCAAAGCTACGATCGCGGCTACAGCCAAAGTTACGGTCAGGGTCACGGCCAAGGTTACGACCAGAATTACAACCAAGGTTACGGCCAAAACTATGACAACTATGACCAGGGCTATCAGCAATCCGGTGCGTACCAAGGCAAATCGGCCCCGGAGGAGCGCCGTGATTCGGGGCTGCTCGCGGGCCGGTTCGATGGCAAACGCGTAGCTATCAACCTGATCGTGCTGGCGGTATTGGCAGCTGCGGTGACGTTCGCTGTGGTGTTCGTGGTCGATCTGCTGGTGGGCATGCTGCCAAATCAGTACTCCTCTGGAACCTCTGCGGCGGGCTTGGCTGCGCTCGTTGCAGGTGCCGTGGGTGTGTTGGCCGGTTTGTTGTACATCCCGGTTTCCGGTACTGGTAACGAGCGCTTGTTTGGGATGGCCGTGGTGGCGCTGGCGGTCGTGGCAATCCTTGTGTGGGTTGTTCTCGGTGGCCTGTTGGAGGGCGATTGGTCCACGTTGGTGACGTTGGCCGGCATTATCTGCACCGCCGCGATTGGGCGGTTGGCGCCTAGCCGCATTGAGTCGGCAGCGGTGCGTTAAGCCCAACGGGATCCGCCAGTATCCGCGTCAATCCACACCGATTCGCGAAAATCCTAGAACGGACAGCGGATTCACAGAATCGCAGGTAAGGGAGCCCATGTGGCTCCCTTTTTGCTTGCCTTTCGGTGGTTTTTTCTTTTTTTTACTTGACGCCCCCACGTGGTCAACCGGTACGTTGGGCAACTCGTAACCGAATTGTTACCGAACGACGAAGGAGCGAATTTCCAATGCGCAAGACCGTCAAGACCAACCTCACCCGTCTGGGACTGGCTGCTGGTGTAGTGGCCGCGCCGGCCCTCGTTGCCCCCGCCGCGGAGGCTGCAACCGTTGGGCAGTGGGACCAAGTGGCGGCGTGTGAGTCCGGCGGTGACTGGCACATCAATACCGGTAATGGCTACCAGGGTGGTCTGCAGTTCAGTGCTCAAACGTGGGCTGGCCACGGTGGCACCCAGTATGCGCCAACCGCTGATCAGGCTACGAAGGCGCAGCAAATCGAGATTGCCGAGAAGGTTTTGGCTTCTCAGGGTGCAGGCGCATGGCCAAATTGTGGTGGCCCGGTAGCCTAAGGGCCTCGCATGAGGGGGGATTATGCGACGATGTGGTACGCGGAAGCCAGCGGTCCGCCTAGGGCCCGCATGAGGGGGATGATCAACCAAGGGGCATAAGGGGGATGGCCAACTAAGGGTTACCTTGCTTAGGTAAGGGTAACGCGGGTAGTAGTTGAACCATGCAGATGACTTCTACTACCTTCCGCTCGCCTTCCGCGGGCCGCGAAACCGGGGCTCGCACCGGTTTCCTTCGCATGTTTGCCCTTCTGGTAGCCGCAATCTTCGGCTCCGCAATGCTCGTTGCATGTGGTTCGGACGCATCCGATTCTGGCGATAGCAAGGGCGAGTCAGGCGAGAAACGAGTAGTCGCCCTCGACTGGCGCTACGAAGAGATTTTGGAGACGTTGGGCGTGAAGCCAGTAGGCGTCGTAGAAATTGGTAAGTCCTCCGCACCCAAGACCTTGGAAGGCAAGCTGGATGGCATACAATCCGTCGGCCAGGCTAAGCAGCCAAACTTGGAAGTTATCCAGTCCTTGGAACCCGATCTGATTCTGGCTAGCCCCACTCGTCAAGAGGCGATCATGCCCCAGCTGAAGGAGATCGCGGAGACGAAGGCTTACTCCGATGCTTCCTATACCGATGTCCTCGATTCCATGGATGACATCGCCAAGCAGCTGGGCAAGGAAGATAAGGCCAAGGAAGTTCGGGATCGCATCGAGGGCAAGGTCGACCAGGCCAAGAAGGAAATCAAGCCCGGCACCCGCGCCGCCCTTGTCGGTTGGTCCAAGAACACTCTGTACACGTGGATCAAGAACTCTTTCGCAGGATCCCTGCTGACCGCCGCCGGTTACGAGTACGGCTACAACGGTGAGCGTTCCGCCATTGAATCCAAGACGGATGTGGCGGAACTAACCGGGGACAAGCTGCCGGGTATGAAGCTGGACACGATGTTCCTGTACAACGACATCGAAGGCTTCAAGGCCAGCCCTTACAAGGATGTGGTCAAGCACATCGTGGACGTGGAACAAGATACGTGGTCCCGCTCCCGCGGTCCGCTGGCGGCGGAGGCGATGCTTGACCAGATCATCGAAACCGCTAATCCAAAGGGATAAATGACTGTAATGGTCGTGCGTGCCGTCGATTCTGAATCAGAACCCACTCCCGACGGTAAAGCCTCAGCTAACCGCTCTAGCCGCGCTCGCGCTCCGCGACGCGCGGCTTCGGCCGTTGCAATTGCTGTGTGCCTTGCCGTGATTGCGGGAATGTGGTGGTGGCGCATGGGTGCGGTAACTGTTCCGGCCAATGCACCGCAACTCGCCGCGGAGGTGCATGCGGTCATGCGCGACCGACTATTGGCGGCCACCGTTATTGGTCTCGCACTGGGTGCCGCGGGCGTTGTGCTGCGCACGGCAACGCACAACCCGCTGGCGGATCCCGAGATTACGGGTGTTAATTCGGGGGCTGCATTCGGTGCCGTGGTCGGAACCACCATCACCGGATCGATCTCCGGTGCTGCGGTGCTCCCAGGCGCGCTGGTGGGTGCGGGCTTGGCGGCTCTCATCACGGTAGGCATCGGTTTGCGAGCCAACTCCGCGGATCCCACCGGAGCTGCTGCAGTACAGCGCATGATTCTGCTGGGCATTGCGATTTCTGCATTGTTTTCGGCCCTGACCGCCGTAACGCTGGTGATCGATGAGGCGCAGCTGTCCACCGTGTTGTCGTGGTTGTCTGGGCGCTTGGGCGGGGTGCGTTTGGCGGACATTATTCCTTGCATCATTGCCGTGGTTGTCGTTGTACCCGCACTGTGGTGTGCCGGCCGGGGGCTAGATACCCTTGCCGCGGGTGATGCCCTCGCCAGTTCGGTGGGGGCCAATCCCCGCTTTACCCGGATGCTCGCGGTGCTTGGGGCGGTTGTGCTGGTGGCGCCAGCCGTGGCGGCCGCGGGGCCAATTGGCTTTCTGGGTTTGATGGCGGCTGTTGTCGCGCACCGTGTGGCCGGACCTCGCCACCGGTTGGGGCTGTTGGTCGCTCCCGTCGTGGGTGCGGCGGTTTTATTGGTTGCCGACGCCACATCTCAGGCGTTGTGGGCCCCCGCCGAAACTCCGGTGGGTGTGGTCACATCCATCGCAGGTGTGCCGTTGCTGCTGTGGGGTATTAACCGACTGCAACCGCGAAAGAAGGTGCGTGTTGGGAACGCAGTTTGGGGTGGTCGGCAGTGATTGGTCGCGAGAGCGAACGCGGTCCAGTTTCGACCAGGACGCAGCTTGGAGTGGTCGGCAGTGATTAGTCGCGGTAGATTCTGGACTGTCATTGCCATACTCGTTGCTGCCCTGAGTGCAGCCGTGGTCGTGGGCTTGGGAATAGGTGCGGTGATGAAACCTCCTGCGGAGGTGCTCCACGAGCTGTTCTCCGGTGGCAAGTTGGTGTGGCGCTACCGCATGCCTCGCGTACTTGTGGGCATACTCGCCGGCGCTGCCATGGCGGTATCTGGAGCATTACTGCAGCTCGCGTTGCGCAATCCCCTCGCAGCACCCGATACCGTCGGGGTAACGGCAGGTGGTGGGCTCGCAGCCGTGGCCGCGTTGCTAAGTGTGGGTTCGTTGCCTGCCCAGGCTTTAACTCCCGTGGCATTTGTTGGCGCAATGATCGGAGCCGGACTGGTGTTGTTGCTTGCCGGACGGGGTGCGAATGATCCGATTCGGTTGACGCTCACGGGTGTGGCAGTCTCCGTGGGGCTGGGAGCGTTAACGCAGTTGTTACTGGTGAAAGCTGCCCCAGAAGCTGGTGCAGCCATGACCTGGCTCAAGGGTTCGCTGTATGCACGGACCATTGCGGATGCCCAGATCATTGCGCCGTTCGTTATTGCCGTGATCGTGATAGCCGTGGTTCTGGCGCGGCACTTGGATATGCTGAATTTGGATTCCTCCGCCATGGCGGGCGTGGGAGTGAATGAAAAACTGTGGCGCACCATCGCCGTTGTGTGCGCAATTGCATTGGGGGCAGCCGCGGTCGCCGCTGCTGGTGTGTTGGGCTTTGCCGGATTGATTGTCCCCCATGCGGCGCGGTTATTGGTGGGTAGCGCGGGGCGTCGGGTAATACCGGTATCCGCTCTAGCGGGAGCCACACTTGTTACTGTGTGCGACGCCTTAGGGCGATGGGCATTCGCGCCAACCGAAATCCCCGTGGGGGCATTGATCGCCATCGTGGGCGCTCCGTACTTCGTGTACTTGTTGTTACGGTTATCGCGCACGAACCCCAATGCCACCGTCGGGCGAGGTAAGAGGAAGAGCGCTCCGCGTATTGAGGAAAGGACGGTGGCATGACTGATAAAGGTGCGACCGATAAAGGGATGGCCGGTAGTGATGTGCTCGGCAGCGGGGCGGCTGGTAACCGGGTGATCGACGACGGGGCGGCTGGTAACCGGGTGATTGACGACGGGGCGGCTGGTAACCGGGTGATCGACGACGGGGCGGCCGAACGTACGCATGGGCAGCCAGCGGTCACACGTGAGGGGCAACTCAGCGCCGAGGGAATCACCGTTGGATATGGTGGGCCCGCAATTCTGCAGGATGTCAGCCTGACCATTCCCGCGGGGAAAATCACGGCGCTGATCGGCCCGAATGGATGTGGCAAGTCCACTTTGCTGCGCGCCTTGGGTCGGCAACAACCGCTGTCCGCGGGGACGGTGCGGTTGGATGGGGATCCCATTCGCGACCTGTCTGCACGCCAGTTTGCGCGCCGCGTTGCCTTTTTGCCACAGCAACCTGTGACGCCCGAAGGGGTGACCGTACGCGAGGTCGTAGCGTATGGTCGCTATCCATATACGGGGGCATTCGCATCGCTGAGCGCTAAGGATCGTGAGGCCATTGAGCTGGCGGCCGAAAAGGCTGGTGTGAAGGAGCTGCTGGATTCGCCCGCCACGGAGTTATCCGGTGGTCAGCGCCAACGGGTGTGGGTGGCCATGACCGTGGCGCAGCAGACGCCGATCTTGTTACTGGATGAACCCACGACGTATTTGGATCCGGCGCATCAGATTTCCATTTTGGATTTGGTGCGGGATCTCAATGCCACGGGCCGTACCGTGGTGATGGTGGTGCACGATATGACGCACGCCGCACGCTTTGCCGATCACATCGTGGCGATGCGTGACGGTCAGGTGGTCGCCGCGGGGGATACCGAAGAGGTGATGTCCGCCGAATTAGTTCAGGCGGTTTTCGGGATTGGGTGCTTGACTGTGAAGGATCCGGAAACCGGCCGTGTATTGCCGGTGCCGTATCGGTGAGAATAGAGCGCGGCCTCGTGGCGCCCGCAGGGTTCGTTGGCATACGTGGTTAGTTGTGATGGTTGGGTGGAGCCTTGACCGTCCGGCGTTTGTGCCAAATTGTCGAGTAAAACCAGGCCACAGTGCCGATCGGAAACATGCCACAGTGCCGATCCGAAACATCCCAAAGTGTCGAGTTTCTCATTGTTTCAATTAGAAGCGGAGGGTTCGGAATATCTACCGGAGCCCCCGATTCAATTGGTCATCACCGGTGGGGGTTTGAGCAAGGAAACTGCCAAACTGCACACATGCTAACCCCTTAGGTCAAGGAAACTATCGCATTGTCTACACTTGTGAAGTGTTTGGTGGCAAAATGAAGGCCAGATAATTCAGTTAATCTCCACTAATTGAACGGAGTGAGTGACAACCATGAGCGTGGAATGCACCACGAGCGCCCGCGAGCTAGTTGCGGGCATCGTCGAAGATGGAATGACAATTGCTGTGGGTGGATTTGGACTATGCGGAGTGCCCTACGACCTCATTGAGGGCGTGCGGGATTCAGGTGCCAAGAACCTCACCATTGTAAGTAATAACATGGGGGTCGATGGCCAAGGCCTCGGCATCCTTTTGGAAAACAAGCAGGTCAGTAAGGCTGTTTCCTCCTACGTAGGAGAAAACAAACTATTCGCGGAACTTTACTTGGCTGGCGAGCTAGAGGTGGAATTCAATCCACAGGGAACCCTCGCCGAGCGCCTGCGCGCAGGCGGTGCCGGCATTCCTGCGTTCTACACCGCCACCGGAGTGGGCACCATGATCGCGGAAGGTAAGCCCGAAGCTGAATTCGACGGCAAGCGCTACATTCAAGAACGCGGAATCGTTGCGGACCTCGCGCTTGTGCACGCGCACACTGGCGATATCGACGGCAATTTGGTCTACCGTTTGACCGCACAAAACTTCAACCCGCTGTGCGCTGCCAGCGGAAAGGTCACCATTGCCCAGGTCGAGCACCTCGTGGGCCGCGGCGAGATCGCGCCCGACCGTGTTCAAACCCCCGGAGTGTACGTCGATCACATTATCCAGGCCCAACAGCGCGAAAAGCCGATTGAAAAGAGGACCACGCGGTAGGGGACCAGCGGGGCGTCGGAAATAAAAAGGGTACGTACAACAACACGTACAGCAAAGCGCATAGAAAGCGAGTAGAACAATGGCCTGGACCAGAGACGAAATGGCTGCGATGGCGGCGCAAGAACTCAATGACGGCGATTATGTGAACCTGGGTATCGGGATCCCCACGTTGGTCGCCAATCACCTGCCGGACGGCGTGCGGGTGATTCTGCAAAGCGAAAACGGGATCCTCGGGATGGGGCCGTACCCAACGGAAGAGGAGGTGGATGCGGACCTCATCAACGCTGGCAAGCAGACTGTAACTCTGCTGCCTGGCGCCGCGACGTTCGATTCCGCCACGAGCTTTGGCATGATCCGAGGTGGACACGTGAAAATGGCAGTGCTAGGTGCAATGCAGGTGAGCGAACGGGGTGACCTCGCCAACTGGATGATCCCCGGCAAGATGATTAAGGGCATGGGCGGTGCGATGGACCTGGTCTCCGGTACCCCGCGCGTGGTGGTACTGACGGATCACGTTGCTAAAGATGGCTCCGCCAAGCTCAAGCGCGAATGCGACTTGCCACTGACTGGTGTACAGGTGGTCAAGCGGATCATCACTGACCTGGCCAGCTTCGATGTGGCCGAGGATCATTTGGTGCTGCGGCAGCTCGCGCCGGGAGTGACGGTGGAGGAGGTCGAGGAAAAGACCGAGGCCGCGTTCGTGGTGGACCTGGTGTAACGCCGACGGACCTGGTGTAACGCTGGCGGAGCCGGCAACGCGAGGCTAGTGGCGCAGCACCGTTGAACCCTATTGCTCTAGGTATTTCTCCGGAATGTCCAACGCGCGCAGGTCGTCGATGGATTTTGTGGATTTCTCCAGCGCGGCCTTCACCACGTGGCGCATCTGCGCTTCGGGGTCGGGAATACGGCGCTGCTCGCTCATCAACATGGTGAGAATCTCCGGCTGGTCCTTGAAGCAGTGCCACACCACGGCGTTGGCCAGCGATTCCAACACCAAACCACGGGGCTGGAGTGCCTGCTCGGGGCGTTCCGCGCGCTTGCCACCGCCGCGTGGGCGCACGTGCAGATCCTGCTGGCCGATGCCAACAACGGCGCCGTCTTTGTTCTTAACGATCGAGGTATATGGAACATTGCAGTAGCCATCCTTATCGATGGTCTGCTTGATCCACGCCACCATCTCGTCCGGTACCTCCACCTCGAGGTACGCGCCGTCGCGGCCCGGCTGCAGGTACTGGAAGGTGCCGGTTCGTGTCCAGGCTTCATAACCGACGCCCATGCGGCGCGCCACCAACGTGCCGAATAGCACATCGGTCATGGAGTACAACGTGCCACCGAAAGCGGCACCGTGCATGTTCTGGTTCCAAAACCGCAGGTTTAGTTGAATGCGGCCGTAGGACCAATCCTTGGAAACGTGCGTGAGTTTAATGCCAGAAAACAGCAATGGCGGCCAAGCACTCATCCATTTGCGCAGGCTATCCGGGGAGCTCATCGTGCGCGCGATGAGCTTGGGGAAGGTCTTTTTCTGCAGCTTCTGAATAGAGCGGAAAGGGCCGGGGACTGTGGAGCGAGACTGTTGTGAATTCATCATTAACTGAATCTACTCCATACCGGCAGCGCTAGTGACGGAAACCGCCCCGCTGGTCACTTATGCCGGTGGCGCCAATTCGGGCAGGGGAATCTTGTTTTCATTGAGCGCCTTGAACACTGGGTCGAACTGTTTGAGGGCCCAGCGCACCGAGAGGGCCGTGGCCATGGAGGTGGCGTTGTTCTCGGCTTCGGTGACCTGCACCGCACGTCCTTCCTTGACGACCGGCAACGTCTTCCACCCTGGGGCTTTGTTGATGTCCCCATCGATGGTCCACATCAGGGTGAGGTCGGAATCCAGCAGATCCACGCGCTCTGGGGAAATGCTCACACGGTTTTCTTTCTTCGCGAACTCCCGTAGCTTGGGGTTCACTTCGAATCCCAAGCGGGTGAACATGTCGTTGGAAGGATCGCCGGGATTGGCCACAGCGGAATACTGGCCACCGAAGTACATGCCCCACGTGAAGGTTTTTCCCTTGAGATTCGGGTACTTCTTCGCAGTTTCGGCAACCTCGTTGTTCACATCCTCCACCAGTGTGTTGGCTTCGTTTTCCTTACCGGCAATTTGCCCGGCGATCTTGGTCAGTTGGCGCCAATCATCCACTCCGGTTTCCTTGTCCAGAACCGGTACCGTGGGGGCAATGTCACTGAGCTTCTTGTAATACGCCTCGTCCGGCACCCAGCCAGCGAGGATTACATCGGGCTTGAGTTCCGCAATCTTTTCCGGCGTGATCTCCTGCAGATCGAAGTTGTAGGTAATGGATTGGTTCGCCGCGTTGTCCTGGGCCCATGGAATCTGCTGCTTCGTGTTCGCCGTAGCGGAAACCACTTGGGCTTCCACCGGTACGTTCAGCGCATTGAATGCATCGGTCCACCCCTGCGCCATCGTCACAATGCGCTTGGGGTTCTTCGGCACCTCGGTCGTGCCCATGGAGTGCTTGACGGTGATTCTTCCCGACGCCGAACCATCCTGTCCTGCGCTTTCCCCGCCGGTTGTGCTATTACCGCCACCATTGTCGGAGCAGGCCACGGCACCCATGCTCAACGCGACGGCGGATGCAGCGGCCACCACGCCCCGCCGCCATGCCCGGGCACGGAACGAGCCGGCTGTGTGGGGAACGCGTTGCGGGGCAGCGTGTGGCGTCGAGTTGAAAGAGGCAAGGTAATTTCGCAAGACAGTGGGCCTTTCGGGTTCCAAGCCCGCCGGGGAAGAAGACGGTGCGGAAGAAATGTCCGTATTAGTCTAGCCGGTGCCAGGACTGCGGCACGGGGAATTCCCAGTACAGTATTCGGCATGTCCACAACCGATAAGGCGAAAACCGAACGCCCCATTGACGACGGAGCTGAAGGGCTCTCCGGCAACGGGATCCGCAACGGCGCGCGCAGCGCGATACCTCAGCAGCCAGGTGTGACAATGACGGGCAGCCCGCTGGCGCTGCTCAACCGCTGCGGGCCATTACTGGTGCTCATCGGCGCGGCACTGATTGGTATGAACGCATGGTTCTACTGGCACTTCTCGTGGAATCACGGCTTGATGGATGCCGGAGTTTTCCGCGATGCCGGTTTCGCGATCACTCATGGCTACCCGTTGTATTCGGACGAGTTCCCCACGCGTAGCGGCTTCCGCTTCCTCTACCCCCCGTTTGCAGCCGTATTGTTTGCACCGTTGATGCTGGTCAACGAATGGTTCCAAGATATGGCCTGGACGATCGGCACAATCACTGCGGTGTTCGCGACCGTGGGAATGTGCGCCCACCGGCTGGGGTTGCGTCCGTGGTGGATGTGGGCCGTGGCGTGCGCGGGTTTCAGCGTGATCCTAGAACCGCTGCGTTCGCACTTGGATTATGGGCAGATCAATATATTCTTGGTTGCCATTGTGGTCGCCGACGTGTTGGGGTACATTCCGCGTCGGTTCCGCGGCGTGGGTGTAGGTATTGCAGCGGGTATCAAGATCACACCGGCGGGTTTTGGGCTGTTGTTCTTGGTGCGCAAGGATTGGGCTAGCGTGGCCCGGTCGATTGGCACGTTTGGGGCTACGGTGTTGATTGGGTTCCTCGTCCGTGGCGGTGATGCGCTGTACTTCTGGACGGAGGAGTTCTTCGGCTCGGATCGTGCGGGCGCGCCGGGTTACCCTCGGAACCAGGCGCTGACTGGTTTGTTGACTCGCGCCGGCATGGATCCCGATATGGCCGCGAAGGTGATGCTGCCGGGTTTCTTGATCATCGCGGTGCTGTGCCTGTGGGGTGCTTACCGCTATGAGAAAGCGGGGTATACCGTGGCAGCTTACCTGCTGATCACGCTGGGCATTTGCCTAGCTAATCCGGTAGCGGTTACACATCACTGGTCGGGCATTGTGGTGGCGTGGGTGCTGGTGATGGCACCGGTGCGCCGTTGGCTGGTGCTGCCGCTGTTGTTCATGCTGTTTGCCTTTTACTTCCGGTGGTACAAGATCTATCCCCAGGTCGAGACCTTCACCTTTGATTTGCGCACATGGTTGGAGGGCAATCTAGAGGGCATCAGTGGTGTGATCATGTTTATCTGCCTTCTGGTGGTGGCTGCGCGGGTGAAGGCGCGGGAGGCGGCCCACGAGTCCGCAACTCGCGGTGTAGTTACGGCGGGGACGGCGGGGACTGTGCCGTCCCGTGGTGCGCCCATGGGTTAGTCTGCGCGTTCGATTCCCTTTTCGGGATTGTCGCAGCCCCGGGCTACATTGAGCCCATGCGTACTTCGTCTTCGTCTTCCCCTTTCTGCCGTCCACGCTCTGGTCTGGTCGCTGCTGTCGCTGCCGTGGTTATCGCCGGTGCTTCTTTGGCGGGGTGCGCGGTGGATGTTGGCGGGATAGCTGGTGGCGGGGCTGCTATTTCTGCTTCTTCTTTGTCGACGCCCCCCGCCGCCCCTTCTCCCGATTCTCCCCAGGGGGCCGATTCCAGCGGTGGTGGGGATGCGGACGGCGGGCGCGAAGACGGCGGGGAGCGTCAAGGAAGCTCGTTCCCAGCACAGCGCCCGGGTGCTGGTAAAGGTGGGGGAGGGGAGAGGCAGGGTGGCGTCGACCACAAAACCGGTGATGCCGCAGAAGCGGTGCGCCTGCGTGGGGTGCTGGCGACTCTAGAGGTCAAGGGGCGAGCGCCGAAGAATAATTATCGGCGGGCGGAGTTCGGCCAGCGGTGGAAGGACGTGGACCGGAACGGTTGTGACCAGCGCAATGATGTGTTGGCGCGGGACTTGCAGCAGGTGGAGGCGCCGAAGGGGTGCAAGGTGCTGCGCGGGGTGCTCAATGATCCGTACACCGGCCGGATGATTGAGTTTCAGCGTGGGCAAAACACCAGTAGCGCGGTGCAGATCGATCATGTGGTGGCGCTGGCGGATGCGTGGCAGAAGGGGGCACAGCAATGGACGGCGGAGCAGCGGGAGGTGTTCGCCAATGATCCGCAGAACCTGTTGGCGGTGGATGGGCCGGCCAATATGCAAAAGGGCGCAGGTGATGCAGCGACGTGGTTGCCGAAGAACAAAGCATTCCGGTGCCGGTATGTTTCCATTCAAATTGAGGTGAAGGCGAAGTACAGGTTGTGGGTGACTCCGGCGGAGCGGGATGCAATGCATCGGGAGCTGGGGCGGTGCTGATTGGGGTTTTGGCTCGCAATTGAGTGCCCGCATACGATAGTCCTGATTTCCACATAATAGACCGATCGGTACGGTCGAAATAGACCATTCGGTACGGAACGCGGGAATAACCCCAGCGCCACCATCGTTGCCCCGAGTGGAAACGAAATGCTGCCGTACAACGGCACCCGCGGAAAACTCCCTGTAGACCCAGAAAAGAGGACACCATGACCACCAGCATGAGGCCGGACCCGGACCGGCGCGTGGCGTCGGATAAAGAAAACCCCGGCGCCCCCGGAGCCGAGCCAGTCACTCAAACAACCACTCAAACAGCAACCCAAACAACCACCCCACCAACCGGTGAAGATCACCCCACGCCGCCGAAGCAGTCGAAGTGGTACTCCAACTTCGGCGCGCAGGTTATTGCGGGTCTGATTATCGGTTTGATCTTGGGCTTCGTTGCTCGTTCAATTGGTGCGGACGCCCCCGAGGCCGACGGCGAAGCAAGCAATTGGCTCGCGAGCCTGCTTGACGGCGTGGGTAGCGCATACGTCCAACTGCTCAAGGTGATGATCCCGCCACTTGTCATCACGGCTGTGATTACGAGTGTTGCTAACCTACGTAAGGTCGCGAATGCGGCACGCTTGGCGGCTTCCACCCTGTGGTGGTTCGCGATCACCGCTTTCTTCTCGGTATTGACCGGCATCGTTGTGGCACTGGTGATGCGCCCCGGTGTGGGCACTTCTATCAGTGCCGACGCCGCGAAGGAGCCCTCCACCCAGGGCAGCTGGTTGGGCTTTATTCAGTCTGTCGTCCCCAGCAACATCATGGGATTGGGTGCCAAGGTGTCGGAGACGGCTTCGGGCGCCCTCGGAGTGTCGTTGAGCTTCAATGTGCTGCAGTTGCTGGTGATCTCTATTGCCATTGGTGTGGCAGCCGTGCAGACTGGCGAGAAGGCCGAGCCGTTCCTCGGCTTCATGGAGTCCCTGTTGAGCATCGTGCAGAAGGTCCTGTGGTGGATCATCCGCCTGGCACCCATCGGCACCGCGGCGTTGATTGGCACGGCTGTAGCTACCTACGGCTGGGGCGCGCTGGGCGCGTTGGGTAAGTTCGTGCTGGCCATCTACGTGGGCCTCGCCATCGTTGCCCTGGTGATTTACCCCACCGTCCTGGCGCTCAATGGCATTTCCCCGCGTGAGTTCTACCGTCGCGTGTGGCCAGTAATGTCGCTCGGTTTCGTCACCCGTTCGTCCATGGGTGTGATGCCCGTGACCGAGCAGATTACTGAGCGCAATATGGGCGTGGCCCGCGAGTACGCATCCTTTGCCATCCCGTTGGGCGCCACCACCAAGATGGACGGTTGCGCCGCGGTTTATCCTGCCGTGGCCGCCATATTCGTGGCTCAGTTCTACGGGATTGACCTGCACTTGCAGCACTACCTGCTGATCGTGCTGGTCTCTGTGTTAGGGTCTGCAGCTACTGCCGGTACCACGGGCGCGACAGTTATGTTGACGCTGACCTTGTCCACCCTGGGTCTGCCATTAGCAGGTGTTGGTCTGCTGCTGGCTATCGAGCCGATTGTCGATATGGGCCGCACCGCAGTGAATGTTACGGGACAGTCGCTTTCTGCCCTCGTAGTAGCGAAACGCTCCGGCATCTGGGACCGTGAGGTTTGGGACGATGCGGAGCGTAGGGGCTTTGATTTGGCTGCAGCGAAGTAGGCCTGTCCCTCCGCTCGCAGCATGGGGGGCCGCGGAGGCTGCAGCCGGGTTAGCGCGGGGAAACCCGGCAGGGTTCGGGGCTAATTAACTCCGTAGGAATCCAGAATCTTCTGCGGGGTTCCGTCCTTCGGGTAGTTCAGCTCCATGACCACACCACGTGCAGGGTTGATGACCAACAGTCCCTTTTCTAAGCTGCTCTTGCCGTAGGCAATGAAGCTGTCATTGGAATCCTTGACGATGTGGAAGTTCTTGACCTTAGCTGCCTCAATCTTATTACTGGCGTAAGACTTGCTGGTCAGGTAAGTCACGCTGGTATATGGGCTGGGGGAGCTTTTGCCCATGCTGCAACGCGTGCCGTCGGCCTTACCGTCGGAAACCTTGCCGCCGCGGCCGTAGTGGTAGATCTCGAAGGAACCGTTACGGCAGTTTTGAACCATGGTGGAGGTATCAAACGGCAGACCAGAGCGGTATTGGGCTGGCAAGGTATCGTCCCCGCCCCACTTCTTTGGATCGTGTGGAGCCGCAGCTACCGAAGGATCAGTGGAACTGGACGGTGTGCTTTCAGAAGCTGAGTTCTCGCTAGACTCCTCGCTGGCAGAGCTGGCAGAGCTGGATTCAGCGACCGCAGATGATGGGTTGTCGGAAGGTGGCGCTTCTGAGGAAGAGGAGCTGCTGGCTGCCTTGTTATCGGTTTCGGCATCGTCCTTCTTTACGAACAGGAAGTACGCGCCCACTGCCAGGATGACCGCCAGTAGTATCCCCAGGATGATAGGCAAGGCCTTGCCGCCACCACCGTTGTTTCCGCCGTGGTGGCTTGACGGAATGTGCCCATTGCCGTCGGGTTGGTTGGAAACAAAGTACGGGTTGCCCAGCCCATTGTTCTGCCCGAAGCCGTGCCCGGGCTGTGGTGGCTGGCCGGAACCAGCTTGACCACCGTGGCCGGGGTTGCCTTGAGCCCCGAAAACACGGGTCTGGTCGTTGTTTGGATTGCGGCCGCCGGGAACGTTACCGGCGGAGTAGTTGCCCGAGTTGTTTGGGCCATGTGGATTGCTTCCATAGGGATTCTGGTTGTTCATCGGGTTTTCCCTCTCACGTCGTTGTGTAGTTGGACTGTCCTGTTCCTGGACTTTGGTTGGGTGTCTGTACGTTGCCCAAACGTTCCCGTGGGATCGCAAAATCTTTTGTGCTCCGCCGATCGGGGGGCGCTCCCGCACGGTGGTTGGTGAGGGGTCGATCCAAACCGGAATAGCTGATCTGATGATATGACCAGATGTGCAGCTAACGTGGGGTGAGCCCAAAGAATTTGCTTTCCATTAACTTAAGACTGGTGTGCAAGAATGAACAGCTTGGTCTATTCTGTTGTGAACCGCTCGGTCTACAATTGCAACGATTTTTCAAGGAGAACCCATGAGTCACCAGCACCAATCAGGTTTTGATACCAGCGCCATCCACGCGGGATACGAACCAGATGGCCACATGGGATCCATCAATGTACCTATTTATGCCTCCACAACTTTCGCGCAAAACGCTCCGAACGATCTGCGGGGTGGGTTCGAATACGGGCGCGTAGCCAATCCGACCGTCACGTCCTTGGCTAACACCATCGCAGCGCTGGAAGGCGCCAGCCATGGCAAAGTATTCGCTTCCGGCATGGCGGCGACCGATCTTTTGCTGCGTGCCATTTTGCGCCCAGGTGATCACTTGGTGATGGGCCACGATGCTTACGGTGGAACCTACCGCCTGATCAGCACTGTGTTTGTGGAATGGGGCGTGGAGTTTTCGGTTGTCGATACCACCAAGCCCGATGAGGTTGCCGCCGCCTTGCAGCCCAATACCAAGCTGGTGTGGTTGGAGACCCCCACCAATCCGCTGCTGGCCGTCACCGATATCGCGGCCATCGCCGGTGTTGTTCGTGCGCACGAATCCGCTCCGCGTCTGATCGTGGACAATACCTTCGCCTCCCCATACCTCCAGCGGCCTTTGGACTTGGGAGCGGACGTAGTTCTTTACTCTACGACCAAGTACTTCGGTGGACACTCGGATGTCATTGGTGGCGCCGTGGTCTCCAACGATGCACAGCTGGACGAGGCACTGGACTTCCTGCTCGGCGGGGTTGGGCCTACTGCTTCACCATTCGACGCCTACCTGGTCGCCCGCGGCATAAAGACCCTTGGGGTGCGGATGGATCGGCACTGTTCGAATGCACAGACCGTGGCGGAGTTTTTAGAGCAACGCCCTGAGGTGACTGAAGTCCTGTATCCCGGCCTGAAGTCCCACCCAGGCCACGAGGTGGCTGCACGTCAGGGCACGGGCAAGGGCTTTGGGGGAATGATTTCTCTCCGATTCGGCTCGGAGGAAAAGGCGCTGGCATTCTGTCAGGCCACAAGGCTCATCTGTCTGGCCGAATCCCTCGGTGGCGTGGAAAGTCTGCTGGAGCATCCCGCCACTATGACGCACCAATCGGTCGCGGGTTCTCAGCTGGAGGTGCCCCGCGACTTGGTGCGAATCTCCATCGGCATTGAAAACGTGGAGGACCTCCTGGCGGATGTGGAGCAGGCCCTGGAACGGATTTAGCTGGAACGGATCTGACTGGAACGCATTTAATTGGAGCGGACTCAGCTGGGCCGGATCTGACTGGAACGGATCTCATTCGCGCAGACCCAACTGGGCCGGATTCAACTCCTTGCGCGCGGTGGGTTGCCGCAGCAAACCCCGCAAGGGGGTTTGCTGCGCTGACATTAGATATCCAGGTACTCGGTTTCTGGGTTATCCAGTGCCCGCTCGGTAGCTGCGATGAATGGTGCGGGGACCGTTTTAGTTCGGCGGAAGGCGGCTTCCTTCAGCTTTTCAAGATCCGCGAATACCTCTAATTCGTGGTGCGCGGCTAGCTCATCGCGAACGATGGAAGCGTGGGTTCCCCCCTCTGGCGCTGCTTCGGAGGCCTCTGAGTGCACGTGGAGGGAGTTGCCGGAACCATCAGCGCTTCCCGCCGTCTCCGTCGCCACGGAATCCGCGCGGTGATCGACCACCTCTCCGAAGCCCTTGCGGGATTCCTTGTCCGAATTTTCCATGGAACCGTCGTTGGACTTATCGCCAGGCGCCACACTGCCGTCCCCGCGGAACGACCGGCCACGATCGTCGGTGCCATTCATCAGGTCGCTGATGATCCGGTTAGCGCTATTCGCCAAATAGCTGAGGTCCACATCGACTTGTGGGCGGTAGGAGCTGCGCCCAGCGCGACCGGTGGCTTTGTCGAAGGAGCGGAAGGCTAGGTCGATGAGGTCATTGGGGAACAAGTCCGTGCCCCGTGTGCCCCCAGCGGAAGGTGAGGTGGGGGAGCCCGAGGGGGCGTCGTTACCCCACGAGCCGGCAGCCTTACGGCCAGCATTCGTACCCGCCGTACCCGCACCGCGTGCCACGGCCACGAAATCGGGGTGTTCGGATCGGACTACTGCCAGGTTGCCCTTGGGGGTGAGGTAGCTGGTCCATTCGATCCGCCGGCCGTCGTGGGATTGGGACAGGCGGGCTAGCTGGTGGCCGTGGAAGACCTTTCTTGTTTCGACGCCATCGGTGCGATCGACCACGTGAACCTCATGGAACCCGCGCTCTGCTACATCGTTATGCCGCAGGTATAGCTTCAATCCTTCGACGACAGCAGGAGAGAGGCCACCTGCGAGCTCTGCTGCGCGGTCTGCGAGGGGCAGGTCGCCATCGGAAATGTAAATGGTCTTGTTAGGCATACGTACAAGTATGCGTAGAAGTGGGATGGGTGGCAAGGGGGGGAGCGAAATTATTTCGGCCCGGCGGGTGCCGTGAGCGGGTGGAAGGGCAGGGCGCCACAAGGATTGAGTTGAACGGCCCAGCAGGCTGGGGGGGTGAAGGGCGCCGCAAGGATTGGGTTGAACGGCCCAGCAGGCTGGGGGTGAAACCGACGAAGTTCTGTCCCAGTTGGTGCCTAGGATAAGTGGCATGAGTGTTACAGAGAACCCAAAAGATAACGCACGCACGCGATTCGCCGTTGTGACCGGAGCTAGCGCGGGAATCGGTGAATCCACGGCTGAATTGCTGGCAAGGGATGGCTGGCGGGTAATTCTGGCTGCGCGCAGACAAGAGAAACTGCAGGAAGTCGCCCAGCGGATCAACGGCACTAATCCTGGTGGCGGAATTGTGCTGACGCTCGATGTGACCGACAAGCAATCGATTGAGCGTTTCGCCCAGGATGTGCAGGACGTGGTTGCGCAGGTACCGGGTGGTGCGCTGGAGCTGCTGGTGAACAATGCCGGTGGCGCGCGTGGGTTTGAACCGATTCTGGATACCGATCCGGAGGATTGGCGCTGGATGTTTGAGGCCAACGTGATGGGCACCCTAGAGGTTACTCGCGCGCTGTTTTCGCAGCTAGAGTGCGGTAAGGCCCCGCAAATTATCAACGTGGTTTCCGTGGCCGGGCGCGGTGCTTACCGCAACGGCGCGGGCTACAACGCGGCCAAGTTTGGCGAGACGGCCCTGACGGACGTGATGCGCATGGAATTCGCAGAGCACAACGTTCGGGTGTGCCAGGTGGATCCGGGGCGCGTGTCAACCGATTTCAGCGTCAATCGCTTTAAGGGCGATGTCGCACGGGCGGCCGAGGTCTACGCGGACAAGCTGAACCTCGTTGCCGCCGATATTGGCGAAACCATTCGGTGGATCGCTGACCGGCCGGCGCACATGGATGTGGAATCCATCATGATCCGCCCGCTGGATCAGGTGTAGCCGCCGCGCGACGAACGATAGCGGTATCCCAGATATAAACCACGCCGAGGATGCCCACGAGGATCAGGCCTGCGCCGACAACCCCGGGCCACTGCCAGTGGTGCCACGCGACGGCGCCGATCAAGGACCCAGCTGTGGCACCGAGGAAATAAATGAACATGTAAAGGGAATTCAACCGGGCCCGGGCGCCGGGGACGGTTGATGTGACGATAGCCATGCCCGTGACGTGCATCGATTGCAGTCCAAAGTCCACGAACAGGAACGCAACAATGACCGCCCACAGGTGGTGTGCACCGAAAATAGCGATGATCCATCCGATCACCAACGAGCCAAACGACAGGGCAGTGGCAAGTCCCGAACGGTTTTGATCACCCAGCTTCCCCACGGGGCGAGCTGCCAAGGCGCCCACCACACCGGCCAAACCAATTAGCCCGATCACACCCGTGGAAAGGAAGAACGGCTTGCCCGCCAGCAGCGCGGTCATGGTGGCCATCATCGCGGCAACGGAAGCGAATGCGAGGGCACTCATCAGGGAGCGTGTGCGAACGCGCGGTTGGGTGAGGGCCAGTTCCAGCATGGAGGAATACACCCTGCGCAGATCAATGGATTCCGTGGCCGAATGGGGTTTGGTATCCGAGGGCAGTGAACGCCATAATGCGATTCCCACCAGCACTAATGCCAGGGTTAGTGTGGCGTAAGGTAAACGAATACCGGCGATTTGCCCCAGGATTCCCGAAACGGTTCGCGCCAAAAGAATGCCTGCCAATAGCCCGGAAAGTACGGTGCCCATGGCCTGGCCGGCTTGCCCCTCCGGGGCTAAATCGGCCGCATACGGGACTAGCACTTGGGCGGCGGTGCTGAATAAACCTGCGATCGCTAGACCTATGACCAAGATCCAGAAAGTGGGACTAATGGTGGCGAGGAAGTGCCCGGCCGCAGCGAGCCCAAGGAGGGTTAAAGCGAGGGTTTTGCGGTTGAATTTATCCCCGAGGGGCACCAACAGGATCAGACCTAGGGCATACATTCCCTGCAATACCGTCACTGTGGCGGCAGCCATGGAATCGGAAACCCCAAAAGTCGCGCTGAAATCGGCCAGCAGAGGTTGGTTAACATAATTGCCACCAGCGCACAGCCCCGTAGCAATGGCCATGAGCAGTAAGGGCGTTGTCTGGGTTCTGGATTGCATGGGGTGACCTTATCGCAGCTCGTAAAAACAACGAGAGGGGCCCTGCAGCGTATGAACGCTACCGCCCCTCGTAGTACACGCTATTAATAGCATGCCGTTGTTTGGTTTTCCCACGTTGGATTAACCGAAGTCAGGAGCTTCCTCTAACCGCAGTTCCGAGTACCGCCCTTCCGGAACGGAGACCTTGTAGGTGGCACCCGTGGGTACCCACTGCAAATCTTCCGTGCACTTCACGGGCTGCACATCGGCATCGAGGATCGTGAATCCCCATACCAAGCGGCCCTGCTGGTGCGGCTGCAAGGTGTACGGCCCAACCGTTTCCGTCAACTTCCAAAAAGCCTGGTACACGTAATTGAATCCGTAGGCGCTGTTCAGAAGTTTGGCCAGCTCCCCATCCGGGGTGACCGTAGCAGATACTTCCGTGGTCTGCACGCGCTTGTTGGTGACCTTGTGGGTAACCGGAACGGCTTCTTCCGTGTTGTTTCCCACCGTGGCAGCATCCGTTTGCTTAAACCAACGATGCTGAGCCGAAACATACTTGGCGGCCGAACCGGGGGTCGCGCATTCCGTGTATGGCTTGAAATCCTCGTTCCAGCGCTGCGGAAGCTGGAACGCACCAGCGAAAGTACCGGGTGACGATGTTCCCGAGGGCTTGAGCGCAGGCGAATCCGTCACCGCGGGTGCCGTCGTATCGGCGGTAGTTCCGTTCGTACTCACCGCGGTCTCGGCCAGCGCGACAGGGGCATTCAGTGCTGTGGCGGTTCCCAGCACGATTGCACCTATACCGGTGGACATGACCGCCCAAGCATTTCGTCGCGGGGAGACAGAGGGGCGTCGAATAAAAGTAAACCGCATGGCTGTTATCCGAAGTTCTCGTTATCGCGGGTGGAGATCGCTACGTGGCGCTCGCGAGGAAGGGATGCGGTGAAGGTGCTGCCGGTGCCCTGCCACGTGTGGTTGGTGCCACACACGGTGCGCTCACCCACAAAGTCAGAAACAACCCAACCGGCCTGCAGTACAGCGGTCTTGCCTGGCGCCAAGCTGTATGGACCGATCGTCTCGCCAACCTCGTAGGTGGAGGAATCCGTGTAGGAGGAGGAGAAAGTGATCTTGATCAGGTCCAAGATTGGGAACTCGATGCCAGCGGAGACATTCCACGTCTTGGTCTTAGTTTCGGTAACCGATCGGGTGATTGGCAGTGGCTCGTCGTTGTAGTTGGAAACCGTCCAGGTGCCGGCCGAGCCGTCGAAGTAGGTCCGCTTGATCTTGATGGTCTGCCCGCGATCACCAGGGTTGGTGCAGGTTGCGCCGATGGTGGTGGGGTTGGCCGTGCCCATGTTCTTCTGAGGAAGAGCAGCGGAAGCAGCTGGAGTGAAAACAGTGCCCGCGATGGATGCGGTCAGTGCAGCCGCCGATGCGGCCTTGAACAAAGATGCCTTGGAGAAGGTGGACTTGGACATGAGGGGTGCTCCTTGTTAGCGAGGTAGAGAGGTAGAAACGTGTCAAACGTGAGGGGGGTTTAGCGATTGGACTGGGTGGGTACCGGCAAGGACCGGTACTCGTCAGGGGTGACATCCACTGTGCGGGTGGAACCATCCTTGGCTGTCACCTTGGCTTCCGCCCAGAACCCGGAGGGGGCGCTGGCCTGCGGGTAGTTGCTGGTCAGGCTGTAGGTGCCGTCCTTCCCGCAGTGCAGCTCCCGGTAGTTGATCCGGGTCATGGTGGTTCCGTAGGTCACGCGAACGCGGTCGCCGGAATTCAAAGGAATGGGCTTCAGCGCGGTATTGACCGGCATGTAGGCGCGCTGCACTGTTCCGACGGATTGCAGCCAGCCCTCCGGTAGACGGCCGTTGTTGCCGCGCCAGTTGAGGTAGCCGTTGAACTCTGCGCCCACGATGTGGTCCGTGACGGGGGTGAAGGTGTAGTCACCCTTCGACCAGTTCAGGAAGTCCTGGGAGTAACCGGGCTTGCGGAACGTGGGGCTCACCGAGGTGATATCTAGGGGAGTCCACGCGGTATCGGTCGCGGGAGTGCACTTATCGCCTTGCCTGGGCCACGAACCATCGCGCGCAGGGGGAATGGCCGGTTCCACAATCTGATCCTTCGCGGGATCCGCGACCTTTTCCAACGATGGGCCCGAAACGCTGGTGTAGGTGCCGCCCGTGGGTTGGGAGTTGGCGCCCTTCGCACGGGCGGGGATATGCATTGCCAAGTCAGACACACTGCCGTCTGGGCGGATCACGTAAGCGTAGGCGTAGCGTTCAGCGGGGGCTTGACCTCGGATGACGCCGGCCCCGGGTTCATTGACCACGTAGCCCTTTTGGCACGAGGTGAACATGGAGATGAAGTCCTTGAGAACCACACCATATTCGACTTTGAAAGATTCGCCCGGGCGCAGCGTGATGGGGCCGAAGGTTTCGCCTTCCACCCAGCCGTTGGATAGCTTCAAGCCAATTTCGCTCTTCGCGGTGGTGTTCCAGTTGGAGGGCAGCTTGGCCTTCGAGTTCGCGTCGATCTCGTGGTTAGTGCCCGTTTCGACCTTCGCGGAGTACTTCACATCCTGGTTGGTGTTGTTTGTGAACTGCAGGCTGTCATCGTTGATGTAGTGGCGGGCAGTTTCACCGAAGTGCCAATCCGGGGTGATTTCCCCAGGCTTGCATGGCTTGTACAGTCCCGGCACGGGGTAGCCTTGTGGCATCGGTGGAATCTCTGCCTGCGCGGCTGGTGAGAGCACCGTGGCGGAGAGTAGGGAGCTGGAAACCACGGCGGCAGCAGCGACGGCAGCCCTGAATTTCTTAGGCTTACCCGAAGGTAATACACGGTTTTGGTTGAACATAAGCAAACCTCTGAAGTGTTGGGGCGTTCCGCTAGGCTGGTGGTAATTGCCCTGTGAACAGTAGAGATCGTTGATTTACGCCAAGGCGCGAGGCTTCAGACTTTCTGTGGATTGTCGTACAACCCTCTTGATGGCACTGCTGATATTAAGGTTTACCCAGTGCCTCCGCAATAGGAGCGGGGAAATTGTTTAACAAAATACACCCGCGGGGGTGGGTGGTCCCCCCGTGGGACCCCGCGGAGGAATTCTCGGCGTGTTTACTTGGCCGTCACTACCGAGTCAGCCGGTCCACCTAGCGTGGGGAATCGTTCTTCATTCAAGTTAAGTAACGCAATGACTTTCCCCAGGAGTGTTTTACGTTGAATTCCCCAGCTGACAAGGCGCAGCGCGAACTCACACGCCGCGGTTTCCTAAGAGCATCCGGCCTTACGGTCGCAGCCGCGGGTGCAGGATTCGTTGCACGTGGTACGGCAACAGCACAGTCCAGTTTTGGAGGCACATTCGGATCGTCCGTGGGAAGCTCTTTCGGAGCTCCTTTGCTGCCCAAGCGACCCGTAATTAGCCACGGTGTGGCTTCGGGTGAAATGACAAACAGCGGTGCAGTGATTTGGACCCGCGCCGATCGCCCCGCACGAATGGTGGTGGAAGCGGCGACGAATGGCCGGTTCAAGAATGCGAAATCGTTCCGGGCACCGGTCCCATTGACTCCCACGACGGATGGGACAGGACGTGTGCGGCTGTCCGGGTTTCCGGCCGGACGCGACATCCACTACCGAGTGTTCCTGGAGGACATGTACACGGGGATGCGCTCTGCGCCAGTAGCGGGAACGTTCCGGACCGTTCCGGTGACCGCACGCGATATCCGTTTCCACTGGTCGGGAGATGTGGCCGGGCAGGGATATGGCATTAACCCAAGGATTGGCGGCATGGTCGGTTGGGCAGCCATGGCCAAGCGCAACCCGCATTTCTTCCTGCACTCGGGCGATGTTGTGTATGCCGATGGGCCGATTGAAGAAAAGGTCACGTTGGAAGACGGGCGCGTGTGGCACAACCTGGTCAGCGAGGAAACGTCCAAGGTGGCCGAAACCCTGAAGGAATTCCGCGGGCGCTATGCCTACAACCTGCTCGATGAGCACTACCGCAATTTCAACGCGCACGTGCCACAGCTGGTGCAGTGGGATGACCACGAAACCACGAACAACTGGTATCCGGGGGAGATCCTGACAGACGATAAGTACACGGAAAAGCGCGTGGATGTGCTGTCGGCGCGTTCGATCCGGGCTTTCCACGAGTGGCAGCCGGTGGATACCAAAACGGCAGTGGATGGGCGCATTTACCGCAAGGTTTCCTACGGGCCGCTGCTGGATGTGTTCATCCTAGATATGCGCAGCTACAAGGATGAAAACACAAAGCACACCAAGGACAACAAGGAAGCCGGTTGGATCTTGGGCGATAAACAACGGCAGTGGCTGATCGACGGGGTGAAGAAGTCGAAGGCTACGTGGAAGATCATTGCCAATGACCTACCGATCGGCATTGTCGTTCCCGATGGGGAGACAGCGCAGGAGGGGGTGTCGTCCGGCACTCCGGGCAAGCCGGTGGGGCGGGAGCAGGAGATCGCCACGGTGCTGTCCGCGATCAAGAACGTGAAGAATGTGGTGTGGCTGACCGCGGATGTGCACTACTGCGCGGCGCACGAGTACCACCCGGACCGGGCGGCGTTCCAGGATTTCTCCCCGTTCTGGGAGTTCGTCTCTGGCCCGCTAAATGCTGGCGCGTTCGGGCCGAACAAGATGGATTCGACCTTTGGCCCGGAGGTCGTGTTCTCCCACACCCCGGATCAGCCGAACCGTTCGCCGCTGGATGATTACCAGCACTTTGGTGAGGTGGACATCGATGGCCAGTCCCGAGAGTTGACGGTCCGTTTGATCAGCACCCGCGGCCAGGTGCTGTACACAAAGACGTTGCCGGCGAAGTGCTAGCGGGCTGGGCCGGTTGCCTAGCTGAGCTGGACGGCGGTGCCGGTGGCGGTGACCATGATCATGCCGCCCTGGCCCAGGGATTCGCAGTCGACCTTCACACCTACTACACCGTTGGCACCCAGCTGGATGGCACGGTCGACCATTTCGCGCAGGGCTTCCTCGCGCGCGTTGTTGATCTCGCCTTCGTAGCTGGAGGAGCGCCCACCCACGATGTTGCGGAATCCCGCTCCGATGTCCTTGAACATGTTGATGCCCACGACTGATTCGCCTGCAACGATGCGGATGTAGTTTTCGATCTTGTGGCCGTCAATGGTTCCGGTGGTACTGACAATCATCGTTGGTTCTCCTTGCTCTGAGTGGGGTGTGGCCGGCTGAGCTGGAGGTTCACTGTTGAACCTTCTCCTAGACGCTCTATTTTAGGTCAGGCGGGTACGGTGGGATCACCGTTCCACCAACTTTTTCATCTAAACACACCGACGCCACGCTGGCCCGACCAAAGGCTCCCAGTACCTTTTGGGGGCGATGCGCTGGGCGGGGTGATGCAGGGGGGCAATAGCGGTGCTCGGTGGGGCGGAGACGAAGTTTGGAAGGGAAGGCTACCGGGACCGGGTTAGTCCCTAAACCGAAGGGCTCTCTTCAGAAAGCGTCGATGCCTTTGGTTCTCTCCTCATGGCTGCGGTTTCAAAGAACATGAGCAGATCATTACCCATTGGCTGAGCAAGATCTAGCTTCATATTCACGATTGAAACTTCCTCGCCCTTATCGCCTCGAATGGTGGTGTCCACAGCATCGCGTGGTTTAACGGGCCCTACATAGAAGAATTCTGTTCCTTCGAAATCATCTTTCTTGACGAAAAGTTCTAATTGCAGAGAACCGGAGGCAATTTCCTGTTCGAGGGCTGAACGGGCCAGCGAGCGCCGATTCTTGCTGAACCAATTCATCGTCTTGTTATTGAGGAACTCGTCTTCGTATTGTGTGGATGCCGAAATCGTATCTGTTTTCTGGTATGTGACAAAGATCGGGCATGTATTGGTATCTTCGTCTTTCGAATAGCCGTACATGGTGGAATACTCATTATTTGCCCAGTTCAGAAGACGGCATACATCTTTACGTGAATAGCGGCGCCCGATGAGGGGGCCATCTGCTTTGTTGTAGCGGTGCAGATTGAGGAACCGGGCCGTTTCGTTGATGTCGTCGATGTGCTTCCGAAAGTATCCATCTTCGTTGTAAGCACGCTGCAGCTCCGGGACAAGTTTTAGAGTCCGGTTTCCATCCTCACCCGAAGCCGAGACCAGGGAAATGTTACCCACGCTGTTGCGTTCTGTTTGTACGAAGAACTCGAGGGTCAATATCCGCTCGACCGTCCGTGGCGTGGTTTTGAAATATCCAAGTCCTTCTGATTCAAACAATTCGCGCATTTGAACGTAGGAAACGCTACCGTGTTGCAGCAGGTATTCGAACACGACATTTTCGTGGATACGCTTGCCATTGAGGAGCTCTTGGTCCAAGAATTGTAGTACGTTCCCTTGAAACTCCGTCAGTGATTGCTCTACCTTGATGGTTTTCTTGAGGAAGTTCCAATATCCCTTGCGGTTGGAACTACTTTTACCCTGAGAAAGGCTGAACGCGACAGGATCGAGCGTGTCGAAGCGAGCGAAGTCGATTCGCCACGGCTGTTGACCGAGGCGGAACCGAAGATTTGTGTAATCCTCTTTCAGGCGCGCAACGCTATCGATCTTGGCTTTCGCCAAAGATTCGAAGATTCGTTCTTGAGCAATTTCATCGAAAGACACTGACGATGCGCCGGCTACCGGGGAACCCTTAGCTGCCTTGCGAGTCCTTTGAGCAACTTCGTCCTTATTCCCCGAACTTCTTCCAAACAGCGCAATCGGGATGTGGAAGTTGCTTGCGTAGTTACCGATGAAGTCGAGCACTCGGAGGTGGTCTTTGCCTGCAAATTTTCGAAGACCGCGGCCCAACTGTTGAGTGAAGACGATGCTGGATTGAGTCTCGCGCATCATGACGACTTGATTAATGCAGGGAATGTCAATGCCTTCGTTGAAGATATCGACAGTGCTGATGTAGTCAAGTTCCCCAGCCTCCAGCTTCGCAACTGTCGCTTCACGAACTTCCATTGGATCATCACCTGTGAGAGTGGCGACTCGAAGAGGGGCTGAGTTCTGTTCTTCGTAGACAATTTGGCCACTCAGCCCGGTAGCTAACCAGTGAGCTTCTTTCTTGGAACTGCAGAAAATAAGGCCTCGTGCATCACGGACGTGACCATATTTACGCAGTGCGGTTACGACCTGGTCGATGCGACCACTTTCTAGCCTCGCATTTTCGCCAGTTCGATCACCAATCGGACGTCCAGCGGTGTCCGATCCTTCATGGATACCGTAGTAGCTAAACGGCACCAGCATCTTGTTCTCGAGGGCCTCTTGCAGACGAATCTCGTATGCAATGTTGTGGTCGAACAGCTCAAAGATGTTAAAGCCGTCAGTGCGTTCTGGAGTGGCGGTAAGGCCGATGAGATGCTTCGGGGTGAGATATTCCAGGATTTTCCGGTAAGTCACTGCGCCAGCGCGGTGGGACTCATCGATGATTACAACGTCAAAGTGGTCAGGGGAGAATACCCTCACATTCTCGTCGCGGGACAATGTCTGGACAGTTGAAAATACAAATGGAGCTTCAAGATTTCGCTCCAGGCCTACATATTTGCCGAAAGCCTCATTGTCTTTTTCGAAGACGCGTTTAAACTCCTCAATGGCCTTGTTGAGAATCTGTTCGCGGTGAACGACGAAAAGCATTCGTTCGGGCTTCACGGCTCGCGCCGCTAATGCAGCGAGAATCGTTTTGCCCGTACCCGTTGCCGAAATGATGATGGCTCGGGATTCACCTTTCCGCCAGAGGGAAGCGAGGTTCTCCAACGCTTGGCGCTGCATTTTGTTCGGATAGATATTTCCAACGGGCACAACTTGCTCAACGCCCGTGTCGACGAGCTCGGGATGCGGGCGAATCTTCCGGTTCTTTTCGTAGTGAGCGATCCACTCTCGAGTGAGCTGTTCTGAATCCTTCCGAAGACTTTCGATCGCACTGCGCAGTTGGGTGGTGATGTCACCATCGGGCAATGCAGAGAACTTCATGTTCCATTCAGCGTTCTGAGTGAGGGCGAAGTTCGTCAGATTTGAACTACCAATGATGGCTGTCGTGGAATCGTCGGATTCAAAGATGTAGCCCTTCGAATGGAATGCATCGATGGTGTCTTTCAACACCCGGACCTCGATATTTTCGAGAAGGAGCAACTCTTCGAACATGGCCGGTTCATTGAAGTCTAGGTACGTAGAGGTGTAGATAACTCCCTTACCCTTGAAATCAAGAAGATGCTGTTTGAGCAGCGCGAGGGCGGAGGTTGTGACAAAAGCGACCGAGAAGTAGAAAGTATCGCAGCGCTTTAGCTCTTTGATGATTGCCGCGAGCATGGTTCGCTCGTCGTTGTTGCTAATCAACTCGGGGTGGTAACAAGCGGGCGTTATGGAATTTGAATCGAGGAAACCGTAACGGACGGCCTTTTCCACGAACTCTGGGGAGAATGCTGGTTCGGACTGGTGCAGTGGTAATTGCATCAAAGTAGTCCCGATTCCAGGAGTGCTACCGCTGGCAGGTCCGCTGGTGCCCATTCCACGGAGCGGAGTTCGGATGGGGTAAGCCAGCGCATTTCTTCGTGTTCCGCCAGGATTGGGTCGGTTTCGCCCAATTCACAGATGTAGGTGGAAAGCACCACGGTTCCAAAATCGTATTCATGCGCGGTGGTATCCAGGTGATCTCCAACCGTGGCTCTGCAGTTAAGTTCTTCATCGAGCTCGCGTCGCAGCGCCTGTTCTGGAGATTCGCCTTCTTCGATCTTGCCTCCGGGAAACTCCCAGTAACCAGGTAGCGACATCGTTTCGCTTCGTTTGCAGGCGAGAATTTTTCCGTCTTGCACAAATACTGCGCCCACGACCTCAATTCGCTTGGACAACGGATAGCCCTTCTGTGATGTTTGTGATCCTAAAACGTGACCCATAGGGGAGGTCAGCTTCAGACTTAATCCGGTGTAGTCCAGGTAAATTCTAATGCGATTCCAGGACATGTACCGGGGATGTTCGATTTATCGCCTGTTCACCGCGTTGCATCGAGGCTCCCAGTCGATTCCCATCCACCCAATGAAAAGGGACGCCGCCCAAAGGCAGCGTCCTCATCGCATCTTCTGTGGATAACTAGCTCTACCGTGGCGGTTCAACCGGTGCCGGGACTGGCGCCGGGGCTCCTGGCGCCCCTGGATTTTGCTCCTCAGCGGGCGGCACTGCCGGGGCCACCGGCGCCGCTGGCGGCACCTCGGCCGGTGGCTCCGTCGCATTCGGCAACGCTGGTTGCCCCGGAATCGATGGCGCACCCGGCTGGCCCGGCACTGCGGGTATACCTGAGCCCGGCTGACCCGGCGCCGGCGCACCCGGCGATGGAAGCGGCGAACCGTTTTCATCCACGGGCTGCTCCGGTTCCTCCAAGCTGATATCCATCCGCGGAATCTTGTGGTTCGGATCGAACATCTGCGCTTCCATCTCCCCGGCCAGGGTTTCCGCAAACACATTCGTGAAGTGGTGCGCATCGCGGTAGGCCGCCATGTTGCCGATAATCGCTGGGCACCAGCCCTCACGGCAGATCGCGGCGGTCAGGTCCATCAGCTTCACATTCAAGCCCTGGTAGGCCTTGATGGAAGGATCCTCCGGCAGCAATGATTCATTAACGGGAGTGCCACACGCCCGGTTGATGGCCAGCACCTCATCGAACGTGGGGTGTTCGGGATCCGCCACGCCGGAGAATCCCTCGGCGCCCGGGCCGTTCCAATTGCCTTCCATCATGCCCACCACGCATTGGCGCATATCCAGCGGGCCGCTGCCATCGGTGCGCATGTGCCACGGGTTGTCGCGGATCAGCCACGTCTTAATGCCCGCTTCGTGCCACGTCCGGACAGTATCCACGTACTCCGGCGGAATAACTTCCGGACCGTTGCCCTGAATATCGGATGGCCGCGTTCCCGGCATGAAGATGCCTTCTGTGGGCGGGTTCTTCGCAATGTAGTCCATGGTCGTCTTGGACCACTCGCGGCAGCTGGGATAGTCCTGCCCGTTGTACAGAGTGATGTTCGCGTTGATGGGGCAACCCATCTTCAGCAGCGGGATCACCTTAATGCCCTGGCGCTTACCCACGATGTCCAGTGCGGGCATGTAGTGCTCCGTGTGGGAACCACCGACGGCGTAAAGGGTCCGCTTGGAATTCACATCGCCGTACGCGCACTGCTCCTGCGAGCGGTTGTAATTCTTCGTCAGCACCAGTACCGCAGGCTCAAACCCGATCTGGCATCCATCAGGCTGTGTGGGTGGCAGCAGCTTATGGAAATCCTCCAGCGGAGGAACGATCGTTTTTCCCTCCGGGGTGGGCGCGTTATTAATGAAGCTCAACGCGCCGGGGTATTCCGCCCTGTCACTGGAGGCCTCCAGCAGCTGGTCCGTTCCCGCGCTCAACCGTTTTTCCAAAATGGGTGGCGACGCCACCACGGCCCCCGCCACCACAATAATCACTAGGGCGTAAACGGTCTTTGGCCACACTTTTAAGGAGTTCCCCACGTAGCTGGGGGACGTCAGCACCCAACTGCGTGCTGGCTTCTTGGCCTGGCGCAGCGGCTTCTCCACCAGCATCTTGGTCAGCCATGCCAGCACCAAGCTGGCGGCAATCACGCCCAGGCCCAGTGCCCAGGAGACCTTCGGCTGACCGGACCAGTTGAGTGCGAGCACCAGCAGCGGCCAGTGCCACAGGTACAGCGAGTAGGAAATACCGCCCAGTTCCACCATGGGGCGGGATTCCATTACGCGGGTCACGCCTACCGGCTGGCCGGATGAACCGGCTATGACCACCAACACAGCACCCGACAGCGGCACCAGCGTCCACGCGCCGGGGAACTGGTCCGAACCGTTCAGGAACACACCGGTGAGAGCGATCAGCAAAATACCGACCACGCCCAGGATCCGGCGCGCCCACGGCCCCAGCGGTCGCATCGCCGGGTTACCCTGCTTATCCCGCTTCAGCAGGATCATGCCGACCAATCCGCCCAGGCCGATCTCCCAGAAACGACTGAAGGTGGAGTAGTAATTCAGGGCCTGATCCTGGCCGTGCTGCCATGTCGCATACGCGAAACTCAGGATCGTCGCGGCACTGAGGATAACAACGAGGACGGGCCGCGCGAGGCGTCGAAATATAAAGGCAATAACCACAACGGCCAGCAAAGAAGCCAGGTAAATCTGCAGCTGAGCAGACATAGACCACAGGTGCTGGAACGGGCTGACCGTGGTTTGAATGGCCACGTAATCACGGCCGGAAAAAGCCAGCTGCCAGTTAATGAAGTAACCCAGCGCGGCCACGGCATCCTTGGCCATCTGCACCCAGACCAGCTTGTTCATGGTCAAGATGGCGGCCACCAATGTGGCGGCCACAACGATCGCCAACGGAGGGAATAATCGCCTGATGATGCGGATAACCGACTGCACGATCGTCAACCCCTTGGGGTTTCGAGCGTTGCTTAGTTGGCTTCCGAAAAAGAAAATTCCGCCGAGGAGTAAGAATACGTCCACGCCCGAGGAAACTTTCCCGACGAAAACGTGGAACACCACGACGAGGGCAATCGCGAATCCACGAAGCCCCTCAAGATCTTGTCTAAAACGTCCCGCTGCGCTGGCCATAACGAGACCAGCTTAGGCAGGTAGCTGGAAACAGTCGAATAGGACACTCCGGAACCACCGTTAACGATTCGATACCTATCGACAATGGTTTCGGCACAGGTCGGGGGCAAACTGGGCACAATGGGAGATTATGACGACCGTACTGATTGTCCACCACAGCCCCTCGCCGGTGACGGCGGCACTTTCATCTTTCATTCTTGATGCCGCGCGCTCCGCAGCTACCGAAGCTAACCAATCCCTCGGTTTGGAGGGGGACGGTGCGGTAAAGGTCCTGGAGCGGCATCCGCTGGATCCAGAGCTATCGGCCGATCAGCTGGCCGAGGAGTTGATCGGTGCGGATGCCGTGCTTTTCGGGACCACCGCGAACTTCGGATATATCTCGGGCGCCCTGAAACACTATTTCGATTCCACGTATATGGCCACGCGTGAAAAGACCGTGGGTAAGCCCGTGAGCTGGTGGATCCGCGGCGGGTACGATACGACCGGCGCCGCCAAGGCGATGCGTGCGCTAACCACCGGATTTGAGATGCGCGTGGCCGCGGAACCCGTGGAGTTCACGGGTGAGTGGAAATCCCAGCAAGGTGTCCTGCGCACGATGGCGCAGGCGCTGGTGGGGGAGGCGTTGGGGCTGGGTTAGGGGATGATCCGCGGTGCCTCGTTGGTTCTCAACTTCTGAGCGAGCGCTAGCCTCGTCAGCGCCGGTTCCGATCCCCTATACTGGCGCCGGTTGGGGGTCACCGCATTAGAGACGGTCGGACGCTGCATACGCAGCGCCCGCGCTGGCCGCAGTTACGGCCAACACGGCTGGCCAGGAGCCGATCTTCTTCGCCAGAGGATGGGAAAGACCGAAGGCTCCGATGTAACCCGCGGTTAGCGCGCCGGCCACTGGGGCACCGGCCTTGGCATTCCACGAGCGTGCGGCGTATGCACCGGCAGCTGCCAAGATCACACCGCCCAAGGGGCGGATGCCCGTTTCGCGAGCTGTCAGCCATCCACCGATAAGACCGGTGGTGACAATTGCTGCGGTGTTAACGTCTTTTGCCTTCTTCAGAGTGAAATCCATGCCCCATACACTACGCGCATGTGCGAGGGCATTCCCATATAAACGTGGGCCCTGACACTAGGTCGTCATCGCATCACTGCACATTCGGCATTCCTATACCTACGCGTGGCCCGGCTCCCGTACTCGACGGCCCTCAGTGTGGGTGAGCGTGTTGGTCCTCATGTTGGTTGAGCAGAATGAGATGACGTTGGCGGGTTGGGGTGGTGTCGTTTCGTTCTGCTTTTCGAGCGTGTGGGTGGTCGTGTGGGTGAGTGTGTCGGCCGAGCGTGTGGGCGAGCATGTGAAGCCCGTGGTCTTCCTAGAGGTGCTGGGTAGGAGGAGGCAGACCACTGTAGGAGAGGAAAGGCCATGCGGACCCCGGCATTGCAGACCAAAGGAGCATTGCGCAAGCAGGTGCACACAGCCCGTAGGGGGTGGCGGAACCCTTCCGGGGCGCGCAAAACAGCTGCTTAAAAACACGCAGTAATTAGCAGGAAATCCCAATGTGGGAACTGGCAACGGCCGGGAATGAAGTATGTAAGGTAGGGAACCGTAATGCGCGGTTCAGCAGTGAATCGAGATGCGAACTACCAAGTCCTGGAAATGATGTACAGATGGCAGATTCTCCCACCCACAATGCAAGCAGCCAGCGCCTGGATATACAGAGCCAGTTTGCGCTTGGCCAAGGAGGACAGCCTGCCGGCAAGGTTTTGGTATCACGGTTGACACGGTTGTGGGGGATCAACAAGCCCATCGTGGGAGCACCAATGGCGGGGCGTTCGGATGGACATCTAGCTGCTGCGGTAAGTCGCGCCGGGGGATTGGGGATGTTCGGTGCGGGTGCGAAGAGCAGTTCCGGATGGATTAAGGAAAACGCGGACATTGCCCGCGAGGCTGGCCCGTTCGGCATCGGGCTGATGGTGTGGGCGCTAGAGGAAAACCCAGAACAATTTCAAGCGGTATTGGATGCGAAGCCCACGGCGGTCTCCCTAGGTTTCGGTGATGCCGCACCTTATGTCGAGCGCGCTCACCAAGCAGGAATATCCGTGGTTGCTCCGGTGAATAGCCTCACGCAATTAAAGGCGGCGCTGGCAGCGGAAGTGGATGTGATCTGCGTGCAAGGTACTGACGCGGGTGGGCACACTGGTCGCATCGGGACCATGCCGCTGATGCAATTGGCACTCGGTTACTTAGAGGTTCACGCTCCCGGAATTCCCGTGTGCGTGGCCGGTGGGATCGGCTCCGGCCGTGGAGTGGCCGCGGCACTGGCGGCCGGTGCAGATGCAGCATGGGTAGGTACGGCATTGCTGGCTTCGCCGGAATCCGTGGGCTCGGAGGAACTGCGCGTGCTTGCCGTCAACAGTGGCAGTGGGCAGACCGTGTTGACCGATATCTATGACCGCGCCGAACAGCAAAAGTGGGATACCAAGACCTGGCCCACGCGTACGGTTCGCAATGCTTTCGTTGATGCGTACGCTCCCTTGAGTGACCGGGGTGAAGTCACCGATAAAGAACTGGTGGATGCGCGCAGCGAGGGCGGCGACTACGCCGCGGAGATGAAATTACATGCGGGGCAGGGTATCGGATTGTTGCGCGCCCAGGTTCCCGCGGGTGATGTGATTCAGAAACTCAACGACGAAGCGTGGGATTTTTTGCACCGTTGGTAGTCCCCTCAGCGCGCGAATCACCCTAGATTCAGAAAAATTTTTACGGATTATTCTGCGCTTTCGTTCGCACGGTGAAACTATCCGTGACCAGCGATGATCGTGCGTTGCGTGGGTGTCGCGAACCGCGTTTACATGGTGTTTTCCTGCACCGAACCTTTGCGGAAGCATCGAAGCGCCTGTAAAAATGGTGACATGACTACTGCAATTCTTGCTGAAAGCACCCAACTACTTGCTGCCGACAATGGCGTTCCCGCTCTTGGCTTCTTGGGTTGGATCATCATTGGTGGCCTGGCCGGCTGGATTGGCTCCAAGATCATGGGCACCGATGCTCAAATGGGCATCCCAGCCAACATCATCGTCGGCATCGTCGGTGGTTTCCTGGGTGGCTGGATCTTCACCCTCCTGGGCATTGGTTCCGGTGGCTGGGTCTTCAGCTTCATCACCTGCCTGATCGGCGCCTGCCTGCTGCTGTTCATCCTCAAGCTCATCATGGGCAAGAAGGGTCGTCAGTAAGACAACCCTGCATCCGTCGCACACGGCGGATGCCCCAATCCACCTCAGCTCAGCATTTTTAATCACCACGAAAACCCAATCCTCCGCGCGAGGGTTGGGTTTATTTTTTGCGCGGATCCTCCGGCCACGAGTGTTTTGGGTATCGCCCACGCATATCCTTGCGAACTTCCTGGTAGGGCCCATCCCAAAAACTTGCCAGGTCATCTGTCACTGCCAGTGGGCGTTGCGCCGGAGATAACAGGTGGAACTGCACGCGCCGATTACCAATGACCGGCGATTCCTCCAAACCAAAACAATCCTGCAACTTGGTGGCGATCACCGCGGGCGCATCCTCAGTGGCTGAGCCCTCTACCGGTGGATATGTCACACGGGCTCGCCGACCGCCGGGCAGCTCAATCGCCTCTGGAGCTAATTCGTCAATGGGGTGATCCCATGGAATCACTCCCCGCAGCAGGCCCACGACGTCCGGTTTCTGCCCTTTCACGAGGGCATCCGTCACAAAAGCCCGCACAGTTTCCGGCAATTCCCCGCGCAGGGTGGGGTAGCCGGGCACGTGGGCGTCGGCAAGAAATTGGATGCGCCGCGCCAACGATTCAGCCGCCGTAGTTAGGCCGACCAGCCGCAAACCGTGGGCGGTCAAGGCATCATCGATGGCCGCGCGGGTTTGTTCGGTGGTGGGTTGCGCGGGCGTGGACGACAGCTGGATCGCGCCGAAATGCCTGGTGGTGCGGGCGCGGACTCTGCCTGTCGCTTCGTCGTAGGTGGTGGTTGTTTCTTCTTTTATCCCGACGCCCTCCTCTCCCGCAGCAAAAACCTCCCCGGGCGTAAGCGGCAGTCCGCTACGCACTCGCGCACCCGTGCCGTCGCCGGTGTGTGCGCGGGAAATGTCGGCGATGGCGAACCAGTCCGATGGGGTTTGCGCGAGGGCTGCGGGTAGTAACGCTCCCGTACCTGATGTGGTGAGAACTGAGTGCTCGGACCCTGGGACACGCCGCGCGATGAGGTGAGGGAACGCGCAGGCGATGGTGAACGCGACGGGGTCGGCGGGAGTGAAGGGGTGCGTGGCGGTGGTGGGTTGCGCGGGTGTGTACTGCGGCAGTGCACGACGAAACAGCGAGCGTATGCGGGTGAATTCTGGGTGATTGTTCCCAAGTGTGCGGGCAGCGTGGCCGATATCGTCCGGCAGCCGGTTCGACGAGTCGAGGATGGCGAGGGTCTTCAGGATGAGTGAGGCGGCCGTGTGTGAATCGGTGTGTGAGGCGGCAGTGTGTGAGGCGGCAGTGTGTGAATCGGTGGGGGAGTGAGCCGGCGTGGCAGAGTGTGAGGCGGCAGTGTGTGAGGTGGCAGTGTGTGAATCGGTGGGGGAGTGAGCCGGCGTGGCATCCTCCACCGCTCGCAACGCCACCAGGCCACCGCGAGCCAGGTGTGGATCCATGGGAAGAGAGGCGAGTGCTTCGCCGAGGTCCGTGACCGTGCCGTAGGGGGTAGATTCGGACACGCCAGTGATAGCCCCGAGCATGACTAGTGACTGAGTGGCTTGCGTGGCCGCGACGGTGGGGAACGGATCGGGCAGAGGTAAATCCGTGCCGCCGGGGGAGCCCCAGCATGCGCAATCCAGCAACGCGCCTGTCAGGTCAGAGGTCTGAATTGCGGGAGGGGAGAAGGAGGGGAGCTTGCCGTATTCTTCGGCGGTAATACAGCGATAGACCACGCCGGGGCCCAGGCGGCCGGCACGACCTGCGCGTTGCGTGGCTGAGGCTTGGGAGGTTAACTCCGTGACCAGTACAGACATGCCTCGGCTGGAGTCTCGGCGGTTAACGCGGGACAGGCAGCTATCAACCACGATGGATACGCCGGGGACGGTGAGGGAGGATTCGGCAACGTCGGTTGCGATGATGACGCGGCGTGGGATGGGGGATTCAGACCGGGTGGGTGGGTTGATGACAAGCTGCTGCTGGGTGGGTGTAAGTCCACCGTGCAAGGCCAAAGCATCGACTGGGTGGCTGCTGCCATCAGCACCGTTCGATCATGTCCGCCACGATTTCAGTGCCACGGATGGTGGGAACAAAGGCCAAAATATCCGCGGAATCCGGCTGTTCGCGCAGCGCGTGAAGAATCGTCTGCGCAACGATCGCTTCAATGGAACCCGGTTGGCCGGGCCGGGCGCGGTGATCCCTCCTCGTTATGGAGGCCGTGGCGGGCGCGTAGTGAAATTGCAACGGGTGGATGGGTGAAAGAACATCCACAATCGGGGTTTTCAGCAGGTCGGCGAATTTCCTTGCATCGACCGTGGCGGACATTGCGACAACATACAGGTCGTCGCGGAGTTCGCGTAGTTGGGACACCATGGCGAAGACGAGGTCGGATTCCAACTGGCGCTCGTGGATCTCGTCCAGGATTACCGCGCCCACACCCTCGAGGTCCGGTGCACGCAGTAACCGGCGCAGCAGCACGCCCGGAGTGAGGAACTCGATGAGTGTTTCTGGCTTGACTGTGGATTCGCCCCGTACGGTATGACCTGCGATGGGCCAGCCGTACAGCTCGTTGAGGCGCGCCGCTGAGGATCGAGCTGCAACGCGCCGGGGCTGGGTGACGATGACTCTTCGGGTCTGGCTGGATTGCCCTGCCTGGTCGGGGTGTTGTGTGTGCTCCGCTGAGTGAAAATGGCCAATGTGCCCTACTTGGCCGGTGTGCGCCGCCTGCCCTGTCCGGACCAAAAAATCAGCGACATAACCCGGCGCCAACGTGGTTTTGCCTGTACCGGGAGGTGCTTGGATGACCGCCCCACCATGGGACTTAAGCGCTGCGATGAGGTCAGCGCGGCCCTGGGAGAAGGGCAGATCTACATCCAGATACAGGTCGCTCACGGCTATCCAGCTTAACGCGTGCATCGGACATTCCGTGCCCCCACCTCTAGCGTTCAAAGGCGAAAACTGCAGGACACGTGATTTGTTATCCACAAGCACGGGTGGCTGTGGATAAGAAAGTTAGCCCCCACCCGTGAACTGGGGAAATGGGGCCGAGGTGGCGTCGGGAAAGAAAAGCGATGACGCATGCGGTGCCTAGTGTGATTCCTGCATGCCACCGCACCCGCAACCGCGATGGCGAAAAAAAAGGGACAATGAGGAAAGGAAACCCGATATGAAGGCAGGAACTCTAATGGCAGACAACGTTCTTCCCAACGGATTGATCCGTGGAGATGACGGAATTGCACGACCGCCGTGGACGTACCGCACCGAAATTGAGAAAGACTATTTTGACAATGAGTGGGGCCGCCATGTCATCACTGAAAGCGGGTTGTTGGAACGTATTACCCTTGAGGGTTTTCAATCGGGCTTGAGCTGGTCGTTAGTGCTGAATAAGCGCCCTGCGTTTCGCGATGCATTCCACATGTTCGATCCCACGCGGATCGTCGCGATGCCGAAGGAGCGACGGGAAGCGGCTTTGGCAGACGAACGCCTGATTCGTAATCCGCAGAAGCATGCGGCGCTGTACGACAACGCCCAAGCTGCAATTGACCTGCGGGATGATCCCGAAGCGCAGGCTCTTCCCGAGGATCACCCAGCCCGGAAAGTGTTAGGAGGTGCGGCCGACCGGTTGGCGCCGGGGCTACCGGTGCTCGTGTGGAGTTTTACGCCGGAACACCACGAGCGCCCCCGGGATCAGGATAAGATCCCGCGGATTTCGGATGAATCCGTTGCGATGGCTAAGGCACTGAAGGATCGTGGTTTCAGGTTTGTGGGACCCACCACGTGCTATGCCACGATGCAGGCCATTGGCATGGTCAATGACCGTGTGGTGCAGCCGGAGGGCGACGGCGAGACCTAGGGGAATGGCTAGGCGCCCAGTGCGGTGCTAGCGTGCACGTGGCTAGGCGCCCAGTGCGGTGCCGGAGTTAGATCCCTGCGGCAACCTCGACGGCTTGGCGGATGGCACGCTTGGCATCCAGCTCGGCGGCGACATCGGCACCGCCAACGATGTGCACGTTCGGGTGCTCTTCGCTGGCCCAGTCCTTGTCAACGGGGCGGACTGATTCCTGGCCGGTGCACAGCACGATGGAGTCCACGGGCAGGGTCAGAGCAATGCGACCATTGGCGTCTGCCTCACCCAGGGGGATGCCGGCGCGCTGAGCAGCGTTGATGGCGCGCTCGTCATCAGCGGCGATGGTTATGTGCAGGCCCTCGGAAGTGATCTTCTCGTACGTCACGCCCGCGACCTGCAATGCACCACCCATGGCCACACTCGCACGGTGAACCCAACCGGTGGTTTTGCCCAAGCCCTTGCCCAATTTGGACGTCTTCCGCTGCAGCATCACGATCTGGCGCTGTGGACGTTCAGGGCGGGGGCGGGTGAGATTGCCCTCCGTGGTGCTATCGGTGGTTACACCCCACTGCTTGGTCCAGCTTTCCAAGCTCTGAGGTTCGCCACCGCGGTCTTCCAGTAGGAACTCGGCAACGTCAAAACCGATGCCACCTGCGCCGATGACCGCCACGAACTGGCCGGCCTTCTTCGCGCCAGAGATGAGCTCGGGGTAGGTCAGCACCTGCACGCCGTCTATTGCGCCCGCCAGCCCCTCGGTCACACCCGGGAATTCAGGAATGCGTGGCTCCACACCGGTTGCCACGATGACCTCTTCGAAACCTTCGTCCAGTAGTTGCTGCGGGGTGCGGAATTCGGAGGTGCGGATCTCGACCTTCAGGCTGTTCAGACGCTCCTGAACAGCAGTGAGGGAGTGAACGAATTCCTCCTTGCCCGGAACCCGCATCGCCAAACGGAACTGTCCGCCGACCTCATTAGAACCCTCGAACACGGTGACATCATGACCACGTTGAGCCAACGCTTCAGCCGCGAACAATCCAGCTACACCGCCACCGATAACACCCACGCGCTTTGTGCCCTGTGCCGGCTTGAGCACCAGCTCAGTCTCGTAGCCAGCGCGAGGGTTGACCAAGCATGTGGCGCGCTTATTTCCGAACGTGTGGTCCAGACAGGCCTGATTACAGGCGATACAAATGTTGATTTCCTTAGACAGACCGCGCGCTGCACGGTTGACCAGCTCTGGATCCGCCAGCAGTGGGCGTGCCATGGAGACCAAGTCCGCCTGTGGGCTCTGCTCCGTGCTGCCGTCACCGGATACCCACCCACCGTTCAGTACCTGCTCGGCTACCTCCGGGTCGTTAATTCGGTTCGACGCCACGACGGGCACATTGACGTGGTCCCTCAGAACCTTCGTAGCCCACGCGAACGCGCCGCGGGGCACGGAGGTCACGATCGTGGGAACCTGCGCCTCGTGCCAACCGATGCCGGAGCTGAACAGGTCAACACCAGCGGCCTCCAGTTTGCCGGCCAGCTGCAGGATTTCTTCCTGGGTCTGCCCGCCTTCGACCAGGTCCAGAACACTGATGCGGTAGTCAATCACGAAGTCTTCGGGCACCGCAGCACGAATGGCTTTGATGATTTCAACAGGGAAGCGCTGGCGGTTTTCCGCAGAGCCACCCCAGTCGTCCGTGCGCTGGTTCGTGCGTTCGGCGAGGAATTGATTGATGAGGTACCCTTCGGAACCCATCACTTGCACGCCGTCGTAACCTGCTTCCGCTGCGTACTGCGCCGCGGTGGCATAGGCCGCAATGGTGGTTTCGATCTCCTCAACCGTCATCGCCCGTGCCGGGAATGGGCTGATGGGGGACTTCGAATCGGAGGCGCTCAGGGCCATCGGGTGGTAACCGTAGCGCCCCGAGTGCAGCAGCTGCAGAATCGCCAAGGCGCCACCTTCATGTACGGCGTTGGTGACTTCCTTGTGAGCTGCCGCGATCTCTGGAGTGTTGAAAGGTTGGCCAAACGGAGTGAGGTTGCCCTCCAGCGTGGGTGGGTAGCCACCGGTGACAACCGCGGCCACACCACCTTCGGCGCGCTCCTTGAAGTACGCTGCGAGCTTGGGAATATCGTCCAGCGAATCCTCCAGGCCCGTGTGCATCGAGCCCATGATCACACGGTTACGAAACTCTCGTTTGCCGACAGTGATGGGGGACAGCATGGTTGCGAAGTCGGCTGCGCCAGGGGCGTCGGAAAAAGAAGGGGTGCCAAGCGCAGCCGTTGTGGGCTGCAAGGGGGCAGCGGACTGCGCGGTGGGGCGGAGGCTATCGGAATCAGTCATGGCCAAGATGTTGCCACAGGCAGTCGGGTGGGGGCGGGTGAATCCACGAAATATGAAGTCTTTGTTAAATCCTCTCCGATTTTGCGAATACCCGTTTACACTACTTATGAAAGTGTGAGTAATTCACGTCTCTTGCGGTTTGGTTCTGTTAGGGCCATCACGGCCCCGATCGTGAAGCTGAACTTAGGTAACCCTGATTTGGACAGGTCGGGTGACATGGGTGACTCTATACACTCACCTCGGTTTCCAAAGTGACCGGAGTAACAGCAGAGGATGCGTTGCGTCCTCACCCACGAAAATTGGTGCAAATTATTCACGTATTCGCTTTAGCGGTACTTGTGACGAAGAGTTAGGTCGCCGACTATGAATAACTACCCTGCACGCCAGGGTCTTTATGACCCGCAGTTTGAGCACGATGCATGCGGTGTGGCGTTCGTCGCCGATATGCATGGCCGCCCGACCCGCGACATTGTGGAAAAGGGCATTCAGGCGCTGGTCAACTTGGACCACCGCGGAGCGGCTGGAGCCGAGAAGAATACCGGTGACGGTGCCGGTATCCTCATTCAGGTTCCAGACCGTTTCTACCGTGAGGAACTGGGAAGTAAGGGCGTCAATCTGCCCCCCGCCGGTCAGTACGCTACCGGTATCGCGTTCCTCCCTGCCTCCCGCATGGCCGCACTCGATGCAATGCGCGCTGTGGAGCGCATCATCGAGGAAGAAGGCCTGCAATTTATCGCGTGGCGCGATGTCGCGACTGATAACTCTTCCCTCGGCGCGATCGCCCGCGATGCCGAACCAATCTTCCAGCAGCTGTTCCTCTCTGGTTCCGACGCCCACGGCAACCCCCTAAGCGGCCTTGAATTGGACCGGCGCGTGTGGTTCGTACGCAAGCGTGCGGAGCGCGAACTCGGCACCCACGGGGCTGGTGCCGGAGCCGGCAGCGAAACCGTATACTTCCCATCGCTATCTAGCCGCACCATGGTTTACAAGGGCATGCTGACCACGCCTCAGCTGCGTGAGTTCTACCTGGATCTGCAGGACGAGCGCGTGGAATCTGCACTGGCTATCGTGCACTCGCGCTTCTCTACCAACACGTTCCCTAGCTGGCCACTGGCGCACCCTTATCGCATGCTGGCGCACAACGGTGAAATCAACACCGTTCGCGGCAACGAAAACTGGATGCGCGCCCGCGAGTCCCAGATTCGTTCGGAGATCCTGGGAGACCTCGATCGCGTACTGCCCATCTGTGACCCAGCAGGCTCCGATACCGGTCGCTTCGATGAAGCTTTAGAACTGCTCCACCTAGGTGGACGCAGTTTGCCACACGCGGTTTTGATGATGGTTCCTCAAGCGTGGGAGCGCGACGAGAACATCGACCCAGAAGTCCGTGCGTTCTTCGAGTACCACTCCACGTTCATGGAGGCATGGGATGGTCCGGCCGCTTTGGCCTTCACCGACGGCACTGTGATCGGTTCTGTACTGGACCGTAACGGTCTGCGCCCAGGACGAATCTGGATCACCAAGGACGGGCTCGTCGTTATGGCATCCGAAGCTGGTGTGCTGGATATTCCCGAAGAGGACATCGTCAAGCGCACTCGCGTGGAACCAGGTCGCATGTTCCTGGTTGACACCGCCCGAGGAACCATCGTCAGTGACGAGGAAATCAAGCAGCAGTTGGCTGCGCAGCCCTACACCCAGTGGGTGGAGGACCAGCTGGTGCGGGCTGCGGATCTGCCACAGTCCACAACTATCGAGATGAACCACGAGCGCACAGTGTTGCGCCAGCGAGTCTTCGGCTACACCGAGGAGGATGTAGAAACCCTCATCCGTCCGATGGCCGGCGCTGGAGCCGAAGCCATCGGTTCCATGGGTACCGATACTCCAATCGCTGCGTTGTCCAACCGTCCGCGCACGCTGTATGACTTCTTCGCACAGCGATTCGCTCAAGTGACGAACCCGCCATTGGACTCCATCCGTGAAAAAATGGTGACCAGCCTGTTCACCCACCTAGGTGCGCAAGCTGACGTGCTGAACCCCACCCCGGAGGCCGCTCACCGGATTCACCTGGAAACCCCAGTGTTGGATAACCAACAGCTGGCGAACATCGTGGGAGCCGCAGGGGCAGACGAGGCTAAGTTCGGTGCTTTTAAAGCCATCACCATTTCTGGTCTGTACCCAGTAGCCCATGGTGGTGCCGGCCTGCGCCAAGCCATTGATCGAATTCGTCGCCAAGTTTCCCAGGCTATTGCCGAGGATCACACCGTCATCGTGCTGTCCGACCGCGAGTCCGACGAGCGCTACGCGCCGATTCCATCCCTGCTGCTGGCCTCCGCAGTTCACCAGCACTTGGTGAAGGAGAAGACCCGCACCCGCGCATCGCTGGTCATCGAGTCCGGTGACTGCCGCGAGGTTCACCACTTGGCCATGCTGGTCAGCTTCGGTGCCGATGCCGTCAACCCATACATGGCCTTGCAAACCATCGCGGACTTGGCTGCCCAAGGGCGCATCGGGAACGTCACCGTTGCCGAGGGTGAGGCCAACTTCATTAAGGCAATGGGCACTGGCCTGCAAAAGGTCATGTCAAAGATGGGCATCGCTACTGTCGCTTCCTACCGTGGCGCGCAGCTGGCGGATTCCATCGGTTTGAACCACTACCTGCTCAACGAGTACTTCACCGGTGCATTCAGCCCGATCGAAGGCATTGGACTGGAAGAAATCGCCGACGACGTGGCAACCCGCCACCGCGGTGCATTCTTGCCACGCCCTGAAGAGCAAGCTCACCGCGAGCTGGAAATCGGTGGCGAATACAAGTGGCGCCGCGAAGGCGAGTACCACCTGTTCAACCCAGAAACCGTCTTCAAACTGCAGCATGCAACCCGCACCGGCCAGTACCGGATCTTCAAGGAATACACCGACCGGGTCAACAACCAGTCCGAGCGGTTGGCGACCTTGCGTGGCCTGTTCAAGTTCGAAAGCAACCGCCCATCGATTTCCATCGATGAAGTAGAGCCAGTCAGCGACATCGTCAAGCGTTTCTCCACTGGTGCAATGTCCTACGGCTCCATCTCCGCCGAGGCGCATGAGACGCTGGCGATTGCCATGAACCGCCTCAAGGGCATGTCCAACTCCGGTGAGGGTGGCGAAGATCCAGCCCGCTTCGAGAAGGAGCCCAATGGTGACTGGAAGCGTTCCGCAATCAAGCAGGTAGCCTCTGGCCGCTTCGGTGTGACCAGCCATTACCTGAACAATTGCACGGACATCCAGATCAAGATGGCCCAGGGTGCAAAGCCAGGTGAGGGCGGCCAGCTGCCTCCGGGCAAGGTCTACCCATGGATTGCCGAGGTTCGTGTGACCACCCCGGGCGTGGGCTTGATTTCCCCACCACCGCACCACGACATTTACTCCATCGAGGATCTGGCACAGCTCATCCACGACCTGAAGAACGCCAACCCAGATGCACGCATCCACGTCAAGCTGGTGGCCGAGCAGGGCGTGGGCACGGTCGCAGCGGGTGTCTCTAAGGCACACGCGGATGTCGTGCTGATCTCCGGCCACGATGGCGGTACCGGCGCTTCCCCATTGACCTCCCTCAAGCACGCGGGTGGCCCATGGGAGCTGGGGCTGGCTGAGACCCAGCAGACCCTGTTGATGAATGGTCTGCGTGACCGCATCACCGTCCAATGTGACGGTCAGCTCAAGACCGGCCGCGATGTTGTTGTAGCGGCACTGTTGGGCGCTGAAGAATTCGGTTTTGCCACCGCACCGCTCGTAGTTTCCGGCTGCATCATGATGCGCGTGTGTCACCTTGATACTTGCCCCGTTGGTGTGGCAACTCAGAACCCGGAGCTGCGCAAGCGCTTCACTGGCCAAGCGGAGCACGTGGTGAACTTCTTCAAGTTCATCGCCGAAGAAGTCCGTGAATACCTAGCCGAGCTAGGGTTCCGCAGCATCGAAGAAGCCGTGGGGCACTCCGAATGCCTCGCCGGTGGTTCCATGGCCGTGGATCACAAGACCGCCGGCAAGCTGGACCTCACCCGCATCTTTGAGCGCCCCGACAGCCCATTCATGCACCAGGACCTGCACTGCACCAAGAAACAGGATCACTCCCTGGAAAAGGCGCTGGATAACCAAATCCGAAAGGATGCCGAGGACACCATCCGCCGAGCAGCAGCAGGCGAGGACGTTTCCATCGACCTGTCCTACCCCATCACGAACGTCAACCGCACCGTCGGCACCATGACCGGTTCCATGATTTCCCGCGTGGCCGGTCGCGAAGGACTGCCGCTGAACACCGTCAACCTCGAGTTCACGGGATCGGCCGGTAACTCGTTCGGTGCTTTCACCACACACGGAATGACGTTGACGCTGAAGGGCGATGCCAACGACTACGTCGGCAAGGGGCTCTCTGGTGCGCGCATCATCATCCGCCCAGGCGATAACGACCAAGCCGAGGACCTCTCCAACGACGTGATCGCCGGAAACGTTCTGGGATTCGGTGGTGTACACGGTGAGATGTTCATCCGCGGTTCCGTCGGCGAGCGCTTCTGTGTTCGTAACTCCGGTGTCACCGCAGTGGTAGAAGGCATCGGAAACCACGGTTGTGAATACATGACAGGTGGCCGCGTTATCGTCCTGGGCAAGGTGGGCAACAACTTCGCCGCGGGCATGTCCGGTGGTATTGCTTACCTCTTGGACGATGGAAGCGGCGTCGAAAAGAGAATCAACCCCGAGCTCGTTGAAGTAGAAACAGTCACCGACGAAGAAGAACTGCGGTGGTTGGAAGAAACCATCGCAACGCACAAGCAGCTCACGGGTTCAACCGTAGAGGTCAATGCTGCGGACCTCATTAAGGTCATGCCACGCGACTACGCACGCGTACTGACCACCATCCAAAAAGCCGAAGAAGCCGGTCTAGACAGGGACGGCATCGCCGCCGCCATCATGGAGGAAGTGAAATAATGGCTGATCCACAAGGATTTTTGAAGTACCGTCGCGAAGGTGCGGCGACCCGCCCGATTCCTCTGCGCCTCATGGACTGGAACGAGGTCTATGAGAACTTCTCCGACGACAAGGTGCAGACTCAGGCCAGCCGCTGCATGGATTGCGGTATCCCGTTCTGCCACGACGGCTGCCCATTGGGCAACATCATCCCTGAGTGGAATGATCTAGTCCGCCAGGGCCGCTGGCGAGAGGCATACGACCGCCTGCACGCGACCAATAACTTTCCGGAGTTCACCGGCCGTCTGTGCCCCGCTCCATGTGAAGGCGCGTGCGTGTTGGGTATCGGCGACGATCCCGTCAACATCAAGACCGTCGAATTCACCATCGTGGAGCACGCGTGGAAGGAAGGATGGGTGGAACCCATCAAGCCGACGTTCTCCACAGGCCAGAGGGTGGCCGTTGTTGGTTCCGGACCTGCGGGCATGGCGGCAGCGCAGCAACTCACTCGCGCCGGGCACGCCGTCACCGTCTTCGAGCGCGCCGACCGCATCGGTGGCCTGATGCGGTATGGCGTGCCGGAATTCAAGATGGAAAAGAAGTGGATTGATCGCCGCATCCAGCAGATGGAGGCCGAAGGCACTGTCTTCAAGACCAACATCAGCCCCACCGGTGAAGATCTCAAGGATTTCGACGCCGTGATCCTCGCAATCGGTTCCACCGTTGGTCGCGACCTGCCCGTGCCAGGCCGTGATCTGGAGGGTGTGTACCAGGCAATGGAGTACCTTCCACCGGCAAACCGCGTGGGATACGGGGATATCGAAACGTCCCCGATCGATGCCAAGGGCAAGAATGTGGTCATCATCGGTGGTGGCGATACGGGTACTGACTGTTTCGGTACCGCGCTGCGCCAAGGCGCGAAGACTGTACATCAGTTCGACATCATGCCGAAGCCACCGAAGACCCGTGCTGCTTCTACGCCCTGGCCGACCTACCCCCTGCAGCTGCGCCTCGCATCCGCGCATGAGGAAGGCGAATACGCCGTGACGGGTGAAGAGACTGCGGAGATCGTGGAGAAGCTGGGCTTCGATACCCGCGAAGTGGGCAATACGTTGGGTAAGCGTGGCTGGCAGATCAACACCGTGGAACTCACTGGTACCGATGGCAAGGTCACGGGCCTGAAGGGTGCTGAATGCCGCTTTGGTGACAACGGGTTGGAAAACGTTCCGGGCACCGATTTCGAAATGGATGCGGACCTAGTGCTACTGGCCATGGGCTTCGTTTCCGTCGAAGAATCCGCCGTAGTGCGGGACCTGGGCCTGGAGGTCGACGGCCGCGGACGGCTGGTGCGCGACGGCAAGTACCGTGCCAAGGCCACCACACCGGACTTTGCGGACATCCCGGTATTCGTCGCTGGCGACGCAGGGCGTGGCCAGTCCCTGATCGTGTGGGGAATCTCCGAAGGGCGTTCTGCCGCGGCGGAGGCCGATCGTGTGCTGATGGGCGAGACCGCCCTGCCACGGCCGATCAATCCGACGGATCTGGCGATGCGCGCTTAGGCGCCCCTGCTCGGGCACGGCGCATCTAGCGCTGGGCAAGCGGCGAAGTGGATCTGGCGGTGCGGGCCCGTATATAACGATGCCTGCACGGTGGCGGCGCGCTTCATGTACGGTGCGTGCGGTGCGCGCTTCCTGCACGGTGCCTGCGATGCGCGCTTAGGTATTCCCGCGTGCGTACTTGCGCCCTGTCGGTACAGGTTTGAAACACCCCGCCACCAATGACGTCGATGGTGACCTGCGTGGCCTCAACCCGTACACTGGCCGGTATGCAAATCCCCGACATTCCCGTTCGCGATGAAATCCGCCTAGGGCAGTTCCTCAAGTACGCCAACCTGGTGGAAACCGGCGGGATCGCCAAGGACCTCATCCGCACCGAGATGGTTCGCGTTAATGGTGAGGTCGAGACTAGGCGCGGCAAAGTCCTGCGCCCAAGTGACGAGGTGACGGTGCTCGGCGAGGACGGTTCGGTTCTCGCTGGCGCGCGCGTGGTGGAATGCTCGGACAACTCGGCGAATGCGACAGGCATTGACGATGACGATGACCTTGGCGAATACTTCGACGAGGCCACCGCCGATGACGATTTCGACCCCGAAAAGTGGAGGAACATGTAATGCCCGCCATCATCGCCCACCCCGGCATGCCCCTGTGGATTGATCTAGCCACCACCGACATCACCGCCGCCCGGAACTTCTACGGGCAACTGCTCGACTGGGAGTTCGAGGAGCTCGACGGGGAAAACAGTGGCTACGTTGTTGCTCGTTGTGAAGGAATGCCCGTCGCCGGTTTGGCCCAGGTGCCGGAGGGCTCGCTGTCGATGTGGGGTTTGTGCTTGTACACCCCTGATGTTGCTTCTTCGCACGACGCCGCCGTCTCCGCGGGCGCCACCAGCGCCTTGGAGCCCCGTTCATTAGGGGAGCGCGGTGCTATGGCGATGCTCCTGGATCCGGCGGGCGCAGCCATTGGTCTGAAGTGCCCAGCCGATGAACATGCATTGCTTGCAGCGGGCGAGCCTTCCACCCCAGTGTGGTATGAGCTGCTCGTGGGGGATAAGTGGGAAGAAACCTTGGAGTTTTACCACGAACTCGCCGGTTGGGACATTCGTCAGGCCAGTAATGATCCGGAGTTCCGGTATGCCGTCGGCGAACTGGAAGGCGCGGGACTGGCGGGTATGTGGGATACCTCCGCGATGGAGCAATCCACCAGCCTGTGGACGATGTACATGGGTGTGGCCGATATCGATAAGGCCGTATCGCAGATCCCTGCCTTGGGTGGCGTGGTGGTACGCCCACCGTACGAGGCTGAATTTGGTCGCGTGGCAACCATCCAAGATTCCACGGGCGCGATCCTCAATCTATGCGAGGTTGCGGAATATGATTCAGCTCAGGATGACGTGCACGAGCCGGACTTGTTCGCCCCCGAGGGCTAACCCCCCCATCAACTGCGCCGGCCGACCGGTGGTGGCCTCTAGCGCCGGCGGCCTCTAGCCTCGGCCGACTGGTTGCGCTGGCCGACCGGTGGCAATCTCT
>NZ_KV786167.1:186288-192316 GCF_001806865.1 Corynebacterium sp. HMSC28B08
TGCGCTGGCCGACCGGTGGCAATCTCTAGCGCCGCCCGACTGGTTGCGCCGCCCGACCGCGCAAAGGGGGCTCTAACACGGAGAGCCCCCCGGTCGCGTGAGTTACCAGATGCTCACGCGATCTTTTTCGTCCAGCCACATGCCGTCGCCAGGTTGCACATCGAAGGCCTCGTAGAACTCCGCTACGTTCGAGCTAGTGACGTTGCAGCGGAACTCCGCGGGGGAGTGCGGGTCAATGGAGATGAACTGCGCCGACAGTTGTGGGCGGATCGCGGTTTGCCAGACCCGGGCCCAGCTAATGAACAACCGCTGCAGCGCCGTGAATTCGGTATTGGCCACGGCATCCAATCCCTCCATCTGCAGTTTTGGCGCGGAATCGAAGTCTTGGCCCTGGTCGGCCAAGTAACGGCGCAGTGCCACCACGGCGATCCCCAGTCCACCCAGATCACCGATGTTTTCACCCAGTGTGAGCCGGCCATTGACCTTGTGCTCGGTGATCCCGCGCTGCTCCAGGCCGGTGGGAACCAAACCATCGAATTGATCCACAAGGCGCTTGGTCAGCGCGGTGAACGCTTCCCGGTCCTCATCGGTCCACCAAGAGTTCAAATTGCCATCGCCGTCGTACTTCGACCCTTGATCGTCGAAACCGTGCCCGATTTCGTGACCGATGACTGCGCCGATCGCACCAAAGTTCTGCGCCGCATCGGCATCGGGGGAGAAAAATGGTGGGCGCAGAATAGCCGCCGGGAACGTAATGTCGTTATTCACCGGGTTGTAGAACGCATTGACGGTTTGGGGGGTGGCGAACCATTCGCCCTTGTCACTGGGCTTGCCCAACTTGCTGACTTCGTAATCGTGGTTGAACTCCGCAGCCGCGCGCACGTTGGCCACTAGGTCAGCCCCTTTCGGGCTGATTTCCAGCCCCGCAAAGGAACGCCACTTGTCTGGGTAACCAATCTTGGGCTGGAACTTGTCCAACTTCGCCAACGCCTTTTCGCGCGTCACTGGAGTCATCCACTGCAACCCCGAAATCCGCTCCCGGTACGCTTCGATGAGGTAATCGACCAGTTCAAGCATCTTTTCTTTGTACTCGGGTGGGAAGTGCTCGGCCACGAATTTCTGGCCGACCTCTTCACCTACTGACCCTTCTACTAGGCCGACGCCACGCTTCCACCGATCCCTTTGTTCCGTTGCACCACTCAGTGTTCGGCCGTAGAACTCCCAATTGCGCTTCCCAATGGCCTCGGGCAGAACTCCCGCGCGAGCAGTGAGTACTCGCCAGTAGGCCCAGAGCTTCCACTGGTCGAGGTCAATCGTGGAATCTTGGGCCATGTCCGCGACGTGGTCTAAGTAGGAAGGTTGATTGACGATGATCGTTTTGCCGCCGGCGGAATGTGGATCAACGTGGGTGGCCTCCAACCATTTCGCGAAAGGAAACGCGGTGGGCAGGTCGCTGATGGCAGTTGGGTTATACGTCTTTTCTGCTTCGCGGCTATCGACGTTATTCCAATGCCCCTTGGCTAAGCGGGTTTCGAAATCGAAGATGGCCTCAGCGGCCTCTTCAGCGCTGGCCTCCGCGAAACGGCCGGGTCGGGCCTGTTCTTGCGCGAGGTTCAGCATATCCACAATGAATGCTTGGTAGGCTTCGCGCGTTTCCGCGTGCTGATCCTCGCGGTAATACGCCTCATCCGGCAGGCCGATGCCAGTTTGGACGAGGTAAACGATTTCCTTGTCCTCACTGGAATCCTTTTCAATGAAGTACCCGACGGCGCCGCCCACGCCGTAGGTATCCAGCGTGCCCAACGCGGTCGCCAGATCCTCGAGTCGGGAGGCGGACCTGATCGGATCCAGGTCGGCGTCGAGAACAGAAAGACCAGCGGCTTCAATGCCAGCAGTATCCATAAATGAAGAGTAGAGCGCCCCGACCCGGCCGGAGGGATCTTCCTTGGCAGTGGTTTCGATGAGGGCGCGGACATCGGCTTCAGAGCGATCGCGCAACGCGGTGAATGCGCCATCAATGGGACGGTCGGCCGGAATCTCGTGGTTAGCGAGGAATTCCCCGTTGATGTAGCGGTACAAGTCCTGTTGCGGGGTGGGCCGGCCGGTAGAGCGCTCCGAAATATTGTCTGGGATTGTTGCGGCGCTCGTGGTTGTCGCGGCGCCCGCGGAAGGGGTGGTGCCCGTGGTCGTTGCGGTGCCCGCGGAGGGGGCGGAGTTGGAATTCGTTTCAGTCATGGTTTCCACCTTAGACATGGAGCCAGACACGATTGGGGTTTGGAGTGAAACACGCGTGAGGCATGGGGCCTTGCTTACCAGATCGCGTTGGGCATGGGGTGGAGACAGCATCAATTGGGCGTGGGGCATGGGGCCTTGCCTACCAGGTCGCCTAACGCGTGAACGCCAGCATGGATTGTGCGTGGGGCATGGGGCCTCGCCTGCCAGAGAGCCTAACGCGACAAGGCCAGCATGAATTGGGCGTGGGGCATGGGGCCTTGCTTACCAGGTCGCCTGACGCGTGAACGCCAGCATGCATTGGGCGTGGCTTTTGTGCCAGACACGCCCGGAACGCGGAAAAATTTTTTAACCGGAAACTATGGGGGCGGGGGCACTCAGGGAGGGGCGGCGGGACGTTAACTAGGGATTTTGGGGTGCAATGGAGAGTTGGCCGAAAGAATTGTTGTGTATTGATGTAAATGAGGTTGGTGTTACTACTGTGTTTTTTGGGAATCTTGAGTATTGTGTTACTCATGCTTTTATTGCCATGGCGCCGAAACGCGCGCACTACCGCCCCCGCCCGCATCACTGCAGCGGCCCTCGTCGGTTCTGCAGCAACCGTTGCGGCGTTGTTCGCAACTAACGTGATTCCTGTTCCTACCTGGGCACTCCCAGGCATTGACGTAGCCTCCCACCAGCACCCTGGCGGTGCTGCCATTGACTGGAATGCCGTAGCTGCTTCCGGTCAAAAATTCGCTTTTGTCAAGGCGACCGAGGGTGTGGGTTATACCAACCCATACTTCGTTTCGGATTCCATTAAGGCTCAGGAAGCCGGCATCGTGCCTGGTAGCTACCACTACGCCAAGCCAGGCACGGGAAGTCCACGCGCAGAAGCGCGTTTCTACGCAAGTGCGTTGACCACCGGTCCGCAGCCATCCCTTCCCCCCGTGCTGGACTTGGAGGAAACTGGTGGGCTGGACCCAGTTTCACTGCAAAATTGGGTGCGTGAGTGGATTGATGAGATCAAGATCCTGACCGGGCGCGATCCAATCATCTACACCTACTACGCATTCTGGATGCAGCAGATGGGTAACACCACGGAGTTCTCCGAGTACCCACTCTGGCTGGCCTATTACAACACCCAACTGCCCAACCAAATCCCAGGTGGCTGGGATGAAGTCACCTTCTGGCAGTACTCCGGTTCTGGTAGTGCAGCAGGTGTACAGACCCAAGTGGACTTGAACGAGTACTACGGGTCGGATGCACAACTGCAGCAGCTGGCGCAGAAAATGTCGACCGATTCAAAGGCGGGTAAAGACGCAGCTGCGTTGAAGCCAATTCGCGACATCGTGAAAGACGAAGCGGGTGTGGTCAATAAGGTGGAACACCTCACCGGTGTGGATGTGCCACTGACGACCGACTTCGTGATGCTTTTGCTGGGTGTGATTGGCGGGCGCGTATCCCCGGAGACGTTGCTAACTCAGGGGGCTCAGCAGCTTCAGGGTACGGCCATGGGCTCATCTGAGGGCGCGCCTCAGCCCGATCAGGTCTCAGGCTCCGTGAAGGCCGGGCAAGAAGGATTGAAGGCCGTTACTGCGTTGGCTAAAGCCTTCCAAGAATTCAATAAGTCGGGCGGGCAGGTGCCGATCGACGCGCTGCTGCCTCTACTGCAAGGTGCTGCCGGCTCCGCGGGCGCGGGCGGGGCAGGCGCAGGTGGCCAGATAAATGTCAGCCAGCTGCTGAAGCTGCTGCAGCAGTTCGGTGGTACGCAGAACTGGAACGCTAAGCTGCAAAGTGGCCAGGTTTCCGCAGATCCGAACGCGATGCAGGAACTGGCTGATGAGGCAGCCAAGGCGGTCCCGACCCCAGCGGGCAAGAAGGCCGCTCAGCAGTTGCCTCAGCTGGTTCAGGGCGGCGCGAAGGGTGCAGGCGCTGGAAACGGTGCTGGCGCGGGAGTAACTGCGAAGTAGTGGGGTGCCCTGATGGTGTCGGCGCGGGGTGCTGGCGCGGGAGTAACTGCGAAGTGTGGGGTGCCCTGATGGCGCCGGTACTGCGTTAGCTTCGCCGTACGTACCTGCCGGATTGACCTATGTAGGGTTGCAGTGCCGGTGCTAGTGCCGACACTGCTGCAAGGAATCGATCCAAGCGCGTGTACGCGCTTGGAAGCTTCCAACCCGACTTGGATACAAAATGGCGGAACACTCGCGCTCGCGGCGTGAGTGGTTCAAATGAAGCATCTCTAGTTCAGACGTTTGCTTGCTGTGTGAAATGTGGTCATACCTGCCAGTTGATCGCGCCCGTTAATCGAGGAGTGTGCATTTCCGGTGACCAAGTGATCTCCACTCAGTTCTGCTGAGACGTCACCGAAGTTTCTACTACGTCCCGGGGATCACCATGCCCGCAATTACCCTCGATGATGTTTCTTTTTCCTATGGCTCCCACGTCATCCTCGATCGGGTGAGCCCACACCACTATTACCGCCATGCGTTTTCGTATCCGTAACGAAATCTACGAGGGTGTGAGAGCGTGGATTGAAGGACTCTCCAACCGCAAGCGGATCCATTCATCGATCGGCTATCTAAGCCCGATCGACTACGAACTCCACGAAGCCATAGAAATGGCCGCGTGAGCTATACAAACACACTGTTAACAACTTGCAGGCAAGCCCAGCATGCGACTGACGATAATCCGCGTGTGGAGTCGTCGTTTGCCACGCTGAAAAATGACCAGTTGTACTCGCAGGTTTTTGCGTCAATCGAGCATGTTACCCAGTGGGTAGCCGAGTGGGTGGAGTTTTATAACACGCGCCGTCATCACCCAGGCCTGGCGAACTTCACCCCACAGTCCGTCTTGGATGGGACGTGGGCAGTTCGTAACAAGTACAAACAAGCACGCTTTGAATGCAACCCTACTCGGTACCGTCATCGTCGTCCTGTCGTTGCGATCCCGGATGCAAAGGTGTATTTCAATACGGTCAATAGCCCCGGTGATATCAGCAATCAAACAAGTTTGGACATGGTAGCTACCCGCTGAAACGGGATTAGACCACCTCCGCCTATCCCCATGCTTTTCACAAGTATTCTGAATCCAAACGCTTAAACTAGAAAGTTTATCCTCACTAGCCTCTCACAACAGGTCGAACACAAAGAAACATGTCGGGATGGTAGTGAGATAAAGAAGCAGCTAGTCAACCACAACCTTCTAAGGAGACCTCATGCGGAAGTTACGAACCTCAATACTTGCGACACTGACAGCCACATTATCAATCATTACAGCAATCCCCGCCAATGCTGAACCAGAAGCCCCAAACCCACCCATATCTTGGCGTTTAATTGATGAGTCCGCTTTCCCGGAAGGTCTCCCTGAAGGATTTGAGCCCATGCAAGTACCTGAAGGGTTAATATCTGAGTCAATCTCCGAGAATGCAACTAATTCAGTAAACCTTGAACGAGCGTTTATCTGTAGTCCTCATGCTCACGCTGAGAACCCACACACTTCTGGTAGTGATGTATCTACACACGGTTTCTGGAAGAAAAATAACTGTAGCAACTCCCGCGCTAGAGTCCGCGTAGATCTGGCCGCATTCTGGGGAAATCGAAGAACCGGCGTGGGGTCTTGGGTAACCATCACTTCAAACACTCGAGAAATCCGATCCGGTGGCGGGCGCGGACAGAGGGTTACAGCACGTGCATATTGCCATAAATCTGCTCATCTCGTGAGCTGGCGGAATCTAGTCGATGTAGATGTTATTGGCGAACGAGACTGGCCTGGAAGGCAAGAGAGTGAAGTGCCCCGGGTTTTGTTCCTAGGCATT
>NZ_KV786168.1:0-6652 GCF_001806865.1 Corynebacterium sp. HMSC28B08
GGGGGGGGCTGAGTCTAAGGCGGGGTGGGGGCTGAGTCGTAGGTGGAGTAGGGGTGTGGCAGCTTCTAGGCGCGAGGTGGCTGCCCGGTTATAGGCCGCGCCCGCGTTAGGGTGGGTGGCATGGCTAAAAAGAAATCACGACCTACTCCCACTATCCCAGAAGCGGTGGACACTCTGTTTGACGCCCACACGCACCTCTATGCCACCGTGCGCAAAATGGGATATGACGTGGCGGGTGACCCGGATGCCTATCGGCTGGGGGTGGAGTACATCATGGAGCGCGCTGCGCAGGCCGGTGTGCGCGGGGTGTGCACTGTCGGTGATGGGCTGGAAGAAACGGAACGGGCGGTAGAAGCCACGGCGTTTCATGATCGAGTGTGGGCGGCCGTTGCGGTGCATCCCACGTTGGCGCACACTGTGACCACGGATGTGCGGGAACGCTTGCGGCAGCTCGCAGCGGACGAGCGCTGTGTGGCGATTGGCGAGACGGGGTTGGATACGTACTGGATTGGGAAGGACGAAGAGACGCCAGACCTGGATGTGCAGGAGGAGGCCTTCCGCTGGCACATTGACCTTGCGGTGGAAACGGGTAAGCCGTTGATGATTCATAACCGCGAGGCGGATGCAGAGATCTTGCGTGTACTGGAGGATTCACCGCGTCCAGAGGATGTAATCATGCACTGTTTCTCGTCGCCGTTGGAGGTGGCGAAGGAATGCTTGGATCGTGGATACGTGCTGTCGTTTTCCGGGAATGCCACGTTCAAGCGCAATGAGGAGCTGCGGGAGGCGTTACGGTTGGCGGATGCCGGGCAGATTTTGGTGGAAACCGATGCTCCTTATATGACGCCGGAACCGTTCCGTGGCGCACGTAATGAACCGGCTTTTGTGGGTCATACCGCACGGGCTTTGGCGGAGGTGCGTGGTATGGATCCGGGAAGTTTTGGGCGACTCGTTTCGGAGAACGCTGAGCGGATTTACAAAATAACAAGGCCGTAATTCGATAACGAATTGTTACCGTTGTGGTTTAGCGTCCTCGTGTTACTCATGTGGCGCTTGTGACCAGTGTGGCTCAAGTGAATTTGCGGTATTGATGTTTTGCCTGTTGAAGGGGAGAAAGTGATGTGGGCGACATCTATACAAATAATTTTGAAATGAACCTTTCGTTACCGTACTGTGACAAACTATCGAAAGAGTAGTTTCTGCCCTGGTTCGCCAACCGAGCCGAATAGCCAGTTCGAAATCGGGCTGAATAACACGAGAGGTAATCGTCCGAGTGTCTCCTAAGAAGAAGTCCTCCCTGCACCGCATCAACAACACCAGCTCCACCCCGCTGCGCGTGGCCACCGGTGGCATGCTGGCAACCCTCGTTGTCGGTGGTGGCGTGGCTGTAGCTGGCCAAAAGGATGTCACTGTTGACGTCAACGGCAAGATCATCGAAGCCAGCACCATGTCCGGCACCGTCGAGGGCGCATTGAAGTCCGCAGGTGTGGACGTGGATCAGCGTGCCATGGTCAGCCCCGCCCTGGATGAATCTATTGGTGATTCGGACACGATCACCGTGCGTACCCCTCGCCAGGTCAGCCTGGTTGTCGACGGTCGCAAGCAGACTGTGGATACCACCGCCCTGACCGTCGGTAGCCTGCTGGATCAGCTGGGCCGTACCGATGCGACCGAGTTGCTGTCCGATGCTCGTGGCGAGCGCATTCCAGAAGAGGGCATGACTCTCGAGGTCACCACCCCGAAGAAGTTCACCCTCAATGACGGTGGCGAGTTAGGCAAGATGAGCCTGCCGGCCCGCACCGTTGGGGATATTTTTAAGCTGCGCGGAACCCCGCTGGGCAAGGATGATGTTGTAAAGCCAGCGGCCAACACTCCGCTCAAGAATGGCATGCACATCGACGTCACCCGTGTGACTAAAAAGCGCGTAACCGAAGAGCGTGTTGTGGACGCTCCGGTCAAGGTGAAGGAAGATTCCAACCTGGCCAAGGGCGAGGAAAAGGTTGTCCGTGAAGGTAAAGCGGGCAAGGTTCGCGATGTATTCACCGTCCGTAGTGAAAACGGTACCGAAGTTTCGCGCGAACTGATCAATACCCGCACGATCACTAAGCCACAGGTACGCATCATTATTCGTGGCACCAAGGCCGATGGTTCTAAGGCTGGCAACGAGGCCGGAGGGAACACCGGTGCAGCAGCGCCTGCTGTCGCAGGTGATTCCGTCTGGGACCAGATCGCGCAATGTGAGTCCACGGGCAACTGGGCCATTAACACCGGCAATGGTTTCTCCGGTGGTTTGCAGTTCACCCCGTCCACCTGGGCTGGTTTCGGTGGTACGGAGTACGCACCTGCGGCTCACATGGCAACCCGTGAGCAGCAGATCGCTGTGGCTAAGCGCGTGCAGGCTGCCCAAGGCTGGGGCGCATGGCCGGCATGTACGTCCAAATTGGGGCTGCGATAAGCTGCAGGGGTGTCCCAACCTTCTCAACCCATCCAGCTTTTAGGCCCAGCTCAAGTTCGCGAACTCGCGGCCGAGCTGGGCATCACGCCTACCAAAAAGCTGGGGCAGAATTTCGTTCACGATCCCAACACGGTGCGCAAGATCGTAGCCGCGGCTGAGGTCGGTTCCCGCGACCACGTAATTGAAGTCGGCCCAGGCTTGGGTTCCTTAACATTGGCACTGTTGGAAACCGTGGAATCGGTCACAGCGGTGGAAATCGATTCGCGCCTCGCCCAAAAGCTACCCGCCACGGTGAACCATTACGCCGCGGGGGCGTTGGACAAGCTGGGCGTCATTGAAATGGATGCGCTGAAGGTGACTCGTGCCGATTTTGAGGCAGCGGGGCGACCCCTGCCCACCGCATTGGTGGCCAATCTGCCGTACAACGTTTCAGTACCGGTGCTTTTGCACCTGCTGGAGGAATTCCCCACCATCGACCGAGTGCTTGTGATGGTACAGCTGGAGGTTGCAGACCGCTTGGCGGCGAAGCCTGGATCGAAGATCTACGGTGTGCCTAGTGTGAAAGCTGGATACTACGGCCAGGTTTCTCGTGCCGCGACCATCGGCAAGAACGTTTTTTGGCCGGCGCCAAAAATCGATTCCGGCCTGGTTCGTATCGATCGTTACAGCAACGATCAACGGCCATGGGCTGCCAATGCGCCGCAGTTGCACACGCCCGAAGAACAGGCGCTGCGCAAAGAGACCTTCACCCTGGCGGACGCGGCCTTTTTGCAGCGCAGAAAAACCCTACGAGCGGCACTGAGCGGCCATTTTGGAAGTGGCCAAGCGGCAGAGCTAGCCCTCGTCGCCGCAGGGATTGACCCCAAAGAACGCGGTGAAAAGCTATCGGCCAGCGATTTCGTTCGGCTGGCTACACTGACTTCTGCACGTGAGGAGGGCCGCGATGCCTGACCTACCCCCAGAGACGCAGGCCGATGCGTCGCTCGCCGGTGTACCCCAGGCTGGTGTAACCCACGCCGATGCAGCTTTGCCCGGTGCGCCCCAGCACGGTGCGCCCCAGAACGGTGCGCCCCAGAACGGTGCGCCCGTGACCGTGACGGCGGAAGCCTACGGGAAGGTAAACCTATTGTTGGGTGTGGGGGACGCGCGCGCAGACGGCTACCACGAGTTGACGACTGTTTTTCAGTCCGTGGACCTGCGCGAAACCGTGACCGTCACGCGTGTGGAATCGAAGACTGGCATACAGGGGTTGACCGCAGACAGTGGTTTCGACGACCACGTGCCAACCGATTCGACGAACCTGGCCTGGCGGGCGGTGGAACTGGTGCGCGAGGTAGCCCGTGAGCATGCGGCCCAGGGAGCGCAACTGCGTAACTCTCCTGATGTTGGCCTGCGCATTGACATTCGTAAGGGCGTGCCCATGGCTGGGGGAATGGCAGGCGGGTCAGCTGATGCTGCGGCTGCCATTGTGGCAGGGGCCGAGTTCTTCTGGCCGCCAGAATTCGTACCGATCGAGGAACTCCACGCACGCGCTGTGACCTTGGGTGCCGATGTTCCGTTTTGCCTACTAGGTGGCACTGCGTTGGGAACGGGGATTGGCGAGGAGCTTTCACCGATTCTCACCCGAGGCACCTATCACTGGGTAATGGTGACCAACAAGAAAGGCCTATCCACTCCGACGGTCTTCAAGAAGCTGGACGAGCAGCGCCAGCTGGCCGCAGAAGGACAGCGTCCCGACGTGCGCGTGGGTGATCCTGGACAGGTCATCAAGGCTCTGCGGAGCGGCTCGGCGGAACTATTGGCAGCCCAGCTGGGTAACGATCTTCAAGCTCCTGCCGTGAGCTTGCTCCCTGAACTGCGGGAAACGCTGGGGTTGGCGCACCAGGCGGGGGCTCTGCGGGCGATCGTTTCTGGGTCGGGCCCCACGGTCGCCGTGCTATGCCACGACGAAGACCACGCGGTGGAGGTGCTGGCTAATATCACTGGTGCTGCCCGTGGGGTGCGTGCGGTGCTCGCCACATCGCCGGCGAGCGGGGCTCGTGTAGTAGCGCGAACCTGACCCCCGCGTATATCCCCCGCACTTTTGGAATAGTCCACTTGGAATAGTCCACGTTCAACCCAACGAAAGGCGTGCACACTATGGCTGCCCCAACGAACCTGATCAACTTTGAAAACGTCTCCAAAACCTACGGCCTGAAAACCTTGCTGGACCAGGTCAGTATCGGCGTTAACGTGGGCGACCGCGTGGGAGTGGTCGGGTTGAACGGCGGTGGAAAGTCTACGTTGCTGAAGATCCTCAGTGGGGCGGATACTCCAGATTCCGGGCGCGTGGCAGCCATGAACGATTTGCGTTTGGCGATGGTGACTCAGGACGTGCTGCGCGAGGTCTTGGTGGAGGATTCCCTCGCTGATACCACCGTTGGTGATGCTGTGTTGGGGTCCCTTGGTTTGGAGGTCTACGAGTGGGCATCCAACCCCAAGGTCCGCGGTGTTCTTAACGGTTTGGGGGTGGCAGACCTAGGGTTGGATACCCGTGTACGCGATCTTTCAGGTGGCGAGCGCCGCCGTACGGGCCTCGCTGCCGCACTCGTGCGCGATCTAGATCTGCTTATCCTCGATGAGCCCACTAACCACTTGGATGTCGAAGGTGTGCAATGGCTGGCCGAGCACCTGCTGTCGCGCAACACGGCGTTGGTAGTGGTGACCCACGATCGTTGGTTCCTAGATACGGTTGCGACTACGACCTGGGAGGTCCACGACGGTGCGGTGGATATTTACGAGGGCGGTTACAATGACTGGACTTTCGCGCGTGCCGAGCGTTCCCGGCAAGCCGATGCAGCAGAGCAGCGTCGTCAGAACTTGGCACGTAAGGAATTGGCTTGGTTGCGCCGCGGTGCTCCGGCGCGTACCTCTAAGCCTCGCTACCGTATTGAGGCCGCGGAATCCTTGATCAACGACGTTCCGCCAGTTCGTAACAAGGTGGAGCTCATGGCTTTCTCCGCCCGCCGGCAGGGCAAGAAGGTCATCGACTTAGAAAACGCCACGATTGCGACCCCGGATGGCCGAGTGCTGGTGGAACACCTCACCTGGCGATTAGGCCCCGGTGAACGCATTGGCTTGGTCGGGGTCAACGGCAGTGGAAAAACCACGCTGCTGCGAACGCTGGCAGGGGAGCACCCGTTGGTCGAGGGGCAGCGCAAGGAAGGCAAGACCGTCCGGTTGGGCTGGTTGCGCCAGGAGCTGGACGACTTGGATCCAGAGCGCCGATTGCTGGATGCGGTGGAGGACGTGGCAACGTATGTCACTATTGGGGATAAGGAACTCAGCGCCTCCCAGATGGCGGAGCGGCTGGGTTTTTCCGCGAAACGCCAGCGCACTCCGGTGGGGGATCTGTCGGGTGGCGAGCGTCGCCGTTTGCAGCTGACTCGCGTGCTTATGGCCGAACCCAATGTTTTGCTGCTTGACGAGCCAACGAACGACTTGGATATTGATACCTTGCAGGAGCTCGAAAGCCTGTTGGATGACTGGCCGGGTACGTTGGTTGTGATCTCTCACGATCGGTATTTGATCGAGCGTGTCTGTGATTCCACGTGGGCATTGTTCGGCGATGGCAAGCTGACGAATCTGCCCCGCGGCATCGAACAATACCTGGAAAAACGCACCGAGCTGGCCCGAGCGGCGGGTAAGAACGACAATGTGCTGGATTTCGGTGATAACCGTGGCGGATCTGCTGACACTGCTTCGCAGCCTATTCCCGACGCCACCTCCTCCGCGGCCCCGCGTTTGACTAGTCAGGAAGAACGTCAGCTGCGCAAAGACATGAACGCGCTTGAGCGCAAAATGGGCAAACTGAACGACAAGTTGGCGGACCTGCACAAGCAGATGGAAGCCGCTGCCGCTGATGCGTCCGGTGGCAACATCGACACTGAAATGCTCAGCGCCCTCGATGCAGAACAACGTGCTACCAATACTGAACTCGAGGGCCTGGAGCTTGAGTGGATGGAACTGGGCGAGCAGCTGGAGGGCTAAGCCCCTACCGCGTCTTGCTGCCCGTCGTTCCCGCGTGAGCTTTCCCTGTTCACCTCCACCACAATGAACTACTTGTCGTGGCAGGTGACACGGCGAATGCGTCAGCTTGGCCAACGGCTTGGGCACTCTGCCCGCATGCTGTCCAACCCGCATCATGCCTATGCTGGG
>NZ_KV786168.1:6672-44464 GCF_001806865.1 Corynebacterium sp. HMSC28B08
GAAATAACAGTCAGTGGTGAACCTACATGTTGTCCACACCGTACCGCGCCTGGGCTGGAGTGAATCCCTCGTAGATGAGTTGATCGACAAGTCCTTCGTCGGACAGCCCGAGGCCAGTGCTGTCATAAGAGCGGGCCTTCAACACGGCCTGCTGGTTCCAATCAACAGTGATGTTCGCCATGGCGTAATCGATCGCGGTTGCAGGGAATTGCTCATACTCCAGTTGCTTGCGCAAACCCGATGCCGAAAACGGCATGGTACTCAAGTAGCTTTCCGCCTTGATGAGCGCATTTCGGTGCTCTCGGTTGGAAGAGTTGTCTTCGGCAGAAGAGCTATCGCCAAAACTCAATTCGGGCGTGCCGCTACTGGTTGATGTGGATGGTTCGGGTTGCGCCGCTGGATTGACCTGCGGAGGGTTCGAGCCCACGAACGTATCGGTGCCGTGTTCGGAGGCAGCCCCTAGGGTTGGATTAGGTTTTGCGCCTTGGGGAGTCGGAAGCTTTTCCATCGTTGTGCTGGCGACTGTGCTCTCGGGGGCTGCAGTGGGCTCCGGAGAGCTGCAGGCGCCTAGGAGCACAGTCATAGTGAATCCAGTAGTGGCGATGACGCGGCGGGTGTTCATTTGTCCAGAACCTTTCTGTGGATAACTTTCAGGTGGGCATGATGCCCGAGGGGGAATCGCATTCGCATCGTGGTGTGTGAATGCGGATGGGTCTTGGGTGGTTTCACGTGAGTTGGAGCCTTCACCGAAAAGGAAGGAATCTGGCTTCGTTTAACCACAGCATCATTCTCACACCGAAGTCAGACATCGCTTTGAGACATGTTCGATTTTCACTGTCTCGGAGTCTCACGGTGTCGAAAATTTCACCGCCCGGTTTCGCAGAACGTGTTGCTTGGGCTGGGCATCGGAACTCCTGACCTGTGATGATGCAAGCCCGGCCGGGGACGGCCTAGAGTCGGCAGCATGATTCTTATTAACGTTCGATTCAAGCCACTGGCAGAGCACGTAGAAAACTTCCGTGAGGTTGTTGCGGAATTCACGGAGGCTACTCGCAAGGAAGACGGCTGCTTGTTCTTCGATTGGTTCCGGAATACGGACAACCCAGACGAGTACATCTTGATCGAGGGGTTCCAGGATGACGCGGCAGAAGCCCACGTCAATTCTGATCACTTCAAGAAGGCCACGGAGATGTTCCCGAAGGTCTTGAAGGAAACACCTCAGATCATTAACATCACTCTGGAAGGCAAGACGGAGTGGGATCGCATGGCTGGGTTCCAGGTGGAAAGCTAAGCCCCGAAATTCTCCGTCCCGTGTCTCGAAGAGTCGTTACACTGGCCACCATGACTGTCAGCGTTTTTGATCTCTTCCAGATCGGAGTGGGGCCTTCTTCGTCTCACACGGTTGGCCCGATGCGCGCCGGGTTGACTTTCGCTACTGAGCTGCGCAAACAATGGTTAGCTACCGAAGTTGGGAGCGTCGCCACGGCCGACCCATTCCCCGCCTTGGAACCTGTCACAGAGGGGAAGATCGCAGGAGTGGTCACCCCGGTAACCTCCGAGGAAAGCCCAGTGGGCCGGGCGATCTCGGTCATCCTTTATGGATCGCTGGCTGCCACTGGCTTGGGTCACGGTACGTTGGATGCGTGTTTGTTGGGCTTGGATGGTTGCGATCCAGCCACGGTGGATCCCGATTACATGGCCACGCGCATCAAGCAGATCCGTGAAACTCGCACCATTTACCTCGCGGGGGATAAAAATCTACCCGTGACCTGTGGTTTTGAAGATATCATTCTGCGCCCTGCCGTCCGCCGAACTATCCACACGAATGCGGTGACATTCCTGGGCATTCCGGAGGATCGCAACAACTGCTTCAAACAAACCTATTACTCCATCGGCGGGGGATTTATTCGCACGGAGGAAGAAACCCCCACTCTCGGTGAAATCACGGGAGACTGGGTGTTTGAATCTGGCGAAATGCTCATTTCCTTAGCGCAAGCAGCGGGTGTTTCCTTTGGCACGGTGCAGCGACAGTGCGAGCGCTCGCGCTATAGCGATGAACAGATTGATCGTCAGTTGGATGAGATTGCCCAGGCTATGCAGGATTGCACTAAACGTGGGATCTCTTCTGACGGCTTGTTGCCGGGTAATTTACATGTTCGACGCCGCGCTAAGCGCTGGTACGACCAGTTACAGGAGGAAGATCCAAACCGGACTGCGGAGTTCTCGGAGGACTGGGTAAACCTCGTTGCTCTTGCCGTTAACGAGGAAAACGCGGCCGGTGGGCGCGTGGTAACTGCACCCACGAATGGCGCGGCGGGCATTATCCCTGCCGTGATGTTCTACGCACGGGAGTTTACGGCTTCGGGCAAGGCGGACCCACAGGAGACTGCTCGCAGGTTTTTGCTGGCGGCCGGTGCCGTGGGATCTTTGTACAAGGAACGCGCCAGCATTTCGGGTGCCGAAGTGGGGTGCCAAGGGGAGGTCGGTTCGGCTGCATCCATGGCCGCTGCCGGATTGACCGAGGTGCTGGGTGGAACCCCCCGTCAGGTTGCGAACGCCGCGGAAATTGCGATGGAGCACTCCCTGGGCCTAACCTGCGACCCGATCGGTGGATTGGTCCAGATTCCTTGTATCGAGCGCAACGCAATCAGCGCCGGTAAAGCCATTAACGCTGCGAAGATGGCGTTGCGTGGCGACGGAGAGCATCATGTCACCTTGGATGAGGTCATCGAGACCATGCGCCAAACGGGTGCTGATATGTCGTCGAAGTACAAGGAGACCGCGGGCGGGGGATTGGCAGTAAACGTGGCGGTGAACGTGCCTGAGTGCTAGGACGCACTGGGGTGCGGAAGTGATAAGGCGGAAGAGGTAGCGATGGCGTGGTAGTGCGGAAGTAGTAATGCGGAAGAGGTAGCGCTGAAGAGGTAATGCGGAGGAGGTAGCGCTGGCGTGGCAGTGCGGAAATAGTAAGGCGCCCCGTCGCTGACAGGGACGGCACGGGCAACCCGAACCCAGGGGTGCCCTGCGGGTGGCGGCATTCGAGTGCTGAAATCCAAAATGTGCAGCAGAAGTCCAACAAATACGCGCGATTGTGTCGGAGTTCTGCTGCACATTGTGTGAATGAGTGCGCGGGCTTGTGCGTGAGCCTCTGTGCGGGCTTGTCCGTGGGTGGTGGGCGTTTTGTCGCCACGCGGGTTCGCTTTGGGGGAGCGCACCAGTGATTCGCTGGTGACAGGGACGGCACGGGTAACCCGAACCCAGGGGTGCTCTGCGTGCAGGGAAGGGAAGGGAAAGGGAGCAGCGGGGCGTCGTTCCACCAGAAAAGCGATAGCCGCGCCATCCCCAGACATTAAAAGAACAATTAGGGTTGCCAGCGAATGCACAGGTAGAATTAACAACCATGAGTTCCTCCCTACCGAAACTGGATAAAAAAGCCTACGAAGACCAGCTGGAGAAGCTGCAGGCTGAACTAGTCGAGATGCAGCAGTGGGTCGTGGAGACCGGCGCGCGCATCGTGATCGTGATGGAGGGACGCGACGCGGCCGGTAAGGGCTCCGCGATTAAGCGCATCACTCAATACCTCAACCCCCGCGTGTGCCGCGTGGAGGCTCTACCTGCGCCGAACTCCCGGGAACAAGGACAGTGGTACTTCCAGCGCTACATCGAAAAGCTGCCGACCGCTGGCGAGATCGTGATCTTCGACCGCTCCTGGTACAACCGCGCAGGCGTAGAGCGCGTGATGGGTTTTTGCACCACCCACGAATACCGTCGCTTCCTGCACCAAGCTCCCATTTTCGAGCGCCTGCTGGTAGAAGACGGCATTCTGCTGCGCAAGTACTGGTTCAGCGTGTCCGATGAGGAGCAGGTGCGCCGCTTCAAGTCCCGCCAGTCGGACCCGATGCGCCAATGGAAGCTGTCCCCAATGGACCTGCAATCCATCACACGGTGGGAGGATTACTCCCGCGCGAAGGACGAGATGTTCGTCCACACAGACATCCCGTCCGCACCGTGGTACACCGTGGAATCCGAGGACAAGAAGCGGTCGCGCATTAACGTGATCACGCACTTGCTGAGTACGATTCCCTGGGAATACGTAGAAAAGAACATCCCCAAGATCCCCGAGCGGCCGGAGTCGACCTCGAACTACGAGCGCCCACCCCGTACACAATTCCGCTACGTGCCAGATGCGGCTGCGGAATTGGAAAAGGACCGGGTGAAGGCGCGCGAAGATGCGGCAGCTGGCGTAAAGAAGGCGGGGAAGAAGGCCAACGACAATGTAAAGGCTGTAAAGGAGTCCAAGAAGAAATCGGATAAGAAGGCGAAGAAGCCCACGAAGAAATCCGCCAAGAAAGCCAGCAAGAAATCAGCTAAGAAGTCGGGCGGGAAGTAAACGCCGGTCTCTGGCCGGGCGGTTAAACCGTGTCTGGCTGCGGGGGCCTTGCGGTTGTCCGGCGACGGCGTTGGTGCCTGGTCCCCTGGTGGGGGTGCCTAGCTGCGGGGCCTTGCGGTTGTCCGGCTGCGGCGTCGGTGCCTAGTCCTCTGATGGGGTGCCTGGGGAGCCCTACGTGAGCAGGCCAGTCTCGGCTGCATAAAAGAAGCCCCTCCCTGCGCGCAGGTGAATCCAACCGCATCCAACTGCCTCTAACCGCGGCTAGGTAGGGGCTTGTCCGCACGAACGGCCGTGCTCGTGAGAATATAGGTTCCATGAGTACCGCTGATGTCATCACTACCCGGGTGGAAGGCAACACCGCGATCGTTGAAATGGACCGACCGCGGGCGCTGAATGCGCTGGATCACACGATGATCCTGGCGCTCCACGAAGCTTTTGGCCAGTATGAATCCGACGATTCGGTCGGTCAATACATCATTTGCTCCTCATCGCCTCGCGCGTTTTGCGCGGGCGGTGACGTGCGTTGGGTTCGGGAGCAAGACTTAGCGAATAACCACGCCGCGGGTGACCGCTACTTCGCTGATGAGTACGACCTCAACTACCGCTTAGCGAATTTCCCTAAGCCCGTCGCTGCGGTGATGGAGGGTTATGTAATGGGCGGTGGCATGGGTATTTCCATGCACGGCTCCCATCGGATCGCCACGCCCACAACGGTAGCAGCGATGCCGGAAATGAATATTGGTTTTGTACCTGATGTGGGAATCAGCCACGTTTTAACCCACATGAAAGCCAAGAACCCTGTGGCCATGGGAGTATTCGCAGGTACAACGGGGTGGCGCATGAACGCCGCGGACATGATGGAGACGGGCCTTGCCACCAACCTGATTGCTAAGCCCGAGGCGTTTTTTGAGGACGTTCGCAACCAGGGCTTCCTCGAGGCACTCGATACGCATTCTGTGAGCCCGGAATCGCTGGATCTGGAACACTCCGGCATGATCACGTACGCCGAATGGATTTCCGACGTGTTCTCGGGTGACTCGTGGCAGGAGATCGAACGGCGGTTGGGGCGTTTTACTACGTCCGACGCCGACCTGGACGACTTCGTTAAACATGTGAAATACCAGTTGCAGAGCTGTAACCCGACTAGCTTGGTTGCCTGCGTGGAAATGTTCCGCCGCGCCGCTGAGGTGGATTTGCGAACGGCTTTGGACAATGAGCTCGCCGTCGGTAGCGCCCTGCGTCGCGAACCGAACTTCGCCGAGGGAGTGCGAGCTGTCCTCATTGACAAGGACCGCACCCCGAAATTCCGCCCGGATAATGCTGCGGAGGTTGATGTGGAGAAGTGGCGGGCGCTTTTGAAGTAGCTCGAGCCCTTGGGCTGGGGTAGGTAATCCGGCCCAGCACGCTGGGTCTGGGCGGTTCTAGCAGTGTTGGGGGCGGGGCGGTTCTTGCAGTGTTGGTGGCTTTCCCGGACGCCCCGGTGTTGGTGGCTTTCTCGGACGCCCCGGTGTTGGTGGGCGGCGGGGTGTGAACTTGTGCGTGGGCGGTGCCCTGTCCCCGTTGCCGGTGTTCTCGCATTGATCCCGTTGCCGGATTTCTTGAGCTGAAGGATAAATGTGCAGCAGAAGTCCAACAAAAACGCGTCATTTTGTCGGAGTTCTGCTGCACATTGTGTGTGCTAGTGCGTGGGTGGGGCAACCATCACTCCGGACAGGGCGGTGACGGTTGCGGCAACGGTAATAGCGCGCTTCAACACCAGGGTTTCCTTTTTCTGTAGGGGGAGCCTTAGCGGGGCGAAACTCTGAGGGGGGAGCTCGGCGGGGCTAAAGGGGAAGTGGAGCCCTTACCTCTGGGTCTAAACGTTAATTACATTAGCGGTAGCGCGTCGGTTAGGTTATGTATTTGTTGAGGTTTCTTTATGTACAAGTAAGGCTATTATGTTCGCAGATGCATCTACGCGGTGATTGGGGGAGGTCCGTGCCTAGCCTCGCACGGCGCTTTACCCTTGCACCGGCCGCCTCGCCGAACTTAACGAGCGCGTTTGGCCAAGCGCTCCGACTTTACCCTTGTGGCCGGCCGCCCCGCCGAACTTAGCGAGCGCGTTTGGCCAAGCGCTCCGACTTTACCCTTGCGCCGGCCGCCCCGCCGGCGCCTTTTGTACCCTCAACCACGTCACGAAACCCCACGCGACGAACAGCCCGTACACCACGTACAGGGCTGCGCTGGGGTAGTACCCCGCCATGAGCAACAGGGGCACGCCCACGATGTCCACGGCAATCCAGATCAGCCAGAATTCCGTCCAGCCGCGCGCCATTCCGTACGTGGCTAGCAGCGAACCTACGAAAATCCACCCGTCCGCCCATGGGCCCCAGGAACCCAGCGCTTGGAAGATCAACGCGCATACCACGGTGCCGAACACGGCGACCACGGCCATGCCCAATCGCTGCTTGCCCGTAGCCCATCGTGGCTGAACCGCCGCCGCATCCTCATGAGGTTCGGAGACGATGGACCGGCTGGGATCCGTGTGATCGGGTTCTTGCAAGCCCGTCCGGCGCGCCCGGGACCACCGCCACCAGCCGTAGATCGAAACGATGAGGAACATCACTTGGCGGCCGGCCTGGCCGTACAGGTCCAGGTTTTGCGGGGTGTGGAATAACCCGCCCAAAAACACGGTAAACAGCAGTAGATTGCCGATGATCCCCACGGGCCACGCCCACACAACGCGTCGCATCCCACCCACGGCGGAAGCTAGTCCAAACAGGTTGCCGATGACTTCGCGCACAAGAATCGGCGCTCCGGCAATCGTCCATGTGGCGTTCAGCAGGCTGGTGAGGAAGGATCCTTCCATCGTGTAACCTCGTGCTTTCGTGTGTGGGGTGTATAAATGGTGGCGTGCACAGCCCCCTGGCAAACTGGCGGCGTGCACCGCCTCCTGCAACAATGGCGGCGTGCACAGCCCGCTGCAACAATGGCGGCCTGCACAGCCTCCTGCAACAATGGTGGCGTGCACAGCCCCCTGGAAACCGGGGGCGGGCGAGCGCAATAGTGCTAGTGAGGTGGGGAGTGGGGGGCCGAGGGGGCGTCGGTAAAAGAAAACCCCTGCCGCAACAAGGTGAAACTGCGCGACAGCATGGTTTCTGCGCTGCGATCGCGCGAAAGGGCGGGATCTTGTTGTAGTTCCCACACTGTGTGGCAGATGGCCAACATGGTGTTGACCAGCATAGTTGCAGTAAATCGATCAATGCGGTTTTCGTAATAATCGCAAAACGCATCCACCAGTGGGGCAATGAAGCGAACGCTCGGGCTGAAGCATTCTTCCGAATCCTGTTGCACTTGGTCGCGTAGTTCGTCGATATCCAAGCTGTGGATTACGCCGACGAGTCGGCCCAGTGCCGACATGCTGTACAAGGGCTGCTCTGGATTCATGTAGAACCGTTTAGCGAGAGATTCGGCAAGATCCAAGGGGGCTAGACCCTTTTGGGTAGATCCAACTTCTTCGCAGAACCACCGCAGCATGTTTTCCAAGAAGTGCACCACGGCTGCTTCCCGGTGCGGGAAGTAGTTGTGGAAGGTGCGTTGGGAAACTTCGGCTCGCTCGCAGATTGCTGTAATAGTCGCGAAGTCCACACCGTGTTCCAGCATAGTTTCCACCGTTGCCTCAGCCAGCTTGCGGCGGGTTTGCGCTTTCTTGCGGTCGCGCAACCCCAAACGTGCCTCGCTGCTAGTTGGTGCAGCGGGGCCTTTGTGGGTGGGCTCGGGTTTCATCACTTTGCCAGTTTAGTTGCCGACGCCCCGCTGGTTTCATCGGCTACCTCTTCAGTCGGGCGCAGGCCCTGTAGGCTTTCGCCTTCCACATCCACCTTGGGCAGGATGCGATTCATCCATTTCGGCAGCTTCCAGGCTCGTTCATCCAGTAGGTACATGATGGCGGGGATCAACGTCATACGGACGATGAAGGCATCGATCAGTACGGCCGCAGCCAGTGCGAATCCCATGACCTTAATGAATGGTTCATCGAGCAGCATGAATGCGGAGAAGACCGAGATCATGATCAGTGCTGCGGCGGTGACCACGCGAGCGCCGTGCTTGTAACCGTTAGATACCGCGTTGCCGGGTGTTTTGCCGTGGGTCCAGCCCTCGCGCATGCGGGTGACTAAGAACACTTGGTAATCCATCGCAAGTCCGAAGACGATGCCGATGAGCATGATGGGCAGGAAGGAGATGATGGGTTGTGGATCTGCGACGATGCCACCCCAGCCCAACTGCCACAGAGCAACGGTCACACCGAAGGTGGCTGCAACGGAAAGGGCGAATCCCAGGGCTGCGACCAGTGGTACCCAGATGGAGCGGAATACCACCATGAGCAGCAGGAATGCCAGTAGAATGACGATTCCAACGTACGGCAGCAACGCATCGGAGAGTCGTTGCGAGATGTCTTCGTACATGGGGGTTACACCCGTGATGCGGTAGTCGGCACCCGTTTCTGCGTGGAACTGGCCTTCGGCATCGCGCATGGCCTGCAGAACATCCGCCGCGCGGGCGTCCGTAGCGCCATAGGACGGGGTGATTAGTAGTTGCGCCGCATCGCCGAGGTCCCGCGGATCCTTTGGGTTTCCGTTGGTGGCGACCACTTGGACGTTGTCCACGCCTTCGATGTCCCCGATGGTTGTGAGCGCTTCCTGGGTTGCCTTCGGCTGCTGGGCCTTGTCTACATTTTGGTAGTCCAGTAGGGCGATCATCGGTGCGTTGCGCCCTGGGCCAAAGGCCTCGTCAGTCATCTCGTAGGCGGTGCGTGTGGGGGACCCTAGCTTCGTGGAACCGTCGCTGGGCATCGCCAATCGCAACTGACCGGCGGGGATAGCTAGGAGCACGAGTACTACCACGCCTGCGATGAGGAATAGGGCGGGGCGCTTGCGGATGATGCGGGCCCACTTGAGGCCCATGGTGGGCTTGTCGTTTTCCGGATCCGGAGCTTTCACGATGGGTGCGCGGCCGGCAAATACCTTCGTTCCGATTGCGCCAATGATGGCGGGCAACAAAGTGATGGAAACAACGACGGCGATAGCGACGGTGCCGGCTGCTGCCAGAGCCATGGCGGTGAGGAATGGGATGTTGATGATGGTCAGTGCCGCTAGGGCGATGAGCACGGTCAAGCCGGCGAATACCACGGCAGAACCGGCCTTGCCCACCGCTAGACCGGCGAGGTGGGCGCGCTCGCGGAAGCTGATGGTTTTGAGCTTATCGGCGAGGTCTTTTGGCTCCAAGTTCGAACCGTCAACGTGGGCGACGAGCTCGTTGCGGAAGCGCGCCAGAATGAACAGTGCGTAGTCGATCCCGACTGCTAGGCCGATCATGGAGGCCAAGGTGGGAGTCATGTTGTTAATGCTGTCGCTGAAGCGGGTAGCTGCGAAAACGAGTGCGATGCCCGTACCCACGCCCGTCACGGCCGTCACTAGTGGCAAGCCAGCGGCTACGAATGAGCCGAAGGTTACGATCAAAACGATGGCAGCCACGGCCATGCCGATGAGCTCTGCCTTGCCATCCATCTGGCCTCCGGCCTGGAAAGCATTGCCGGTCCAGCCGATCTTGAGTTCACCCTTGTGGTCGTTGACTACTTCACCGAACTTGTCTTTGTCGGCCTGCTCGATGTCCATGGCCTTCTCGGCATCAAACGCGACGTCGATTTGGCCCGTGGTTTTGTCCTCACTTAACGGGCTGAGGGCCTTGAGGTCCTCCGCAATTTGCTCCTTGGGCATGCCCTGGGCGGCCTTGGCCTTACCCAGTTGAGTCTCCATGCCCGTTGCTGCTAACACGGGGGATACGATCTTGTCTTTCTCCGTGAGGTAGCTTTCACCCTGCAACGCCTTGGTCAGTTCGTCTACCTGCTGAGCAACGTCCTTATCTTCCAAGGTTTTGCCCTGTGGCGCTTGGATGACGAGCTTTCCAGTGGGAGCTTCGAGCTGGTCTTGCTGCTCGGTGTTGAACCGAGACTTCAGTTCCTGTTGTGTCTCAACTGATTCCAGGCCGGGGATAGTGAACGATGTGCTCGTTGGTTTCTGGAGTGTAGCCGAGGCGACTCCCACGCCGATGAGAATTAACAACCACAGTGCCAGTACTTTCCAGCGGTTTGCGTAGGCACCGCGGCCTATCTTGTACAGCAGTTTTGCCATAGGGGCGGGATCTCCTTAAGAGACGAAAAAGGGAATACCCGGAGGCCTCCGGGTCAAGTTACCGCCTAAGGTTACACGACCTATGCAATTTTGCACAACAGCTGCAAGTTTACTTTTTTGTATGAATTTCGTGCTGAGCCTTCTGTAGACCAACCGTGACAAGCAATTCCACGGCCCGGACGGTCTCCGTAATGAGTGCATCCGTTTCCGGTCCGCTAGCAATCGGGGACAACACGTGGTTGATGACGGTCTGCCCCTTGGCCGGTCGGCCGATCCCCATTCGCACCCGCACATAATCGCGGGTCCCCAACTCTGCCGTCGTGGATTTTAGCCCGTTGTGTCCATTTTCATTACCCCCCAACTTCACGCGCACCCGCCCGTGGGCGATGTCCAGCTCGTCGTGCAACACAATGATCTTCTCCGGTGCCACACCGTAGTATTCGGATGCCGCCTTGACCGCCTCGCCCGATTCATTCATGTACGTGGTGGAGCGGATAATCGCCAACGGGTGCGCCCCCAGCTGCACCCGAGCCTCGGTGAACGGCTGTCCCTTGACCGGCTTGAGGTAATCCAACGGGGAGGCGCTGGTATTCAATTGTTCAAACAAGAAGTCGGAAGCCATGTAACCCACGTTGTGGCGAGTAGTGGCATATTTCGCGCCGGGGTTACCGAGGCCGATGACGATCCACTCTGGTGGGGGTTTTCGCACTTCTTGGGTCGACGCCCCGCGCTGCCCACCGAACAGCTTGCTGAATAGTCCCTTGATGCTCATTTCATACATGATAGCGGCGGGCATTCTTGGGCATAAGGGAACCTCAACCGCCTAGGTGTTAATTCTTCGTTAGGCGATTGAGGTTCGAAAATGTGCTGCGACCAGCACTAGGTCTCGGCAGGGGAGGTGCTTAGGCGCGTTCCCAGACGCGGTGGTTTTCCATAAGAGGAACCAGGGCATCCACGCCGGCCTTCGCATCGGCTACTAGCTGCACGCCAGCTGGGGTGTTTTCTACCAGTTTGCGCAGTGCGTGTTGACCCTCGGCGGGCTGGACGTTATCTAGTACGGCGATGGCCTTGAGGTGCAGCGTGAGCTCCTCGACCAGCGTGTTGGTCTCAGGCGTATCGGGCAGGCTGATCACGATCGCCGCATCGAATTCGATGGAGCGAGCCGCAGTGTAGGTGCGGGAGACCGGCACGTCCTGACCCGTGGAATCACCAGCGGCCAAGGCACCACCGGTGGTGGCGGCCACGAGGGGCGTCATCCCAGCATCCACAATCGCCTGCACGGCCGGCTGAATAGCTTCCGCCGGAGTGCTGTCATCGGCCAAGATGGCCACCTTGCGACCGTCGACCGGGTAAGTCTTGCCCAGCTGGGACAGTGCGGGGCTGGTCTCCACGGAACCCACCTCGGCCGGCGCATCCGCAGAAACCTGCAGACCCAGGCCCTCAGCTACGGCATCTGCGAGTCCCCGGTCCACGCGAGCGAGCACGTCGACTGCGCGCTGACGGATCGGAGTTTCATAGCACTTGCTCAGCTCGAAGGTGTAAGCGCTAATCAGGTGCTGCTGTTCGGTTTCGGTCAAGCTGCGGTAGAACATCGCAGGCTGGGTGTAGTGGTCCTCAAAGCTGACTGGCTTGCGACGAGTCTGCGTGGACTTCGCGACGATGACCTCCGGGTCCACGAAGGTGCCGATGTTGTCATCAGCACGCGTGAACTTCTCCTCCGCCGGCAGCGGGTTGTTGGCTTCCAGGGAGTTCGGGCTGTACGCGGTCTTGCCCGTGTGGATGGCCTGCTGGGCACGGCCGTCGCGCTGATTGTCATTGACCTGCGCATGTGGCCGGTTGATCGGCAACTGGCCGTGGTTCGGGCCACCCAGGCGGTTGAGCTGCGTATCCGAGTAGGAGAACAGGCGACCTTGCAGCAATGGATCCGCGGTGACGTTGATTCCTGGAGGCAGTACGCCTGGGTGGAAGGTGGCCTGCTCGGTCTCCGCGAAGTAGTTGGTGGGGTTCGCGTTGAGGGTCATGGTGCCGATGATGGTGACTGGGGCCAGCTCCTCTGGAACCAACTTAGTGGGATCCAGCAAGTCGATGCCCTCGAACATCTCGTCTTCGGTGTCCTCGAAAACTTGCACACCCAAGTCCCACTCCGGGTAAGCGCCGGCCTTGATGGCATCGGATAGATCGCGGCGGTGGAAGTCTGGATCGAAACCGCCGGCTAGCTGAGCTTCCTCCCAGATCAGGGAATGCACGCCCAGCCGTGGCTTCCAGTGGAACTTCACTAGGTGAGTCTTGCCGTCCTGGTTGGTCACACGGAACGTGTGAATGCCGAAGCCTTCCATCATGCGGAAGGAGCGCGGGATGCCGCGGTCAGACATGTTCCACATGGTGTGGTGGGTGGCCTCGGTGTGCAGGGTCACGAAATCCCAGAAAGTATCGTGCGCACTCTGAGCCTGCGGGATCTCTAGGTCTGGCTCGGGCTTCACGGAGTGCACAACGTCAGGGAACTTCATGCCGTCTTGGATGAAGAACACAGGAATGTTGTTGCCCACCAGGTCCCAGTTGCCTTCGGCAGTGTAGAACTTGGTGGCGAAACCGCGGGTATCGCGGGCCGTATCCATGGAGCCACGGAACCCGGCCACTGTGGAGAAGCGGACGAAGACCGGGGTCTCCTCGCCCTTGTCGAATACCCGTGCACGGCAGATTTCTGCACCCTTACCGTTGGAAACGAAAGTACCGTGGGCACCGGCACCACGGGCGTGAACAACGCGCTCAGGGATGCGCTCGTGATCGAAGTGCTGCAGCTTGTCGCGCAGCTGGTGATCCTGGATCAGCACAGGGCCGCGTTCGCCAGCCCGCAGAGAGTGATCTGCGGTGGTGATGCGAGCACCTTGGCTGTTGGTCATGTACTGACCCTGCTGGTGGCGAGGATCTGCTTCGCCTGCACCGATGTGGAATGGGCATCCGGTGGCGCTACGGGGCTCAGGGGATCCCTGATCCGAATTGGGTTGTGGCGGATCTACGGGGGTGGTTGGTTCCTGCACTTCAGGCGTGTGGCCCGAAGGGGACGGGGCAATGCCCGTGGTATCGACGTTCTTGTCGTTTTCTTTTGGTGATGGTGTGGAAGAACTCATCAGAGTGTCACTCCTCAATGAGGTATCGGTGATTAAGCGGTGCAGTTGTGGTGGCGGGGTTCATGCGCAAGAAGTATGTGCTTCACGCGCGTGAACCTGCCTGCCGTTAGTTTCCGACGGTACCGATTCCCACAGAGTGCGACAACAAGTTTTCATTCGCCCCACCCGTGGGGAGATGCGGGCGGGATTCTGGCTGAGCAGCAGCTTTGCTAGTTTTGTGACGACCTTAAGGACCAACTCGCCCCGGGCTTGAGCGCAGGCCGATGCTGCGGGGGTCGCCTTCTAGTCCGCGACCAGCGTGTACAGCTCGAACTCGGGATGTTCCTTCTCGATGAAGGCCAGCTTCCACTTGTCGCCAAACAGCGCAATCAGTTCGCCGTCGGTGCGGGTGAAGATTTCTACACCGCGTTGCTTAGCTAGTTCTGGTGCGGTTTCGGGGGTGGTGCGCCGAGCCACGGAGTAGGGAATTGGTTCCGTGACCGTTTCCACGTTGTACTCGTTTTCCATGCGTGCTTGCATCACTTCGAACTGCATGGGGCCAACCGCGGCCATGACGGGGGCGGCATCACCGCGGGCATCGTTGCGCAGAATCTGTACTACGCCCTCTGAGTCCAGTTGATCCAGCGCCTTGCGGAACTGCTTGTACTTGCCCAGTGACTTTGCGCGCAGCGTGCGGAAGTGCTCCGGCGCGAACTGAGGCATGGGCGGGAACTGGACCTTTTTGCCCGCGTAGATCGTGTCACCCGGGGCCAGTGAGCCCGCGTTGACCAAGCCCACGATGTCTCCAGGGAAGGCCGATTCTACCGTGGAACGCGTACGTCCGAACACAGTCAGTGCGTACTTCGTGGAAAACGCCCGGCCGGACTGAGCATGACTGACTTGCATTCCGCGTTCAAACTCTCCCGAAACTACGCGCATGAATGCCAACGAGTCGCGGTGGTTGCGATCCATACCCGCCTGCACCTTGAAGACCACGCCGGAGAACTCTTCGTCGGTCTCCCGGAACTCCGCGATAGCTGCAGAGTTGCCACCAGCCGCGGCTTGCAGAGCCTTCTCGTCCGAGGCGCGGCCTTGTGGGGCCGGGGCGAGCTCGCACAGCGTATCCAAAATTTGGTGGACGCCAAAGTTCAACATGGCCGAAGCAAAGATGAGGGGGGACGTCGTGCACTCAAGGAACAACTCTTGGTCGTGAATAGCCCCGTCGGCGGCCAGCAGCTCGGCTTCTTCGGCCGCGGTTTCCCACACGTCTTCCTCGCGCTCGAGGGCTTGTTCAGGCGTGAAGTGCTCCTCGGGTGCGATGGTAGAACCACCCGAGGTGCGCTCGAAGTGGATGTATTCTTCGGCTTCGCCGTCTTCGTTGATGCGGGCAAGTCCGCGGAAATCGCCGGCTTCACCCACGGGCCAGAACAGGGGCGTGGGCTGCAGCTGGATCTCATTGACGATCTCGTCAACCAGCTCCAGCGGGGTGCGTCCCGGGCGGTCCCACTTGTTGACCACGGTAACGATGGGCAAACCGCGGGCTTTGCACACGCGGAACAGCTTCAGCGTTTGTGGCTCCAGACCTTTGGCGCCATCGATGAGCATGACCGCGGCATCAACAGCGGATAGCACGCGGTAGGTGTCCTCCGAAAAATCCGCGTGACCTGGTGTGTCAACCAGGTTGATCATGTACGGTTCGCCCTCGTGATTCTCGGGGGCGTACTCAAACTGCAGTGCGGAGGACGCAATGGAGATACCGCGATCCTTTTCCATATCCATCCAGTCGGAGACCGTGGATTTGCGGCCAGCCTTACCGTGCACGGCACCGGCTTCCTTAATGATGTGCGCGTGCAGGGCGAGTGCTTCCGTGAGCGTGGATTTACCGGCATCCGGGTGAGCAATGACGGCGAAGGTCCTGCGCCGCGTGGCCTCGGATTGGATCGTGCTGGTATCACTCATGTAAAACGCTGGTCCTTCAAGATCGGGAAGTGGGGGGATTTACGCCTCAAACATGGTAACCCAGCAGGCCCGCGGGGGATTAATGCGAGCCTTAGCCCCTGGACTCCGCATAACGCATCCCAGCTTCCACTCCCTGTTGCACACAGGCACGGGCGGCATCAGCTGCGTCGGCGACGGCTATAGGCAGCCAGGCATTTTCGGCCTTGCTGAATGGTTTTAATACGTACGACGCCACATCCATCCGACCAGGCGGCCGTCCAATACCCACGGCGATCCGCGCGTAGTCTTTCGTGCCCATGGCCTTGGTGATCGATCGCAACCCATTGTGGCCGTGATCGCCACCGCCCATGCGTACTCGTACTCTTTCGGGGTCAAGATCTAACTCGTCGTAAATCACGATCACTTGATGGGCGGGTACTTTGAAAAATTTTGCCAAGTTCGCCACTGGGCTGCCGGATTCGTTCATGTACGTGCGTGGACGGGCCAATACAACGGGGGTCTCGCCAAAGCGCGTTTGGCAGATCAAGCTGTTAGTTTTGCGGTGCTGCGCCAATGAGCCAGGTGCGGGGAGCAAATCTGCCAGCAGTTCGTCAATAACAAGGTAACCCGCGTTGTGGCGCGAAGCCGCGTACTTATCGCCGGGGTTGCCTAACCCCACCACCAACCAAGGGTTGGAAGCGCCATCAGCTGCGCCTCCGCGGGAAGCAGGGCCACTGCGGGCGCCTGAGGAGCCGTGGGAGGTAGAGCCACTGCGGGCGCCTGAGGAGCCACGGGAAGCAGAGGTACGGGCACCTGAAGAAACACGAGAAGCTGCCATGCGAGTAATCATCTCACATGACAGCTTCGGATCTCTTTGCGCACCTACGCTCCCCAAACCCCCTCGGTAACCGGGGGATTACTCACGAGGGGACGGCGCGGGGCGTCGGGAAGAAAAGAAGGGAAGAAGAGGGAATTACTCCTCGTCCTTGCCCTCGGAGGCATCGGCGGAATCGTCTTCGTTGACTTCGCCAGCTGGGGCTTCGCCCTCGGCAGCCTCCTCCTCGGAGACCTCGCCTTCCTCGCCTGGCTCTGGCAGCTCTTCCTCGATTGGCTCGATGATGTTGACGATGAGCACGTCTTCCTCGGAAACCAAGGTTGCGTTGCCTGGGATCTGCAGGTCGCCAGCCAGAACCTGATCGCCGATTTCCTTGCCCTCGACAGAGACCTCGATCTCTTCTGGGATGTCCAAAACGTCAGCCAGAACCAGGATGGTATCCGCATCCTGCATGACCTGGGAGCCGGAAGCGGACTCGCCGGTAACGACGATCGGTACCTCAACCTCGACCTTCTCGCCGCGCTTGACGTTCAGCATGTCAGCGTGGTCAACGTCAAGGGTCAGAACGTTCTGATCCACGGCCTTAATCATGACCAGGTGATCCTGGCCCTCAACCTCGAGCTCAATAACGGCGTTAACGCCCTCGTTACGCAGGATGGCCTGCAGCTCCAGGATGTCTACGTGAACGTGCAATGGGTCCAGGTCGTTGCCGTATACAACCACTGGGACGCGGAACTCGCGGCGCAGGCGGCGGGAAGCGCCCTTGCCGAACTCGGTGCGGACTTCACCCTTCAAGCGGGTCAATTCAGCCATTGTTGGTCTCCTTTAACAAGTTGGTTGCCCCGCGCAGGCGGGGCATTTTTTAAACGTGTGGTGCTAAAATCGCGCTCTTGTGCAGCGCTGGGGTTCAGCGTGCGCAAGGCGGAGATCCTAGCCTTCATTGTCATGAACTCGGTGCCACGGGCGCAAGGGTTTGGGCTGTTCCTGCTCGATTCTCGTGCGTTCTCCCATGTGAGAGGAACGAAAACGGGCATGAAAAAAGCCGCGAACTCTCGCGGCGTGAAAGCGTTCCCACACATCTTCGCCAACCTGCCGGAAGTCCAATATCCAGCCACAGAGAAGTTGAAGTTTGTAGTTAGTGGGGGTTATTCAGTCGCGCCGATAACGGCTAGTACGTCCAACCCGTGGAATGTACCTTGCAAGCGCGCTGCTGGCGGACTTGTTCGGGCATTTTCTTTGAGCTATCGGTACCGGCCCTCGCCGAGATCAAGTCCACATATTACAGGGGTATGGGGGAGGGGCCAAAATCACGAAAAGCAACGATGCGGAACTCATCGTTGCTCTAGTGGTTTGGGCTGGGTGGGACCATCGGGTTGTCTGCCCGCGCACGCGCTAGCTGCAGAACTGGCCGCCTTCGCCGCCCGTGAAGGTTTACTCGAACAGCGTGGTAACGGAGCCGTTCTCGAAGATCTCGTGAATGGTCTTCGCAACCAGTGGTGCAATAGACAAGACCGTGAGGTTGTCCCAACCCTCGGTGGATTGAGGCAGCGTATCGGTGGTGATAATCTCACGGGCGCCGCACTCGCTCAGACGCTCGCGGGCTGGACCCGAGAATACGCCGTGGGTGGTGGCGATGATGACATCCTCAGCACCGGCTTCGCGCAGCACGCCGACGGCGCCGGCGATGGTGCCACCGGTATCGATCATGTCGTCAAGCAACACACAGGTGCGACCCTTCACATCGCCTACAACGCGGTTAGCGGTGACCTTGTTGGCTACGTCCACATCGCGGGTTTTGTGGATGAAGGCCAGTGGAGCATCGCCCAACACGTTGGCCCACTTCTCTGCCACCTTCACGCGGCCGGCATCGGGGGAAACCACGCAAACGTTGTCGAGGTTGTAGTTTTTCTTAACGTAGTCCGTAAGGATCGGCATGGCGTGCATGTGATCGACTGGACCGTCGAAGAAGCCCTGGATCTGATCAGTGTGCAGGTCTACCGAAACGATGCGGTCCGCGCCAGCAGTTTTCAGCAGGTCAGCAACCAGGCGGGCGGAGATCGGTTCGCGACCGCGGTGCTTCTTGTCCTGGCGAGCGTAAGGGTAGAACGGCAGAACTGCGGTGATGCGCTTAGCGGAGCCACGCTTCAGCGCATCGATCATGATGAGCTGTTCCATCAACCAGTTGTTCAGTGGTTGAGGGTGGGACTGCAGCACGAAGGCATCAGAACCACGCACGGACTCTTCGAAACGAACGAAGATCTCTCCGTTAGCGAAATCGCGGGCAGTTGTTGGGGTGACCTCGATGCCTAGCTCGCGAGCAACGGCGTGCCCCAGCTCCGGGTGTGCCCGGCCGCTAAACAGCATGAGGTTCTTCTGGTTGTCGATCCAATGTGTGGTTGACACGAAAACTGGCCTTCCTGGCGCCTACATTCAGATACTTGCTCTAAGCATTCTCATGATAGGTGTGTGCCCAGCCTTCCAACAAGAAACGGGGGCACGCAGCATATTCTATGGAGAATACTCAAGGAAAGATGCTTGAGACAGAATCGTTGAGGCTGAATCAGTTGAACTGAATCGTTGAGTTGCCATCGTCGAGACAGCATCGTTGAGTCGGCATCGTCGAGACTGTGCGGTTCTATCGGGTTTGTTCGCCTTATTCCGCTTCGGGTTGATCTTTATTCGCCGCAGCTGCCGCTTCCGCAGCAGCGGTTCCCGGACGCTTGCGTTGGACCCAACCCTCAATGTTGCGCTGCTGACCACCAGAAACAACCAGGGCACCAGCGGGAACATCTTCCTTGATGACAGTGCCGGCGCCGGAGTACGCGCCGTCGCCGACGGTGACGGGCGCGATGAACATGGTGTCCGATCCCGTGCGTACATGGTCGCCAACTACGGTGTGGTGCTTGTTCACGCCGTCGTAGTTAACAAACACGCTGGAGGCACCGATGTTGCTGTACTCACCGATGGTGGCATCGCCTACGTAAGTCAGGTGAGGAACCTTGGAGCCACGCCCGATGGTGGCGTTCTTCGTTTCGACAAAGCCGCCGAGCTTGCCCTTTTCGCCCAAGGAAGTTCCCGGACGCAGGTAAGTGAACGGGCCCACGTTGGCTTCTTCGCCAATGGTGGAATCGATACCGTGGGTGCGGATGACCTCTGCGCCGCGGCCGACCTTCACGTTGTCCAAGGTTGTATCCGGACCGACCGTGACATCGTCACCCAACACAGTGGTGCCGAGGAGTTGTGTTCCCGGCAAAATGGTCACGTCTTGGCCAATCTCAACCTGTACATCGATGCGGGTAGTGGATGGGTCAACGATGGTAGCGCCACCGCGCATGGCGGCTTCCACGGTTCGACGGTTCAGCTCGGCACCCGCGGCAGCCAATTGAACACGATCGTTAACACCGGCCAGTTCCCGGGCGTCCGAAGCCATATGGCTGCGCACTGGATGCCCTTCGGTGCGGGCGATCCCCAGCACGTCCGTCAGATACAGCTCGCCTTGGGCGTTGTCAGTATCCAACTGCCCCAGAGCATTGCGCAGGATCGCGGCATCGAAGGCGAATACACCAGAGTTAACCTCGGTAATAGCCTTCTGCTCGTCATCGGCATCTTTTTCTTCCACAATGGCTGTGACTTCGCCATCTTCAGTGCGAATAATTCGACCGTAACCGGTGGGGTCTTCTTGGTGCACGGAAAGAACGGTCACGGCGGTAGGTACCTGGGTGTGCGCATCGACTAGGCCCCGTAGCGTGTCTGCGGTCAGCAAAGGCACGTCTGCATTGGTCACCACAATTGTGCCTTCGAAATCCTGCAAACTGCGGATGCCGCATTGCACAGCGTGGCCGGTTCCGTTTTGCTCTTCTTGGACCTCGGAGGCAATGGGTCGGCCCAGCTCTTCGGCGATAGCTTCAACTGCGGGTCCGACCTGGTCGCGGCCGTGGCCAATGACGCTCACGATAGAAGCGGGGTTGATGGCAGCGGCCGCGTGCAGGCTGTGGGAGAGCAGGGTGCGCCCTCCGATGGCGTGCAGAGTCTTTTGGGTTTTGGACTTCATGCGGGTGCCCGCGCCGGCAGCGAGGACAACGACTGCAACGGGAGAATTAGCCATGGTTTTCAACGTCCTTGATTTTTCGAAGATTTCGGCACTTTAGTTTTCGATAACGGTTTTAGACTTTCCACACTAGCCAACTTCAGCTTCGGCAACTACGCGAACGCGCGCGATTCAGTTATCCCAGCGCGTTCTTATCCGCGGAGACATCCGGCAAGCGCTTGGCCAATACTGAGCCCAACAGTCCCAGGGCAGCTAGTGCCGCCAAGGGCCACACGGGATTGAATACAGCCAGCAGCGAGGTCAAAGCGCCCACCAACAGAAGCAGTACGCCCATCAGGGTGTTGGCCACGGAGACATACCGGGTACGTTGATCACCTTCGGCCATATCCACCACGTAAGTCGACCGAGCCACACGAATCGCGGCGTGAGCAAGCGAAACGACGAAGAATGCCACAGGCAACCACCACATCAGTGCCTGCGGTAACCAGTGGGGGGTGGAGGAGGGGGACGTGGTGGCGTCGGATAAAGATATAAAGAAAGCCAAAACGACCGTGACAATAAGGACAACGGTGGCCAGCAACGCGGCGCCGGCTAGGGTATTCCTGCTGGATACATCAGATAGCCAACCGGAGATGCGACCCGCCAGTAGCGACGCGACCCCCGAGGCGATGACGAACGTGCCCAGTCCAGTGAACAGCGTGGCCGCGATGGAATTCCCCGCGCGGTGCTGATTATCCGCAGCCATAGCCACCAGGAACGTGGGGGACAGTGCGCTGGTCAGCAGTAGAGTTCGTACCAGCACAAACGCGCGGAAGTTCCGGTCCCCGGCCAAGAGTTCCCGAATATCCTTTACGACCTCCCGCACGTACGCGGACGGGGTTTGCATGGCCTCCTGGGCTTGCTGTTGGTCCTTTGTTTCTTCGGTCACTTGTTTTTTAACCGACGCCGACCCGCCCAGCTCTCGAATCCCCTTGAAAAACCACAGGCTCAGGCCCCACGAGGCCGCAGCGATGATGAAGAGAACGGCGAAGAGCCCAGGGGTGAGGCGATCGTGCAGGGCCTGCAGGGCGATGCCCACGATGATCGCGACACCGCCGGAGAGTGTAGTGGCGAAACCCGTCAGGCGGCCGCGGAAACCCTTGGGGACGGTGCGCCCCGAGATGTCTTTGCTGGTGAGTGAAACTAATGCGCGGCACAGTGAGAGAAGGGCCAAACTGGCGAGAACCAGCACTCCGGCGAGCGCGCCTCGGGCGAACATCGCAGTGAGGGCGATGAAAACGCACGCGAGGCCCTGGCCGGCTGAACCCAATAGAAGCAGCGGAAGGCGGCGCGAGCGCGATTGGATCCACGGGCGAAGAGCGGCTTGGGGGAGCATGGAACCCGATTCTCGGATGGGGACCAGCAGCGGAGTGACCCACGCGGGGGAGCCAACGAGACCCAAGAACCAGGGCAGTACGGTTTTGGCGGAGACGATCTGGTCTCCGATGTTTTGGGCTCCGAAGCCGAGGGAGTAGCGCCCGGCGTTTTCTTCAACGTGCTCTAGATCGGACTTCGGGGGAGTGCCGATGAGCTTGTGCGTAAAGGTCTTCCACATAACGGAGAACCTTAGCGGAAGCTCTCCCACCAGGACTCGAACCTAGAGTCAAACAGCGTCTGACCAGCTAGACACCCTCAACTCCACCAAAAATGACGACATTTTGACGACACAAAATCACACCGCCCTCAAATGACGACCACCCGACAACTCCCGATCCATCACATCGGCGATCTCATCCAACCCGTCATCAAACAACCCCGCATACCGATTCAACGTCTCCGAGGTAGACGCATGCCCAAGCTGCGCACTCACCAACTTCACGTTAGCCCCAGCCTGCACCAACAAACCCGCTGCCACATGACGCAGCCCATGAACCGTCACCCGAGGGAACGTATCGTCTTCCTTCTGGCACTTCTCTACTGCTGAGTAAAACCATGAATTGTGCCCCGGGGCCATGAGAAATCCACCCTTCGTGTTCGTCCACAACAGCGCGTCGGAAGCCTTGCCCTGCGCCCGCACCGCGAGCTTGTCCAATACGAACCGGGAGATAGCCACAGACCGAGTCTTATGTGTCTTCGGTGTGCCTAGAGTGATGGTGTTCCCTGTTTTGGCAGCATTGCGACTGATAGCGATACGTCCGGTGGTGAAGTCAATATCCATTGGGCGTAAAGCGATAGCCTCACCCCAGCGCAAGCCAACGGTGCCAAGGAGGAGAACAAGGTCTTCACGGTCACCACATTTAGTAGCTAAGGTTTTGAGCTGCTCCATCGTGAGGTACACGTTCACACCCTTAGAGCGCCGAGGAAGTTTCACCCCGCGAGCAGGGTTCCGAGCGATCAGATTGTCCTCAACCGCAATCTGCAGAATCTGCGACAGTACGTTGTGCGCGTGCCTCGTCCAGGACGCGGAATGAGCCGAGCCACTAACCCACGTCTGCACCATCGACGGGCGGATAGAAGCCACGCGATAGTCACCCCAATGCGGCTTCACAGTCCCCTCCCAGACCTGCTTGTACATTGCCTTCGTGGAGGGCTTGAGGTGACTGCGGGTCGCGAGCCAGGTCTCTGCCAGGTCGGAGATGGTGATCTTCGCCCCGGCTGGGTCCACCCAGCTACCATCGCCGATACTGACGGCGTTTTTGTCTGCCCATGCTTGGGCTTTCGCTTTGGTTTCGAAGCCTCGTTTGGTGCGTGATTTTCCGTCCGGGCTGCGGTACTGCACACGCCACTTTGTTCCCTGTTTTGTGGCGTATTTCTTGATCGATGCCATAAACTATCCTTTGCTAGCCAGCGCTAATAACACGCGCCGGGCGGCACTTCCGCACCCCTCGTTAGTGAGAGGTTGCGTGTGCCCTGTAATGGGTAACCTAACCGCCTGCGGTGCTCAATGATGTGGTTATTAGCGAGCACCGTAGGCGGTCTTTTTCTTGGGGTATTATGTTGCGTGACTTGCTGTTGCAGGTCGCCTTTCCTGACGGCGCTGATTGGCTTCCGCCGCCAGGGCGTGTTGGAGCTGAGATTGCGTCAGCAGGATTGGTCCACCGCCTGATAGGAAAGGGGGTGAAGTGACAACATGGGCAAGCCGATTAAAGGTAAAGCCCGGCACGCAATTGGTGAGATTGCATCCCGGGCTTTGTCCTCGCTGGTAGCCAGGTTGCTCGCGGATGTGGTTCGCGAGTTTATGGGCTGGCCTACTAGCTAGCTTCACAAAGGGTCTCTACTTGTCGTTGCGGGCGGGTAGAGGCCCTTCGCCTTGTTGGGTGACATTAAGGCTGATTGGAGGCTTAAATGTCATCACCCATGATAGTGGATGCGGAGATCAGCGCAACCCGTGTAGCGCTACCTCGGGTTTTCCCGCGCTGATATAACGGAAAACCGGGGCGCTTTTTGCGTTATCCGGCAGGCTGACAGGCGGTCAGTATCCAGCCGCGGCACATTGTTGGGGGCTGATGTAGCCGCGGCGACAACCATCCTCGAATTGAATCTCCCCACTGGTCTTATTCGGCGTGCCGTCGGGCGCTGTCCCGTATCCACATTTGTATGCGGGGCATGTCCCGCCGTTTGCGATTGGTACCTCGGATGGGTCGAGGCCGGCGTTTCGTTCTGCTTCGCGGTAGGCATCGGCGCCTGGTTGGTTCGCGCAGAAGTCGGTAGGGCGTACTGTCCCGTCGGACATGCGCGAAGGCCCTGGAGTGCCTGGCAAACACTCGACGACGTAGGGCTCTTGGGTGGGTGCTGTTGCGGGAGCTTGGGCTGCGGGAGCTTGGGTAGATGTTTCGATTGGCGCGGGTTGTTGAGTGGTTGGTGGCGTGGTGGGTTTCTTCGTCTTTGTTGTAGTGGACGGGGCGGAAGATGAGCTTGGGGTGCTGCTGTTGGTGCGTGTTAATGGGCTCGGTTCATCGTCGTTCGAGCACGCCATGAGAGCTAGGAGAGGGACGGCGAGGGTGGCGATGAGCGCTTTACGGGGTTTCATGCTGCTAGGTCTTTCAGGACGTTCGGATGTAGTTGGAGGTAGACCGTCAGTAGGCGGGGTGTGACTTCGAGGTCGATTGCGAGACTGTGGAGGTCGTGGCGGTGCCATAAGGCGAGGTGTTTAAGCTCGTCGTCGTTGATGAGGAGCTTTGCGGCGAACCTGTCCGCTCGGTCTTCCTGGCGCTGGTCGAAGTCGTCCCGTCCTGTTTTCTGGTCGTTGTACACGGCGTGCCCGAGTTCGTGGGCAAGCGTGGATTTATAATCCCACACGGCCATGTCGTGCATGGTGGAAATGGTGCGCAAACTGGGGGAGTACCACCCTTTGGGGAGTCCGTGGTGGTGCTGGAGGTTGACGCCCATGATGTAGGCCATGTTGTGAAGATCATGGATCGAGGTCATCGCTCACCTCGATGCTGTTTCTTGTTAAGCTCTCGCACCTCGCTTTCAAGCTGGCGCATATCGATCTCGTTTACTTCGTTGTCTAAGCGCCGCTGGTAAGCATCCCATTCGCTCAGCGCTTTATTCTGAGCCTGCGTCATTTTCCGTGTTCCGAAACCTTGGAGGACCTGTCTTTCGTTGAACACAAGCCACGCATCGGTCTTCTTCACCCAGTCCTCGAGAAGCAGGGTTTTCCTCATTTCTGCCTGGTCTTCTGCATAGTCCAAGAACATGCTGGTAAGCCGGTTCATTCGCTTGGCTTCGTCTTCGTGAAGATAGTTTTTGGCAGTGATCATGTCTTTTTTGTGAGGTTTTTCGCCATCCCAAGTAGTGAGTCCTGCGTTTGGTTGGGTGTTATCTGCTCGTTCCCAAATGAGTTCCGCAGCGGTTTTGCCGTGTGTTGCGTAATGCAACCGGTTTTGGATCCCTGCGAAGAAGTTTTTGACCGACTTATAGTCTTTCACTTCGTGATAATCGTCGCTGGTTTCGGTTATGACGTCGAGAACCTTGCGGAACATCTGGCGTTCGGATGCGCGGATTTCGCGGATGCGTTCAAGTAGCTCGTCGAAGTGAGTGTCGATGCCGTCGTTCTTGAGTCGCTGGTCATCCATGGCGAATCCTTTGACGAGGTATTCGCGTAGAACTTCGGTTGCCCATCGTCTGAACTGTGCACCGCGGGGGCCGCGTACGCGGTATCCGACTGCGAGTATGGCATCTAGGTTGTAGTGTTCGATTGTTCTAGCGACAGTTCTTCCCTGCTCAACTCCAACATTTTCCAATCTTGCAACAGTTGACTCTCGATTTAATTCGCCTTCGTCGAAAGTGTTTTTGAGATGTTTGCTGATGGATGAGACACCTACGTTGAATAATTCAGACATTTGTTTCTGTGTTAGCCACGCGGTGCCATCTTTAAGTTGCAGGCGAACCTGTGCTGCGCCGTCTTCGGTTGTGTAGATGGCGATCTGGTCGTGTTTATCGTTCGTAGTCATCTAGGGTGCCTCCTACTTCTGGGCTGCTGTCTGCTACTGCGTCATCGGGCATGCCGTTATCGTATGGGCGCTGCTCGACAGCAGGGGTGGTTGGTGGGGCGAATTCGAACACTTCAGCGTCTTCGTCCAGATCCACCACGTCATGGTCATCCGTGGCGGTGAATAGGTGGCGCGCCTCTGGGTCGGAGCGGCGGTTGATCTCCTCGAGCAACTGGCGGTTCGTGGCCTTAGGGAGTACGAGGTTCACACCGGGGGTTTCCACCTCGTGGGGGAATAGGTAGCCGGTCTCCACGAGGCCTTCCACCGCGGGGTGGTCGTAGGCGCGACAGAGGGCGATAACCATCTCAGGGGAGAGGGAGCCGCGGTCTGCCTGTCGCTGGAGTGTGGTCTGTGCGTAGCCAACTTTGTGGGACGCCTGTCGCATCGAGTCGCCCCGCAAAAGGTCGTTAAGCCAGTCTTTGTGTTCCATGAATGACACGATATAGCGTTTTGTAGTCATCGTCTATTCATGCAGGCAACAATGCCTAATGGGGGTAGTTGAAAGGGGTAAGTCTAATCACATGTCTGGCATTCGGTAGTCACCTATGGCAATCTGTAGTCAGCGCCGCAAGAGCGGGGCACAGAACAAACCAAAGGAGGCCAACGTGATTGCCACTCAAGCGCCGCGTTACCGCTTCCGTGAGGGCGCACTAGACCACATCATGCGGTCAAGGAATCTCACCACCGATTCACAGCTCGCAGCAGCAATCGGAATCAAAGAAGAGGACTTGCAGCGCGTCCGAGCCGGAGCATTGGTCAGCGCCCGCCTAGCGCTCAAAGTCAGCGCACTTCAGGGCGACGAGGACTACATCATCGGCTATTTCGAGCCGATCTATGACCTAGCGGCATAAGAAAAGCCCCTGCTGGAACAGGGGCCTCAAGAGAAAATCGAACAGTCACTAAGGAGACTACACCATGAGTAATCAACTCGCATCCATCCCGTTTCACGGGCAAACGGTCCAGTCGGTACAGCTAGACGGGAAACCAACTGTGGCCCTCAAGCCCATAGTTGAAAACTTGGGTGTCGACTACAGTCGTCAACTCAAAAAGCTAAAGGAAAAGTCGTGGGCTAACCTTTCCGCCGTTTCGGTCGTGGCGGGAGATGGAAAGTCGCGGGAAATGACTTGCATCGACCTACGCACTCTAACGATGTGGCTCGCCACCATCGACGAAAACCGAGTATCCGAAGAAGCCCGCCCTCTCGTCGTGGCATACCAAGCAGAGATCGCCGACGTCATCGAGTCCTACTGGGCGAAAGGCGGCGCAATCAACCCCCGCGCCAACGAACACCAGATCAACGCCTTGATCTTCCAGGCCCGCTCTCAGATGGAACTCTGCCAAGCGGCCAAGGGGCTGATTCATCAGGATCACCTGGAAGCCAAGGCGCGGATCATCCTCGCCCGCGGTCTTGGTGAAGCACCGGAAATCGACCCGAAAACTCGCCCCCTGTACGCACAGGACTACCTCCGAGGCAAGAACCTATCCACCAAGCAGATGAAGTCCAAGGCGGGAATGTTTGGCAAGCGCCTCAAGAAGGCATACATCGACAAGTACGGGGTAGAGCCTCAAAAGTATGACCTTGATATGAAAAACGGGCAGGTCAGGCCGGTCAATGCCTACACGGAAGCGGATCGTGCGCTGATGGATTCGGTGTGGAATCAATACTTCGCGGAGGTATCAGCATGAGTGCTCCTGATCCCATTGACAGCCTGATCTATCTAAGCCGGGCGAATTCCATTGATTGGGTAATTGAGCAGATGGGTGTCCGTTTCGGACTCGACGATGAAAACGAAGATGTGCGTGAGCTCACCAAAACGCTAGACGGAGTGAAAGACATGCTACGCGACGCGGCGAAGATGCACTTCGATGGCCGGACGCAGTATTCAACCGGCGTGCCGTTCGAGCGGGTTTACCGCGCGCCGGGAATTGAGCCCGATCCAGACGGCGGCCCGGATCGGATCGTGCAGCAGGAATTCCACGTGGACATGAACCCCGATGGAACGCCAGAACATCCGTACAACCCGGTAGGTACCTGGATCACTTAAGAAAAGTTCTCCCGCAGGGGAGGCAAGCAACCCCCACTCACGAAAGGTACACCGATGAGCACCCTAGAAACCCTGTACAACCTCGAAGCCTCCTACCAGGCCTACATCTGCGAGGAACTGCTCGCGGAACCCCGCGACATGGACCACATCAACTACTTGGTCGAAAAGCTCCGCGCGGTCCGCGCCCACATCGACAGGGAAGTAGACGCCGTCTTGGCATAACCCCCCCGGTTCGTCTGGGAGGGGAAGCCTGGACGAGCCATACCAAAAATAAACGTCACTGTGACGTAACAGCCCCTACCTCGGATACGCCCAGAATCATGCTCTGGTGGGGCACAAGGGCACACGCCCGTGATATTTGAATAACTCCATAGTGCATAGCGCCGTCACACTACGGGACGGGACGACATGAGCAGCGAGCGCCGGTGACTAGACGCGCCACGACCTACCATGCCCTGGCCTACACCACACACCATTCGCACCGGTGAGTGAGGAAACAGACGAGCGCACATACAAAACAAAGCCCACACAGGAGCAAGTACGCCGCCGACCACGCCACAGGCGCGCGCCGGACGACGTACAGACGGGTTCGATTCCCGTCGTGGGCACAAGGGTGTGTGAAAGCCAGTTCCCGACGTTCCTGGCAAAGCAAGCGACCTACGGGCAGGCTCTCGCCTTTCTGACTGCCTCCGCGCGCTGCACACCCCCCCCAACACACACAAAGGCCCCACCCGTGGCAGCGGAATGGGGCCCTAAAAGAAAACGACTATTTGAAAGGAACAGTCGCAATGAAGATTACCAGACAGCGAGCGCGGTTCCTCATGGACAGCGTCGAGGACTCCATTGGAGAACGCCACGCCATGCTCACCATCAGCCAATTCGCCCAAATCGCCGGCAAAGACCGCATGACCATCTGGGACAGGTGCGCACGTGGTGAACTACCAGCCGTCCAGGAACGCAAGGGCGCTCAATACCGAATCCACTACCACCAGCTCGATAGCTACATCACCCCGGAGGTGGCGGCATGAGGCACAACGGAACTTCACCGTTCGATCGGATCTTCTTACCTCGTGACACCGAGGTGTGGCGCGACCATGTGCGCGTGATCGCCGAGATTGACCAGTGGCTCGAAGAAGACGAAAAGGCCTTGCGCAGGGAGCGGTTCTACCGGAAATTCGAAACCTGCTTCACCGGCACCCTACTCGCCCTCATCGCCATACTCGGAATCACCCTCATCACCTACAACACATGGAGGCTCATCTTCTAATGCCACTCATCGACCCATACGAGCGCGACTTAGGGACGCCATTGCCCAGCCCAGTCGCACACATCATCTTCACCATCATCTTCTTCACAGCCCTCATCGCCCTGGCGGTAATCCTATGAACTTCGAGGACAACGCCCGCCTGCAAATCTGCGTGAAAAAACTCCTCGCCCTCGGGTGGGGACCGACCGCCATAGGACAGCTTTTCGAGCTCACGAAAAAACAAGTGTACGAACTGCGTGATGGGCACACATTCCGCGCCGAGGTCGAAGACCGCATCATCAGCGCCCTCAACCGCGTCGAATTCCTCCCCGACCACATCACAGATGAAAGGCACTACACCTCGCAGCTGCGGGCTCTCGGCCACACCTATGAGGGGCTCGCCAAGCTGGTCGGCACCTCTGCCCATCACCTTTCGGGAGTCAAAGTGCGCAAGGTGCCGAAGCCCGAAGTGATCGACCGGCTGAAGCAACTCGGCGGGAACCAACTGTGCCACCCAGACCCATACACACTAACGCCCTGCGTCTATGAAGGGTGCCTCGCCGCAGGCGCATACGACCCGGTGGCGGAAGCCACGTTTTGCAGGGTCCACGCTGCTAACGCGCGTCGAATCCTCCACTCCTCGAAAGAAAGGATCGCAGCATGACCAACGACATTGACCTAATCATCCACAGCATGAGCCGGGTAGGGGAGGAAGCTATGGTCAGCCACGTTTACGGTGGCGACCCCATCAAAGGCGCCGTCCTCACAGGATTGCAGAACCGCGGACTCGTCGATCATCGTGGCGAAGCCACCGACTTAGGCCGTCAGGTCGCCGACTATCTCACAATTCACTAAAGGACACACGATGCCACAAAAATTAATCAGTTTTGACCATGATGAATGGCTTGAACAGCGCCGTTCCGTGTTGACCGCGACGGAGATTGCTAAGGCTATCCGATCGCCAAAATATGCCGGCGACCTGCGTGAAGAGAAGCGCACCGGCGTGCAACGGTTTCAAGGCAATGAGTACACGGATTGGGGTAAGCTCCGCGAGCCGGTCATTGCTAACTACATCTCAAGGCAGGTTGATGACCGATTGGTCACCAACGACGATCTGTGGATTAACGATGATTCCACTATCGGAGCCACGCCGGACATGGTGGATTCCCGTTACACGCGCGGTGAGCCTTTGCGCATCATCGCGGAAATCAAGACCGTTGTTGAGCATTTAGATTGGCTCGACGGTGATATTCCGCCGAAGTATTACGACCAGGTGCAGATTCAGATGCATGTGACTGAATCCGACGAATGCTTGTTCGCGTGGGAGCCGTACGAGCTGGTTGGCGATAGTTTCCGCGTTGCGGGGGAGATTCGAACACGTCTTATCAAGCGTGACGATGCGCGGATTTCCGAGCTGCTGGAATTTGCTGCGAAGTGGCGTGCTGGTGAAGCGGAAGAGCTTCCGGATATCACTTATCCACTGGAGCAGATCGCCAAGCTCACGGAGCAGAAGCGCGCCCTCGACGAGCTCATTTCCGAGTTGCGGGAAGAGATCACGTACCAGATCGGCGATGGTCCAGCCAGTTACGACTTTCCGGGGTTGGCGACGGTGACGATGAAGCGCGCATCTGTGCGCAAGACGTTCAACGCCGCGAAGTTCCGCAAGGATTACCCGGACATGGCAGCACAGTACACCGTCGAGAAAGAGGGGAAGCCCACCCTGTCCATCACGTTCGTTAAGGAGGATTAGCGATGGGGAATCAAATCAATCTGGACAATTATGAGCCAGTCGAGGAGCGCGTCATGCGCTTTAAGGAAAAGTATCCCGACTATCGGATGGCCAGCGAGATCGTGGACATGTCGGGCGATGTTGGTAGCACCCGGTGGGTGGTCAAGGTTACTTTGTGGCGCAGCTTTGAGGATGAGAAGCCACTGGCCGAGGGGCACGCTTTCGAGATTGATGGTGCCGGTATGACGCAGCGCACAGCAGCTCTGGAGACGTGTGAGACTTCGGCGCTTGGTCGCGCGCTTGCTAATGCCGGGTTTGCTGGTAACCGGCGTGTGACGCGCGAAGAGATGATGAAGCCGAAGATTCAAGAGCTGACGGATAAGGCTATGTCCTGTGAGAGTGAGGATCAGCTTAAGAAGGTGTGGCGGGAAGCTCAAGCTATCCATGTCCAGGACTCGCTGAGCAACATCATCAAGTTACGTAGGGCGCAGATCAATGGAACCGCTTAATCCTGTTCAGATTGAGCGTGATCTTCGTGAGACGAATCAGCGCATCTATAAGGGTGTTGAGATTGTCTCGAAGCGGTACGCGGAGTTCCTCAAAGCGAAATCGGAGTATGAGGACGCTCAAGCCCACGCGCTTCTAGCGGCGGAGGGCAGCATTAAGGATAAGGAAGCGCAGGCGACGATAGCAACGAAAGAGAGCCGCGACGCGCGTGATGTGGCCGACGCAGCGTACAGGCGGGCGAAAGACCTGCTCCGTGCTGTGGAGGGGGAGCAGTCAGCGTTGCAGACTATCTCGGCTGGAATCAGGCAGGCCTACGCGGGAGCGCATCATGGAACGCCGTAATCCGATGCCCCCGGCTATCGCAAACGCCGTTCTTGACCGAGCCGAGGGAACGTGCGAAGCGATGATTCCGGGCGAGTGCACGGGACGTGCGGAGCATCTTCATCACCGCAAAATGCGGTCCCAAGGCGGGGAGCACACTGAAGCTAACCTCATTGCCGTTTGTGGAGCTTGCCATAGAGCGATTCACAACTCGGGTGCTTGGTCTTATGAGCGCGAGCTGCTTGTCCGTGCGTGGAAAGAGCCAGAGTTCCCGCCAGCGTACTACCGGGGCATTTATGGAAAGGAGGATGACGACGATGGCACGTATCCGTACGATTAAGCCGCAATTCTGGCGATCGCCAGATGTGATGGAGCTTGATTATTTTCAACGGCTTTTGTTTATCGGCTTGTGGAACCTGGCCGATGACGAGGGGAGGGGAGTGTATGACCCTGCGTCAATCGCAGCCGATTTATTCCTCACGGAGTTCTCACTGAACCCTCACGGAATCATCACTGACGTTTCAAGAGCGTTCAGCGAGTACTCAAGTAGGTCGATGGTGGCCGTGTATGAGGTCAAAAAACGGCAGTTTTTCCAAATTTTGCAGTGGCAAGAGCACCAGCGCGTCAACCGGGCTAGTAAATCTCAAATACCGCCCATGACCAGCTGGAATGAGGAAACAAAATTAATCAGTGAGGACTCACTGAACACTCACGGAGGACTCACTCTAGGAATAAGGAATAAGGAACAGGGAATAAGGAATAAGGAAAAAGATATGTCCGAACCAAGTTCGGACGTGTCTGCCCCCAAACCGAACACCTACCCAACCGAGTTCGAACAATGGTGGCAGGCATACCCACGCCACAAGAACGCGTCGAAGAAAAAATCACTCAACTCATGGCGCAAGGCGCTCAAAGTCATCGATGCCGACCACCTCCTGGAACTCACCCGCGCTTATGCCATGAATCCGGGGGTCGATGAAATCCGACTCATTCCGCACCCAACCACGTGGCTCAATGAACAGCGCTGGGAGTCAGTCAACGACGCGGACACTCAACCGCTACCGCACAAGCGCAAGGGCGGGTGGGACTTTGGACGCTACGACGATCACCCGCCCGTCATTGATGCAGAGGTGTACCCCATGAGGGAGATTGCGCAATGAACAACCGCATCGAGTTCATGAAGCGGCTCATCGCTGCGGCGGAAAAACTCGCACCCAACCGCGTTCCCAACGGTGATGAGGACATGCTCCGCATTTGGTCGGAGGTCATTCCACTGGAGCGTTATCCCGAGCGTGTGTGGATCGACGCGGTCATTCGCTGGGGGAAGCGTGAGGGTGAGTTCCTCGAAGTGGGAACCCTCGAACGCCATGCCAGAGCGATCGCAGCGGAGTGGGACGCGGTGCCTACGAAACGCCAGGCTCTCGACCATCACCGCAATGCTTGTTTAAGCGCCCGAGAAGCCAAAGGTGAACTTCCACCCGGAACAACCTTTTCAGGCCAGCAGACGGCAACACAGCGCGTTTCCGGCCCCACCCAAGCCCAACGCGCAGCAATCAAACAAGCCGTGAAGAAAGCCCGCGAGAAAAGACTCGCCCGCGAAGGACGCGCCACAACCCCACAAGAAGCACTCACAAGACTCGACAAACTCGTCGAGCACTACGCAAACAAACAACCCAAGGAGACATAAATCCATGACCACCATGACATTCACCGGAAACCTTGTCCGCGACCCCAACATCAAGCGCCAACCAGACGGCAAAGCATGGGCAGGATTCACCATCCTCTGGTCAGAGCGCGAGAAGAACCAAGTCGGTCAATGGGCAGACACCCCTGCAATGGCAGTGAATGTGTCCTGCTACGGCAGCCTCGCTGAGAACGCGGCAACCACACTCGGCAAGGGCATGCGCGTCACCGTCACTGGACGCGCGAAGCCGAGCGTATGGAACTCGCAGCGAGGGGAACAAATGCAAATCTCCCTCACAGCCGATTCAGTGGCTGTGGACCTGCGCTTCGCAACCGCGCAAGTCACGAAATCAACCAGCAATCAAGGCCAGGGCAACAACTGGAACCAGCAGCCCAACCAGCAGCAGGCCGACCCATTCGGTAGCCAGCAAGAAACCCCATTCGGCGCAAGCAACGCTAACGACGAACCACCTTTTAACTAAGGGATTAGGGAATCAACAACGCACAGCCTAATCCCAAAAATGTGCAACCGAACCGCATGCAAAACGCTTTGTTTGTATGCGGCTATTTTTATGGAGAAAAAGTGGAAAGAAAGATAAATAGGTACAGAAAACCGAAAAGAAAAATAATCATCCCGCAACGAGTTCAGGAACGCGCAGCCACACGATACATAGTTGATAGCAAAGGTTGCTGGATCAGTACATACAGCACCGCATCACATGGCTATGCCCAAGTCGGCTGGGAGAATGAAAAAGATAGAAACATTGTCACGGCACACCGAGCAGCATGGGTCTACCATAATGGCCGGCAAATCCCAGAGGGCTATGTGATCGATCATTTATGCAAGTCAAGAAGATGCGTAAATCCAGATCATCTGCGTTGTTTAACAAACTTCGAAAATGCCAGAAGGACATGGGGTAAAGACTGGAAAGTGGGGGAATGCGCCAATGGCCACCCCAATAGTGAATTGTATTGGGACGGACAGCGATTCAGATGCAAACCTTGCACTCTCGAATCCCAGAGACGACACCGCGATAAGAAGCGGAGGATGAGACAACAGGCTCACGGGGAGGCTGCCTAATGAAAATGTTCATACCAGGAGTCCCCGCCCCACAGGGCAGCAAAAAAGGATTCATTCGAGGCGGACGAGTCGTCCTCGTCGAATCCTCCAAAAAGGTCAAACCGTGGCGGGAAACAGTCGCACAAGTCACCCGCCTGCACTGCACACAACCCATCCAAGGCGCAGTCAGCCTCAATGTTGTGTTCGTCCTGCCACGCACCAAAGCCATGGGCAGCAAGCCCGCACCACTCATGACACAGCGCCCAGACATTGACAAGCTACTGCGCTCCACAGCCGACGGGCTAAGCGGAGCAGCATACCTCGACGACGCGCAAGTCGTGCGAATCATCGGCACGAAGCGCCGCGCAGCGCCAGGCGAAAAAACCGGCGCACACATCACCATCACAGAAATCGGAAAAACCAATGAACCTGCAACAGTCGCTTAAAACATGGAAAACAGACCGCCTATGCGACGAGTGCCTGCACCTGCTCGAAAAGAAAGACGAAGACGCGAACTGGCGGCCTTACGTGCGCGAGCTTATGTCGCGCGTGATGGCGCAAGACGTGAAGCGAAAGGCCGGCAAACCGGCGAGTGTACAGGCGCTGAATCTAGCTGATGTGGAGCAGCGGATAGCGATTCAGAAACAGCAGTTAAAGGGTGCATTGATTCTGAACGATTATCTACTAAACCAAGTTCGCACAGCCAAGGGCACGAAATGATCTATCACTTCTAACAATCCAATCAATATCTAACAAGGAAACGATGATGTTTTTTCTAATCGCGGTGGAAATTGCGCTGATTATCGCAGCGGGATATTCCGCCTATCGCCTGTGGGCACAGAACTCACTCATTGAGCAGCACAAGGGCAAAAACATGGAGCTACGCAAGGAGGCCAAAGACGCGCGCGAAGAGGCCGCGTGGGCGGTCTATGGCCTACGCGGTCAAGTCCAGGAACTCAAACTCGAAGCGGAAGACCAGCGCCATAACGAAATGCTTTACGGACGCAAAGATGAAGCGAATATTCATAAGTGGTACCGGGACAAGCTTAAAAAGATCGCGGATAGCTTTGCTGACCAGTAACAATTCGGGAAATCCGAACAACCTCTAAGGAGACATAATGACTGCATATGATTACAGAAAAATCGCCGCGATTGTGGGCGAGGATAAGATCGACGCTTTGCGTAAGGCTGGCGTACAGATTGGGGAGAAGCCTAAGAAGCCAACGACGGGTTTGTTGGGGCGCTGGGCGAAGCATGAGCATTACGGCGACGTGCTGGTGATTGGAGACAAATTAGACGAGTGCGGATGCGCATTAATTGCGTTCCCTGATCCAGATTACCCAAACTCTGTACTAACTCCATTGGTGATCCTGTCCGATCTGACATTCCCGGAGGAAACAACCCGCCCGGAGGACGTACCAGTGGGTGAAGCATGGCTGGTGAACGTTGACGACGGGGCAGATAGAGAATGTGGAGTCGTAGCGCTTAAGTTTGACGATGATGGTAATTGGTATACGCGGGAAGTTAACGGTTGTACCACTTGGTACGACAGTGAAGTTACCTTGATTGCCCCGCTTGTGTCAGCCCGCCCTGCTGATCCAGAGACGGTAACGACGGAAAAAGAATACGCAGCACTGCCCGCGGGAAGCATTGTCGCGGGTAGTAGCAGCGACCCGTTCTTAAAGAACGCTGGAATCTGGATTGGTCCAGCAGCGACGCGTATGAGCAACTCGGAAATGGCCCGCAAAACCCGCCGAATTTTGCGCTGGGGGTGGGGAAAATGAGCCGCATCGAAAGGGCCGTTGCTTTGCTAAGGGCAGCCGTCACAGCATACACCCCAAACACCAGCACGAACGACGACCTGAGGCCATTTTTGGTGTACCTAGCTGAGACCCTCAACAATGCGGGACTGCTCACCCCCGACAAGCCGAAAACGGGCGACACGCCCATGAAGGAGGACGAGCAATGAGCCTACCAAGCGTCGAAAAGCTGCAAGAACTGCTGCGTAGTACCACACCCGGGCCGTGGCAATGGACAACCCCGGATATAGGCCCAAAGGGTGCTTATGGTGTGCCGGTGCGACTTCACCATTCCTACACGGTGGGGGGCGCGAACCGGGAATTGGTCGCCCTCGCCCCGGAGCTTGCGGAGGAAGTCATCCGGCTACGCGGGCACCTCATGCTCCTACAGCGGGACATGAGACACCAACCAGACAATTACCTCGCTTCCGAGGTAGCCAACGCGATCCGTCTCATCCTCGAAGGAGAAGAGTAGTGAATAAGCAATACGAGGCATGGAGCGATCAGGCGTGGGAGTACATCCTGCTGCTAAAGAGGCGCGGGCACTTCCGCGCAAGCTTGGACCTCAAGATGGCATTGAAGGTCCTCGACGAATTAATGGAGGAAGCAACAGTCGAACAGGTCACTGAAGATGTCCTATTTTACGTTGAGCAAGAATGACCCCGGGCGAAGCACGCGCGTTGCTAGACCAGGCGCGCAAAAACCACCCACAACCGGAGCATGCCCTACCACACATGGTGGATGGGAAGGACATTGTGGACATGCTGGAGACGATCATCGAAACGGGGGAGTCGTGACCGCCCCGCTGTTTCATGAGTCCCTGTTGATTTGTGAGTGCTGCGGGGAGTCATCGCCAACCCGATTCATGCACGAGTTGAACCACTATCTAGATCCGGGTGGTGAGTGTAGGAGCGCGCGATTGCGGCGGAGGCATGTGGAGGTTCGGGAGCTTCCGTGAATGTGGTGGGGGAGTTATGATGTCCCCAACCATGAAAATAGAACACTCATTCGATAATGTGTGTATCGTCAACGACGACTACCGCAACCACCTCAACCAACTACACCAGGCCCACGTCCTCATCACCGACCCGCCCTACGGCATGAAATACCGAGGCCACGGCAACAAACACAAACCCATCACAGGCGACAACACCACCCACGCCCGCGACGAACTCATCACTCACTGGGGAACAACCAAACCAGCCATGATCTTCGGAACATGGCGCGTCCCCAAACCCCAATGCCGAAACACCATCGCCTGGATCAAAACCAACACAGGCCCCGGCATGGGAGCCCTCGACCTCCCATGGGGCAGCGCATGGGAAGAAATCTACATCCTCGGCAAAGGCTTCTACACACCCCACAAACGCCAACCCAACCACACCCACATCAACGCCTACCCATCAGGCAGCAAACAACGCCCAAACCACCCCACACCCA